>NZ_JBHYVM010000036.1:0-35423 GCF_042750105.1 Streptomyces sp. NPDC059443 | reverse complement strand
CGCGAGCGCGCCGACCCCGCGCAACACACCCCCCCCCGCGCGGGCCCCCCCGCGCGCCCCCCCCCCCCCCCCCGCGGGCGCGGGGGCGCGGGGCCCCCCCCCCCGCGACCAGGTCGCCGAAGCGATGGCCCTGACCGTACGGGCCCGCATGGGCCGCATCCTCGGGGACTCCGGAGCCGAGGAGATCCTCACCGAGGCCCTGGCCCTGCCCGCGCCCGAGGTACCGCTCGGCATGCGCAACGCCCCGCAGTACCTCGCCGTGCGCCACGCCCTCTTCGACGACCGGCTCGTCGACGCCCGCCGCCAGCTGCTCGTCCTGCTGCCCGCCGTGCAGCGCACCGGCTCCGCCGAGGACGTCTTCGAGGTGCTGCGCAGCCTCACCGAGGTCGAACTGCGCCGGGGCAGGTGCGCGGCCGCCACCGGACACGCCCGCCACGCCCTGGAACTGACCATCGAGGCGGGCCTCTCACCCGGCCCCGCCTGGTACGTGGCCGCGATGGCCGAGGCCATGGGCGGCGGCTTCCCGCGCGCCGCCGGATACGCCCTGCGCGGCATCCAGGCCTCCGAGGAGGAGCACGACCAGGTCTTCCTCTCCCGCAGCCTGTACGCGCTGGGCCTGGTCGAGCTGGCCACGGGCGAGGCCGCGAAGGCCGTGGCCACCCTGCGCCGGGTCGCCGGCCTGGAGGCCGCCCAGCAGGTGGTGGACCCCTCGATCCTGCGCTGGCACGGGGAACTCGCCGAGGCCCTGGTGGCCGCCGACGCGCCGGACGAGGCCGCCGAGCTGATGGCCCGGGTCCGTACGACGGCCCTGGCGCTCGGCCGCACCAGCGTGATCGCCGCCCTCGACCGGGCCCAGGGCCTGTGCCTGTCCGCCCAGGGCGAGGCGGAGGCGGCGGTGGCCCTGCTGGAGGCCACCGCCCAGCGCTTCGCGCTCCTCCAGCTCCCGCTGGAGCGTGCCCGTACCCTGCTCGCGCTGGCCCGGGTGGAACGGCGCCGCCGCCGGCGCGCACCCGCCCGGGCCGCGCTCCGGGCGGCCGCCGAGCTCTTCGCCGAGGCGGGCGCCACCCCCTGGACCGAGCTCGCGCGCGAGCCCTCCCCGGGCGAGAGCGGCGGCGGGACGCGGACCCTGGCCGCCCTCACGGAGGCCGAGACCCGGCTGGCGCTGCTCGTCGCCCAGGGGGCCAGCAACCAGGAGGCGGCCGCGAAGCTCTTCGTCAGCGTGAAGACCGTCGAGGCGCGCCTGACGCGGATCTACCAGAAGCTCGACGTCCGCTCCCGGGCCCAGCTGGCCACCACGCTGCGGACGCGCTGAGCCATCGGGCGGCAACCTCAGCAGCTCAGGTTGCTCCCCGGGGTCACGCCCAGCAGCTGGGTGAAGCTCTGGTACGCGTTCACCCGGCTCTGCACCTGCGCCGGGTTGCCGCCGTTGCATTCGAGGGAGCCGTTGATGGAGCGGATGGTCTCGCCGAAGCCCGCGCCGTTGACCATGGCGGCGTGGGGGGTCATCGTGCCCGGCCCGTTCTGCGTGTTCCAGTACCAGAGGGCCGTCTTCATCGCGACGGCCGGGTCCTGCTCGACCAGGTAGGGATTGGCGAGGAGGTTGATGCCGAGCGCGTCCCCGGCCGCCTTGTAGTTGAAGTTCCAGCTCAGCTGGATGGGGCCGCGCCCGTAGTAGGCGGCCTGCCCGGCCGGACAGCCGTAGGGCTGGCTGCTGTCGCAGTAATGCGGGTAGTTGGCGGTGTTCTGCTCGACGATGTAGACGAGTCCGCCCGTCTCGTGCGAGACGTTGGCGAGGAACGCGGCCGCCTCCCGCCGCTTGACGGTGTCGTCGCCCGTGTTGGCGAAGCCCGGGTAGGCGGACAGGGCCGCGACCAGCCCGTTGTACGTGTAGAAGGGGTTCCGGTTCGGGAACATCTGGTTGAACTGGGCCTCGCTGACCACGAATCCGGAGGGGTTGCCGGTCCCCGGGTCCGGGTCGGTCGAGCCCCCGCCGCCGCACGCGCCCTGGTCGGACCAGACGCCCCACTGGCCGGTGGTGCCGGGCGTCTCGCCCTGGGTCCACCACTTGGCCAGCCAGTTGTGTCCGCCGTAGGAGGCGTTCATGCCGTTGGTGTAGACGGCCGAGGAGGCCCACGCACCGGCGCAGGCGGGGGCGGCGGTGGCGGGGGAGGCGGGGAGGGCGATGGCGAGGCCGAGGGTGACGGCGGCGGTGGCGGCCAGTGAGAGGGCGCGGCGGCGAAGGGCGGGTATCACGGAAGTGCTCCTTGGGTGGGGGGAGTTGCCGTGGGGGAGGCAACACCGCCCACTGAAGCGAAAGTGGTCTGAACCTGTCAAGGTCTAGACCAAAAGGAAACGCCAGTGCGATGCCCCGGAGGGCGCCGCACCGGCGTGGCCTTGGTGGGTCAGCTACCGGAGGAGAGGTTGCCGGACAGGACCGGGATGTTGTCCACGATGTGCGAGAGGGCCTCGTCGCCCTTCGCCTGCGTGGAGTTCTCGGCGCACTGCTGGTTCTGCGGGCTGGACAGGACCGGGATGTCCTGGACGCCGACGTTGACCGCGGCCAGGATCGACTGGGCGTTGACCTTCGCGGGCAGGCCGACACAGAGCTTGTTCAGCGAGCCCTGGATCGCGCTGATCTGCGGGCTCATGTTGCCGCTGGTCTCCTGGTTGCCGTAGATCTGCGCGGAACCGTTGCCGTTGACCGTGTTGACGCCGTTGTCGTTGCCGATCGCCATCGCCGGGGAGGCTACGGCGGCACCGGCACCCAGGACGGCTGCGGTGGCGGCTGCGGTGGCCATGAACTTCTTGAACATGTGGGGGATCCTTCTTCTGTCGCACTGTCGCATGAGATAGCTGCCCTCGGCGGGACGAGCTGCTCAACTGCCGCGGACACCGGGGGTTATCACCCATCACCCGACTGGCCGAACAGTGCACCCCGCAGGTGACATCCGGCATCGGCCGATTGACTCAAAGCCGCGTGTGCGCAGGGTGCGAAGTCGTGGAGGATCCCTGGGCGCCGCCCCCGACCGGATCCGGACCGTGTACCGGTCCCTGACCCCGTCGAGGCCGGCTGCCGCGCCGTCGCGTCGCCGCGACCGCGCCGTGGTCAGCCGGTCTTGCGGCGGACCTTCTTGTTCTTGCCGCCGGGGTTGCCGCCGGCGCCCTGGATCTTCGCCCGGCTCTGGTGCGCCTGCTGGGACTGCGCATTGGCGGCGTTCCGCTCCAGGGCCTCCTTGAACTTCCGCTTGGCCTCCTCGGCCGGCGATTCGTTCTTCGGGGTGTCGGTTTCGTCTGACATGTGTCCTCCTGGAATGTTCTGAAGCCGTTGCAGTCTGTCAGGTGGCGTTTCCCCTGGCCAACGCGTTCGGGCGGAGCCGTCTCAGGCGTCCTTCTCCAGGGTCGGGCGGAGCCGTTCCAGTAGGGAGTAGAGCGTCGCGCTCTCGTCGTCGTCCAGGACGTCCAGAGCGCCGTGGGTGGCCTGCATCTCCTCGCGCACGCGACGGATCACCTCGCGGCCGGCGTCGGTGGCCACCACGTTCTTCACCCGCCGGTCCACGGGGTCGGGCTCGCGGCGCACCAGCTCGCGGGCCTCCAGCCGGTCCACGATCCCGGTGACGTTCGAGGCGTCGCACACCAGCAGGGCGGCGAGGCCGCGCATCGGCAGCGGGCCGTTCAGCTGGGCGAGGACCCTGGCCTGGGTGGAGGTGAGGCCGTAGTGGGCGGCGGCCGCCGCGAAGTCGCGCCACTGGGCGGTGCCGATGGCGGCGAGCAGCTCCAGGAGCTCCAGCTTGGTCGGGGCGGCGGGCGGGGTGGTGGCGCTCATACCGGGAGCGTACTCAAGATGTTTCATATTATCAACCTTTTACTTGACTACCTGAACTATTGACGTCTACCGTCTGGTGGAGTCGAAGTACTTGATGACGTCAAACATCTGCGATCTGAAGCACCGAGAAGGTCCCCCTGCCATGAGCCCCACCCCCTCCGCCACGGCCACCTCCCAGGCCGGCGGGCACCGGAACGAGACGGTCATCGTCTTCGCCCTGAGCCTGGCCGCCATGGTCGTGTCGATGATGCAGACGTTGCCGGTCCCGATCCTGGGCCTGATACGCAACGACCTCGGCACCACCACCGCCAATGTCAGCTGGGTGACCACCGCCACCCTGCTGTCCGCCGCCGTCTTCACCCCGCTGCTCGGCCGCTTCGGCGACCAGCACGGCAAGAAGCCGACGCTGGTGGCCGTGCTCGGCGTCATGGTCGCGGGCTCCGTCGTGGCCGCCCTGGCGTCCTCGCTGCCCCTGCTGATCCTCGGCCGCGTCCTCCAGGGCGCCGCCACCGCGATCTTCCCGCTCGCCCTCTCCGTCCTGCGCGAAGAGGTCCGCCCGCAGAAGCTCCCCGGTGCGATGGCCCTGGTCAGCGGCACCCTCGCCTTCGGCAGCGGCCTCGCGCTCGTCGCCACCGGCCTGCTGACCTCCGGCGCCGACGCGGACTACCGCAACGCCTTCTGGATGGCCACCGGCTTCGCGGTGCTCGCGCTGCTCGCCGTCGTCTTCCTGGTTCCGGCGACGAAGCACAAGACCGGCGGACGTACGGACTTCCTCGGCGCGCTCACCCTGGGCATCGCCCTGCTGCTGCTCCTGCTGCCGATCTCCCAGGGCCACGAGTGGGGCTGGGCGTCCGGCCGCACGCTGGGCAGCTTCGCCGGCGCCGCCGTCATGACCGCCGTGTGGGTGCTGACCGAGCTCAAGGTCCGCGAGCCCCTCGTCGACATGAAGATGTTCGTCCACCGCCCGGTCCTCATGGCCAACCTGGCCGGCATCCTCGTCGGCTTCGGCATGTTCGCGAACTTCCTGGGCGTCTCCTACCTCGTCCAGATGCCCAAGGCCCTGACCGGCTACGGCTTCGACGCCTCCATCCTGCGCGCCTCCGTGGAGTTCCTGTTGCCCGGCGCGATCGTCTCGCTCCTCGCCTCCCCGATCGGCGGCCAGCTGGTCCGCCACCGCGGCCCGCGCGTCGCGCTCGCCGTGGCGGCCGCCCTGGGCGCCGCCGGCTTCGGCTGGCTGGCGCTGGACCACAGCCACAGCGCCTCGGTGATCGGCGCCGGCCTGATCGTCGGCGCGGCCGTCAGCTTCGGCTACGCGGCGATGCCCGCCGTCATCATGGCGAGCGTCCCGCACCACCAGAGCGGCATCGCCAACGGCATCAACTCGATCTCCCGCTCCACGGGCAGCGCGATCGGCAGCGCCATCGTCACCACCATCCTGGCGTCGAAGACGATCGAGCACCTGCCGGCGGGGGTTCCCCCGCTGCCGGCCGAATCCGGGTTCACCCTGACCTTCGCCATCGGCGCCGTCGCCTTCGGTCTGGTGGCGGTGATCAGCGGGATCGGCCTGCGCGGAGCGCACGGCCCCCGGGTCGCCGAGACCTCCGCGGAGCCGGCCCCCGTCGCGTCCGGAACCGTGGCCCCCGACGCGTCCGAGGCCCCGGCCCCCGCGCCGGCCCTCACCGACTCGCACTGACGGCAGTACACGGCCCCGGGGGGGGGGGGGGCCCCCCCCCCCCCGCCCGGGGCGCGGGGGGGGGGGGCGCGCGCGGCCCCCCCCCCCGCGCCCGCCCCCCCACACGCCCCGGCCCCCCCGCCCGCCCCCCCCCCGCGCCCCCCCCGCCCCCCCCGGGCGCCCCCGCCCCCCCGGCGATTGGGGCGGTCGGCACCCTTGACCCAGGGGTGGTCCAGACCAATCATGAGGCGTCCGCCCGCTCGCTTTCGCCCCACCGGGAGCTTCGTTGAGACGTCCCAGGCACCTCCATGCCCTTTTCGCGGCCTTCACCACCGCCGTCGCCTCCGCCGGCCTCGTCATCGGCGCCGGCACGGCCGCGCACGCCGCGACCCCGCTGCCCGCACACGTCTTCGCGCCGTACTTCGAGGCCTACTCCTCCGACAGCCCCGCCGATCTGGCGCAGAAGTCCGGAGCCAAGTACCTGACCATGGCCTTCGTGCAGGCCGAAGCCAAGGGCTCCTGCACCCCGTACTGGAACGGCAGCACGAGCCAGCCGATGTCCACCTCCGTCTTCGGCGCCGACTTCACGACGATCCGCTCGCGCGGCGGGGACGTCATCCCCTCCTTCGGCGGCTACGCGGCCGACAACGGCGGCACCGAGATCGCCGACAGCTGCACCAATGTGGACTCGATCGCCGCCGCGTACGAAAAGGTCATCACGACCTACGACATGACCCGGCTCGACATGGACATCGAGGACAACTCGCTGACCAACAAGGCGGGGATCGACCGCCGCAACCAGGCCATCAAGAAGGTCCAGGACTGGGCCGCCGCGAACGGCCGCACGGTGCAGATCTCGTACACCCTGCCCACCACCACGAGCGGCCTCGCGAGCAGCGGCCTCGCCGTCCTCAAGAGCGCCAAGACGGCCGGCGCGCGGGTGGACGTCGTGAACCTGATGACCTTCGACTACTACGACAACGCCACCCACAACATGGCGACCGACACCCAGAACGCGGCCGGCGGCCTCTACAACCAGCTCGCGAGCCTCTACCCGGCGAAGACCCCCGCCCAGCTCTGGGGCATGATCGGCGTCACCGAGATGCCGGGCATCGACGACTTCGGCGCCGCCGAGACCTTCACCACCGCCGACGCCACCGCCGTCTACAACTGGGCCACCGCCAAGGGCATCAACACCCTCTCCTTCTGGGCCCTGCAGCGCGACAACGGCGGCTGCCCCGGTACCGGCGGCTCCGACACCTGCTCGGGCATCGCCCAGGACCCCTGGTACTTCACCCACACCTTCGCCCCCTTCACCGGCGGCGGCGGCCCCGTCGCCGACGACTTCTCCCTCTCCGTCGCGCCCGGCTCGGCCACGGTCGCCCCCGGCGGCTCCACCACCGCCACCGTGACCACGGCCGTCACCTCCGGCAACGCCAAGACCCTCGCCCTCACCGCGACCGGAGCGCCCGCCGGGGTCACCGCCACCCTCAGCCCCGCCTCGGTCACCGCGGGCGGCTCGGCGCAGCTCACGGTCAGCGCCTCCGCCTCGGCCGCGCCCGGCACCTACCCCCTCACCGTCACCGGAGCCGCCGGCACGCTCACGCACTCCGGAACCTTCACGCTGACCGTCTCCGGACCGGGCGGCGGCAGCGGAGCCCTGGTCAACGGCGGCCTCGAAAGCGGCTCGCTCGCGCCGTGGAGCTGCGAGAGCGGCGCCTCGGTGGTCACCACCCCGGTGCACGGGGGCTCGTACGCCCTGAAGACCTCGCCCACCTCCTCCCAGACCGGCGAGTGCACCCAGACCCTGACCCTGACCCCGAACACCAAGTACACGCTGAGCGGCTGGGTCCAGGGCAGCTACGCGTACCTCGGCGTGCGCGGCGGAGCCACCGGCAGCACCTGGACCACCTCCACCGGCTGGACCAAGCTGAGCGTCCCGTTCACCACCGGCGCCTCCGGCACCGTCACCGTCTACCTGCACGGCTGGTACGGGCAGGGCGCGGTCTACGGGGACGACCTCGCGGTCGGCTAGACCCGGACAGGCGGCCGGCCCGACGGGTCCTTCGGCTCGATAGGCTCTTCCGGGCCCGGGAAGCACCTCCCCGGGCCCGGAAGGGTGCCATGACCAGCGAGACGAGCATCCGGATCCTGCGGGCGGCCGACCGCCCGGCGGCCGGATGGAAGAACGGCGGGGGAGTGACCCGCGAGATCGCCGCCTTCCCCCCGGGGGCCGGGATGGACGACTTCGGCTGGCGCATCAGCCTCGCCGAGGTCACCGCCGACGGTCCCTTCTCCGTGTTCCCCGGAGTGGACCGCACGCTCACCCTCGCCGAGGGCGCGGGCATGGACCTGGAGATCGGCGGGGTACGGGACCTCGTGGACCGGCGCTACGAGCCGCGCGGGTTCCCCGGGGACGAGCCGACCGCCTGCCGGCTGCTGGCCGGCCCGGTCGTGAACTTCAACGTGATGTACCGCAGGGGCGCCGTGACGGCCGACACCGCCGTCGTACGGGGCGACCTCGCGCTCAGCGTCCGGCCCGGTGAGAGCCTGCTGGTCATCGCCCTGGAGGGGCCCGCCGAGATCGAAGGCGCCGCCGGACTGGGCCCGTACGACGCGGTCCTGGCCACCGGGCCGCGGGAGCTGCTGCTACGGACCCGCGGCCGCGCGGCGGTGGTCCGCCTCGGGCAGGGATCCGGCGAGGCAGGGCGGTTCAGCGCTTGCCGATCTTGACCCACCTCGCCGTGCCGGGAACGCCCTTGGCGTCGAGGAGGAACAGCATGTAGTACCCGGGCGGGGCGTCGGCCGAGGTGGCCGGCGCCCGGAGCCCGATCGTGCGGCCGCGGACGCCGGTCATCCGCAGCTCCAGATGGCGCTGGCTGGTGTTCACCGCGTGGGTGACGGTGGTCGGCGCCAGCAGCACGGCGCGCCGGACCTCGCCCGCGCTCGCGCTCTCGACGGAGAACTCCGCGTCGTGGGCGATCTCGCCGGCCGGGACCCGGTCCAGCACCGGGCGGGCGCCCCGGTGCAGGTAGGCCGGCTCGTAGAGCTCGATGGAGCCGTCCATGTCGTCCTTGATGTCGGGGTCGTTGGCGATCTGCTGGAGCTCGTCCCCGGTGACCATCACCCGGCCGTCCGGCAGTACCAGGGCGTTGGAGTGGTATCCCCGGGGCAGCCGTTGGGCCGGGCCCAGCCGCCACCGGCCGTCCGCGCCGCGCAGCTCGGTCTGCCGGTACTTCAGGTCGGCCTTCGGATTGAACGGGCCGAAGCCGTAATCCCGGGTGGACAGCGCCCCGTTGACGGTCAGCAGCGTCGCGTCGGGCAGGATCAGCGTGTCGTCCTGGGTCCGGCCGAAGGCGCGCGGTTCCTCCGTGGTCCAGGCCCCGCCCGCCAGCCGGTAGGTGTTCGGATCGAGCGGGTCCCCGCCGAGCACCAGCACGGAGTCCGGGCCGCGGAATCCGGCGGGCAGCGGGACGGCGGATCCGTAGCCCCGGAAGTCGGCGGGCCGTCGGGGTAGATCGGTACGGGTCTGCGCGCCCGTGTCGAAGAGCCACTGCTGGTCGGCGTCGCGCCCGAGCCCGTAGATCTTGCCGTCCCGCAGCGAGAACAGGTGCGGGTAGTCGTTGCGGAAGGGCGCGTCGGAGCGCAGCCGCTGCGAGGCGATGCCCAGCGGGATGTCGAAGGGCCGCCAGGGCACCGCCCGTCCGGGAGCGGGGAACCGTTCCACGACCGGGGTGGGGGTCCCCGTACCGCGCTCGGACTGGCCGGACATGATGATCTGCCGCCCGTCCGCGCCGGTCACCACCGACGGGTACCAGCGGCCCACCGCCATATCGCGGTTGCGGTACCAGCCCTCGGTCCACGGGTCGAAGACGAAGGACAGCTTCGCGCCGCTGCCGCCCTTGCCGCCCGTATTGCCGCCGAACACCCCGAGCATTCCGTTGGGCAGGAAGGAGTGGCCCGCGCAGAAGAACGGCGCGGGGCGCGGCGCGTGCGTACCGTCCGGCATCAGCACGACGGGCGGCGTGACCTTCTTGAAGGCGCCCGGGCCGGTTCCCTTCGCCGGGTCCCACAGGTACGCGCGGCCGGCGTTCGCCGCGCCGATCCGGTCCGTGGGTCCGGTCTCCTTGGTGGGGTCGGTCTCCACGCGGGAGAAGGAGAAGAGCAGCACCTTGCCGGTGGGCAGCAGGGCGAGGTGCACGCCGAAGTCGGGGGAGGGGAAGTACTCGGTGAACCGTCCCGACACGGCCGCGTCGAAACCGGCGTTGGCCTCGCGCTGCGAAACGCGCAGCGACTCCAGGCTCGCCGTGCGCCGCGACTGCGGATACTCCCCGGCCCCTTCGGCCGCCCGGCGCAGCTCGGCATGGGCCCGCGCGTGATCGGCGCCGATGACGGCGCCCTCCGCCGCGGCGGTTCCGCCGTCGGCGTCGTGCCCGAGCGCCGCCGCGTGGGCCGGAGCGGCCTGGAGGACCAGGGCGGAGACGACCGCCGCCGCGGACAGGAGGGCGGACCGGTGCAGGCGGCGCATGGGACTCCTCGGAGCGGGCGGTTCCCGCGAGGCGGCCAGATTAGGAGAAAATCAGCCCAAATGACCGCCGTGGCGCGATCAATGCCCCACCCGTGAGCCGTTCGGCGGAGCCGTGCGGACCCGCGAGCGCTTGGCGCGCCCTACGCCTCGCCGCGGGCGGCCGCCTGCCGCTGGCGCTTGCTCTGCGGGGCCAGCGTGAGGTCCTGGGCCTGCGAGCTGAGCCGCTTGAAGCCGTACCCGCGCTCCGTCAGCCAGCTCTCGGCCGCCAGCTCGGCGTGGGCCGTCGCGTCCAGGATGTCCTCCTCGGCCTCGCCCCCGGCCAGGAAGCGGAAGGTGAAGAAGGGCCGGGCGGCCAGGTCGTACGTGAGGTCCCCCTCGGGGGTGAACTTCGCGTGCAGCATGTCGTGCTGCGCCGAGTCGGCCAGCAGCTCGGCGCGCTGCGCCTCGGTGAGGCCGTCGAAGGACCCCCGGACGGTGATGCGGAAGGTACGGGTACTCATCCCTTCAGCCTAGGCCGCCCGCCTCGGCCCGCGCACCGGGATTTCCGGCGGCCCGCCACTCCGATGGCGTAGCGCCCGCCGGCCGTCGCAGCCCCGTGGCCGCCCGGTCCGCGCACCGCTGACCTGGGCGGTCGCGGATTTCCCGGTGTGCCGGGCGCGCCGCGCGCCGCTAGCGTCGGCTGCGTCCGGAGTCCTCGGTGGCTCTGTGAGGGGGGCCCGCGATCCGTCTCTGCGAGAGGCCGTGACGATGCTGAAGGAAGCACCGATAGCCCCGATGACCCCGATGGCCAGCCTGCTCCGTGTGGAGAAGGGCGTGGCCGCCCCCGAGGAACTCGCCGCCATCGCCGTGGTGGTCGCCTGCTTCGCGCGCCGGAACTCCGACCAGGCGCGACAGAGCCCCGCCGCCACCGCCCGCCGCAGGCGCCCCGCGCACCACGGCTCCGGCTGCTGGGCGGGCTGCTGGGCCTGCGCCTGACGCGGGCACCCGTAAACGCCCCTGCCCCCGGCCCGCTTACGGGCCGGCGGCAGGGGGACCAACCTCGGCGGTCGGCGGTTCGGGCCGGTCAGCTCCGGCGCAGCACCTGTGACAGCGCGGCGGACAGCGCGGCCTCGGGATCGGCCACCGCCCCCTGCGAACGCCACGCGACGAATCCGTCCGGCCGCACCAGCACCGCCCCCGCCTCCGACAGCGCGTGCACGGCGGTCCAGTCGGCGCCCGCCTCCTGCACCAGGTCGGCTCCCCGGGCGGATCCGATCCCGTAGGCATCCAGCCGCGCCGACAGCCGCTCCGCCACCCGCTCGGCGGCCTCCCGCCACGGCGTGCCCGCGCCGCTGAGCAGCACGAACGAGCGCTCGTACAGGTCCAGCGTGGACACCCGCTCCCCGTCGGCCCGGGTCAGCCACATGTGCGGGGCGCGGGTGCCGACGTCGCCCGTCATCCGCATCCCCTCCGGGATGACCGGCCGGTCCGGGTCGGCGCCGGCCAGCGCGCCGCGCGGGTACGCGTACGCCATCGCCGTCGTCATGACCCCGCTGCCCGGTCCGCCGCCCATGGTCGGCGGCGGCGCGTACCCCGGGTGGCTGTGCTCCGCCGAACGGGCCGAGGCGCGCTCGGCGGTCGCCAGCGCCACCGGCAGCCGCTCGGCCTCGTAGGTGTCGAGCAGCCCGATCCCGGCCGATCCGTCGAGGACCGCCGCGATCTTCCAGGCCAGGTTGTGCGCGTCCTGGATGCCGGTGTTCGAGCCGAACGCCCCGGTGGGGGACATCTCGTGGGCCGCGTCGCCGGCCAGGAACACCCGACCGGACGAGTACCGCTCGGCGATCCGTTCGGCCGCGTGCCACGGTGCCTTGCCGCCGATCTCCACGTCCAGGTCCGGGACGCCGATCGCGGCCCGGATCTGCGCGACGCACCGCTCCTCGGTGAAGTCCTCCAGGGTCTCGCCCCGGTCCGGGTGCCAGGGCAGATGGAAGACCCACTGGGTGTCGTTGTCCACCGGCAGCAGAGCGCCGTCGGCACCCGGCTTCATCAGGTAGCAGACGATGAAGCGCAGATCGCCCAGCACCTCGATGAGCCGCCGAGAGCGGAAGGTGACGCTGACGTTGTGGAACAGCTCGCCGCTGCCCGTCTGGGTGATGCGCAACTCCTCGCGTACGGGGCTGCGCGGTCCGTCCGCCGCGATCAGGAAGTCGGCGCGCACGGTCAGGTGCTCACCCGTCTCCCGGTCCTTGACCAGGGCGTTCACCCCGGTCGCGTCCTGGTCGAAGCTCATCAGCTCGGTGGAGAAGCGGATGTCGGCGCCCTGGGCGCGGCTCTGCGTGGCGAGGATCGGCTCGATGTTGTTCTGGCTGCACACGCACCAGGCGGCCGGGCTGAACTTGGCGAGCGCCCCGGCCGGGTCGATGGCCTTGACCAGCCACTTGTGGTTGCCGCCCAGCAGGGAATCCGTCTGGAGGATGCCCATGTTGTTCTCCAGCGCGGAGGCCGCCCGGCGGATGGCGCCCTCGGCCTCAGCCACCCGGAACAACTCCATGGTCCGGGCGTTGATGCCGCGGCCGCGCGGGTGGTCGGAGGTGCCGGCGTGCTTCTCGACGAGCATGTGCCTGATGCCGTGACGGCTCAGGAACAGCGAGGTGGACAGGCCCACGAGGGAGCCGCCCACGACGAGAACCGGTACGCGAACATCTGCGGTGTCTTCCATCAGCTGCGAGCTCCTGATTTCTGTGGGGGGAGTGCACTCTTTTATGCCCCCGATCGGCAGTCAGGCCCAGGAGATACACCGGTTGTCACCCGCTTGATCCGGAGATGTAGCGGTACGTCCATTCGCGGATGACGATGAGCGACAGCGGTTCCCCCGAAGACGCACAGGCCTGCCGTTCCCCCGAGGCGGCCGCCGGGCCGGGCGGTGACCGCCCATGACGGACGAGGGTCCGTACGCGATGGAACTCCAACGCCCTCACGAAGGGCCCTCACGAGGGAGTGAGCAGATGACGACCACCCTGCCCGAACGGGTGTCACAGTCCGCCTTCGACGGCTCCATGCTCCGCGTGGTCCTGCTGATGGACCTCCACGAAGGCGCCCAGCAGCGGTTCTTCGAGGCCTACGAGCAGATGCGCCACGACATCGCTTCGGAGCCGGGGCACATCAGCGACCAGCTCTGCCAGTCCTTCGAGAACCCCTCGCAGTGGCTCATCACCAGCGAGTGGGAGAGCGCCCCGCAGTACCTCGCCTGGGTCAACAGCGAGCACCACGCCGAGCAGGTGCGCCCGCTCGGCGCCTGCGCCCGCTCCATGCGCCCGCTCAAGTACACCGTGCTGCGCGAGACCGGCCGCGGCTACCAGGACGCGCGGCGCTCCACCAGCGCGCGGCTCCAGGAATCGCCCCGGCTCGGCGCCGGCATCGTGCGCCACGCGCTGACCTTCACGGTCAAGCCCGGCAGCGAGAAGAAGGTGGCCGAGATCCTCTCCAGCTACGCTTCCCCGGCCGCCGACGTCGACGGCCACACCCGGCTCTGCCGGACCTCGCTGTTCATGCACGGCAACCGCGTCGTGCGTACGGTGGAGGTCCGCGGCGACCTGATGTCGGCGCTGCGGCACGTCTCCGAACAGCCCGAGGTGAGGGCCGTCGAAGAAGCCATCAACCCGTACCTGGAACAGGACCGAGACCTCGGCGACCCCGAGTCCGCCCGGATGTTCTTCATGAAGGCCGCGCTGCCGGCCGTCCACCACGTCGCCGCGCGCGAAGCGGGCGCCGAGGACCGGTCCGACGTACGCAGGCACGCCCTCTTCTACCCGGCCAAGCCCGGCTGCGGACCCGCGCTCGCCAAGTTCCTGGCCCACCAGGACGAGGCCGCGGCCCACCGCCCCGACGCGCCCACGGTGAGCAGCAGCATCTTCCAACGCGATGACATCGTCGTCCGCCTCATCGACGTGCGGGGCCCGCAGGGCTCCGGGCTGGAGACCGCGTTCGGGGTCCGCGGACCGCGCAAGGCGGCCGTCCTCGCCCGGCTGATGACCGCCGCGGACCACGGCCCGTCGTCCGCCCTGCGCCACACCATGAGCCTGATCACCGACCGCCGGGCCCCCGCCGAGCACTGACCCCTCAACGGAACGCACCACGACCACCGCCAACCACCCCGGCCCCTTCGAGGACCCCCCACCACCCGCCAGCCCCGTCCAGGCTCCCCATCGCCAGGAGGAACCCCGTCATGACCAGACAACGCCCACCGCACATCGTGGACCTCAGCGAGACGCAGCCCAACACCCGGCGCGGCGGAGACCTGAGGGCCGTGCTCACACCGACCTCGGTGGGCTGCACCAGCGGCTTCATGGGCCTTGCCGTCATGGCCCCGGGCGAGCACATCGCCGAGCACTACCACCCGTACTCCGAGGAGTTCGTGTACGTGGTCAGCGGGACGCTGGAGGTCGACCTCGACGGCGAGGCCCACCCGCTCCTCACCGACCAGGGACTGCTCGTCCCGATGAACGTGCGCCACCGGTTCCGCAACGTCGGGGACACCGAAGCCCGCATGGTCTTCCACCTCGGCCCGCTGGCCCCGGACCCGAAGCTGGGCCACGTGGACACGGAGGAGGCGGTCCACCCGGAGGGCTCCGCCTGGGAGCGGCCCCCGGACCGTGCGGGAGTGGTCTCGTGACCCGCCGCCGGGTGGCCGTCACCGGGGTCGGCGTCGTCGCCCCGGGCGGGATCGGCACCACCGCCTTCTGGGACCTGCTGTCCAACGGCCGTACGGCCACGCGCGGCATCACCCTCTTCGACCCGACCGGTTTCCGCTCCCGGATAGCCGCCGAGGTCGACTTCGACCCCGCCGAACACGGCCTCACCGCAGAAGAGGCGGCCCGCGCGGACCGGTACATCCAGTTCGCCCTGGTCGCCGCCGGCGAGGCAGTGCGCGACGCGGGCCTCGACCTCACCACCGACGAGGCCTGGCGCACCGGAGTCTCCCTCGGCACGGCCGTGGGCGGAACCACCCGCCTGGAGCACGACTACGTGGCCGTCAGCCAGTCCGGCGCCTGGTGGGACGTGGACCACCGGCTCGCCGGACGCCACCTGCACCGGGCCTTCACCCCGGCCACCCTGGCCTCCGCCGTCGCGGAGAAGACGGGAGCACGCGGCCCGGTCCAGACCGTCTCCACGGGCTGCACCTCCGGACTCGACGCCATCGGGTACGCCGTCCACTCCATCGCCGAAGGGCGGATGGACGTGTGCATCGCCGGCGCCTCCGACTCACCCGTCTCACCCATCACCGTGGCCTGCTTCGACGCCATCAAGGCCACCTCCCCGAACAACGACGACCCCGCCCACGCCTCCCGGCCCTTCGACGCCGACCGCGACGGCTTCGTCCTCGGCGAAGGCGGGGCCGTCCTCGTCCTGGAGGAGCTGGAGCACGCCCGCGCCCGCGGAGCGACCGTCTACTGCGAGATAGGCGGCTACGCCACCTTCGGCAACGCCCACCACATGACCGGCCTGACCACCGAGGGCCTGGAGATGGCCCGGGCCATCGAAACCGCCCTCGCCCAGGCCCGGGTCGACCCGTGCGAGATCGACTACGTCAACGCGCACGGCTCCGGAACCAAGCAGAACGACCGCCACGAGACCGCGGCGGTCAAGAGGGTCCTGGGCGACCACGCCTACAAGACGCCGATGACCTCCATCAAATCGATGGTGGGGCACTCGCTCGGCGCGATCGGGGCGATCGAACTGGCCGCCTGCGTCCTGGCGATGACCCACCAGGTGGTCCCGCCGACGGCCAACTACGAGACCCCCGACCCCGAATGCGACCTGGACTACGTCCCGCGCGTCGCCCGCGAGCGCACGCTGCGCAGCGTGCTCTCCGTCGGCAGCGGCTTCGGCGGCTTCCAGTCCGCCGTCGTCATGAGCCGGTCCGAGGAGTCGAAGGAGGAGGTGGTCTCGTGAGCGGCCGTACGGTCATCACGGGCATCGGGGTCGTGGCGCCCAACGGAATCGGCGCCGAAGCCTTCTGGAAGGCGACCCAGTCGGGCGGCTCCGCCCTGGGCCGGATCACCAGGGAGGGCTGCGAGCACCTCCCCCTGCGCGTAGCCGGCGAGGTGCGCGGCTTCGACCCGGCCTCGATGGTCGAGGAGCGCTTCCTCGTCCAGACCGACCGCTACACCCACCACGCGCTGGCCGCGGCCGACCTCGCCCTGGAGGACGGCCGGCTCGGCCGGGCCGACTACGAGGACGACCCCTTCTCGGTCGGAGTGGTCACCGCGGCCGGCTCCGGCGGCGGCGAGTTCGGCCAGCGCGAGCTGCAACACCTGTGGGAGCAGGGCCCGCGCTACGTCGGCCCCTACCAGTCCATCGCCTGGTTCTACGCCGCCAGCACCGGGCAGATCTCCATCCGGCGGGGCCTCAAGGGCCCGTGCGGGGTGGTGGCCGCCGACGAGGCGGGCGGGCTCGACGCCTTCGCGCACGCCGCCCGCGCCATCCGCCAGGGCAGCCGGGCCATGCTCGTCGGAGCCACCGAGGCGCCCCTGGCCCCGTACTCCATCGTCTGCCAGCTCGGCTACGAGGGGCTGAGCACGCACGAGGACCCGGAGCGTGCCTACCGGCCCTTCACCGACAAGGCCTGCGGGTTCGTTCCCGCCGAGGGCGGCGCGATGTTCCTCGTGGAGGACGAGGATTCGGCCCGCCGCCGCGGAGCGTCCGTCCGGGCCGTGCTGGCCGGGCACGCGGCGACCTTCACCGGCCCGCACCACCCCGAGAAGGCCGCCGGGTCCGGCGAAGGCCTCGCCCACGCCATCCGGGGCGCCCTGCGGGACGCGGGCTGCGCCCCCGAGGAGATCGACGTGGTCTTCGCGGACGCCCTCGGCACCCCGGACGCGGACCGGGCCGAGGCCGCCGCGATCGTCTCCGCCCTCGGCGCGCACGGTCGCACCGTCCCGGTCACGGCGCCCAAGACGGGCACCGGCCGGGCCTACTGCGCGGCCCCCGCCCTCGACACCGCAGCCGCGGTGCTCGCCCTGGAGCACGGCATCGTCCCGCCCACGCCGAACGTCTTCGACGTGTGCCACGACCTCGACGTGGTGACGGGCAGCGCCCGCCCCACGGAGCTGCGCACCGCGCTCGTCCTGAGCCGGGGCCTCATGGGCTCCAATGCCGCGCTCGTGATCCGTATCCCCTCCTAGAAACAGAAGGAGCCGCTCATGTCCGAACGACTGACCGTCGAGGAGCTGGCCGCCCTGATGAAGTCCGGCGCCGGCATCACCGTCGACCCGGCCGAGATGATGAGCCGTCCGGACTCCAAGTTCGACGACTTCGGCCTCGACTCGCTGGGCCTGCTCGGCATCGTGGGACTGCTGGAGAACAAGCGCGGTCGGGCGCTGCCCACCGACGCCGACCGCTGCAAGACCCCCAAGGAGTTCCTCGAACTCGTCAACACCAGCCTGATGACAGGAGCCTGAGATGGCAGGACACACCGAGAACGAGATCACCGTCAAGGCGCCCATGGACGCCGTCTGGGAGATGACCAACGATCTCCCGAGCTGGCCCGGGCTGTTCAGCGAGTACGCCTCGCTGGAGGTCCTGGAGGAGGACGGGCCCACCACCCGCTTCCGCCTCACCATGCACCCCGACGAGAACGGCACGGTGTGGAGCTGGGTCTCCGAACGCACCCCCGACCCCGTCACCCGCACGGTGCGCGCCCGCCGCGTCGAGACTGGCCCGTTCGAGCACATGGACATCCACTGGCAGTACTTCGAGGTGCCCGGCGGCACCCGGATGGTGTGGACCCAGGACTTCGCCATGAAGCCGCAAGCGCCCGTCGACGATGCCGGGATGACCGCGCGCATCAACCAGAACTCGAAGATCCAGCTGGAACTGATCCGGGACAAGATCGAACAACGCGAACGCGAGAGCCGCAAGCCCGCGACCAGCCGCGTCTGAGAAGAAAGGCAGCATTCCGGATGCACCGTGCTCTCATCGTCGCCCGTATGGCGCCGCAGTCCGCCCCCGACATCGCCGAGCTCTTCGCGGCCTCGGACGCGGGCGAACTGCCCCACCTCGTCGGGGTCACCCGTCGCAGCCTCTTCCAGTTCGGCGACGTGTACATGCACCTCATCGAGTCCGACCGCCCCCCGGGCCCGGCCATCGCCCAGGTGACCAACCACCCCGAGTTCCAGGACCTCAGCGACCGGCTCACCGCCTACGTCAGCCCGCACAACCCCGAGACCTGGCGCAGCCCCAAGGACGCCATGGCCCAGGAGTTCTACCGCTGGGAGAGCCCCCGTACGCGATAGCCGTACGGTGACCCGCGCGACCGGCAGGCCTCGGGCCCCGCACCCACCTGGTGCGGGGCCCGCCACCGTCCCCGCCCCGGCCACCGACACGGCTGCCGCTCCCGCCCGGGCCCCCGCCCCCGCCCTCCAGGGCCTACGCACGGCGGGCCGCCACCACCGCGCAGGCCATCGCCAGCGGCAGCTCCGCCCCGAACGCCAGCAGCAACGCCAGCGTCTGCTCGCTCCCGGCCGAGGTCGTGACGTCGAACCAGGCGTCCATCAGCAGCAGGGCCGCCGTCGCCGCCGCCACCGGGACCACCCGGGTGTCCTTGCGGCGCAGCAGCAGTCCCGTCCCCGTCAGCCCCGCGGCCAGCATCACGTCCAGGCCTATCCAAGCGGTGGCCCAGTTCGACACCTCGGCGCTCTGCGGCAGCGTCCTCGCCAGCACCAGCATCCACGGCAGCAGCGCCAGCCCGGCCCCGGTGAGCACCGCCGACAGGCGGGGTGCGGTCCGGGCAGCCGAGCGGGTGCGGAACTGCGGCGCGACGAGGGCCATGACTGCGGGTCTCCTTCCGCCCCGCGGTCCGTCCGCCGGGCACACCACAAGACTCGTCCGCCGGGCCTCCCGAATCAGTAACCCCACGGTCCGAATCGGGGGTGGTGCCAGGTACACCCCAGACCGGGCACCAGGGTGGTGGAAACGCCCTGGCCAGGGCGATTACCGTACTCGCATGGCAAGTTCCGGCGCGCTGCGGCGTACATTGACCTGGACCACGGCGCACGCGCCCTGGTCCTCATGGGCCTGGCGCAACACCGCCTTCACAGCGGCCGCGATCCCGCCCTCCCTTCCTCTCGGCCTCGGGCTGCTGCTCCTGCTCACCGGCCCCGGACACAGCCCCGTCCTCCTGCTGTTCGTCCTCGCGCTGTCCCCGCTGCTCACCGCCCTCCAGCGCAACCGCTGCTGGTCGCTGCTCGGCGTGGACATACCGCCCGTGGCCCGCGAACACCCCCGGCACAGCCTCCGGGGCCTGAGCGAGCGACTGCGCTCCGAGGCGACCTGGCGGCAGTACGGCTACCACGTCCTGATCAGCCCCCTCACCGCCCTCGGCGGCGGACTGCTGGTCCTCACCTGGACCGCCGGCGCCGTCTGCACCACCGTCTACGCGTGGTCCTGGGCACTGCCCCCGGGCACCCGGCCCGGCTGGACATGGGAGTCCGGCGCCCTCACCGGGCTCGGGGTCCTGCTGCTGCTCGCCGCGCCCTGGTTCGCGGTCCTCCTCGCCCGGCTCGACACGGCCGCCGCCCTCGCGCTCCTGGGCCCCAACCGGGCCCGCGAACTGGAGCGCCGCGTCGAGGACCTCGCCGAAAGCCGGGCCGACGTCCTGGACGCCGCCGACCTCGAACGCCGCCGCATCGAGCGGGACCTCCACGACGGGGCCCAACAGCGCCTGGTCTCCCTCGCCATGAACCTCGGGATAGCCCGCGCCACTCTCCCCGGTCTGCCCCCCGAGGCCAAGGCCGTCATCGACGAGGCCCACCGCGAGGCGAAGGAGGCCATCGAGGAACTCAGCAGCCTCGTCCGGGGCCTTCACACGCCCGTCCTGGAGGACCGCGGGCTCGACGCCGCGCTCTCCGGCATCGCCGCCCGCGCGCCCCTGCCCGTGGAACTCACCGTGAACCTCGCCGTCCGCCCCGGCCCCGCCGTCGAGGCCGTCGCCTACTTCGTCGTCTCCGAAGCCCTCGCCAACGTCGCCAAGCACGCCCACGCCCGGCACTGTTCGGTCCACGTCATCCGGACCGCCGACGACGTACTGCGGGTCACCGTCAGCGACAACGGCGTCGGCGGCGCCGACCCGGCGGGGGGCACCGGACTGACCGGCCTGCGCAAACGCGTAGGGTCGGTCGACGGAACCATCAAGATCGACAGCCCCATAGGGGGCCCGACCACCCTGACCGTGGAGCTGCCGTGCGTGCCGTGATCGCCGAGGATTCCGTCCTCCTGCGCATCGGACTGGTGAAAGTCCTCGAAATGGCCGGCTTCGAGGTGGCCGCCGAAACCGGCGACGCCGAGGGCCTGCTCGCCGCCGTCGAGGAGCACAAGCCCGAACTCGCCCTCGTCGACGTCCGGATGCCCCCCGGCTTCACCGACGAAGGCGTCCGCGCGGCCCTCATGATCCGCCAGCAGAGCCCCGGCACCGCCGTCCTGCTCCTCTCCCAGCACGTGGAGGAGCGTTACGCCGCCGACCTGCTGTCCGCCCCGAGCAGCGCGGGCATCGGCTACCTCCTCAAACAACGCGTCGCCGACGTGGAGGAGTTCATCGACGCCCTGCGCCGGGTCGCCGGCGGCGGGACCGCCCTCGACCCGCAGGTCGTCTCCCAGCTCCTGCTGCGCCGCGGCGGCGGCCCGGACCCCCTCGAACGCCTCACCCCGCGCGAACGCGAGGTGCTGTCCCTGATGGCCGAGGGCCGCTCCAACGCCGGGATCGCGGCCGAGCTCGTCGTGAGCGAGAGCGCCGTGGCCAAACACATCAACAACATCTTCGCCAAGCTCGACCTGTCCGTCACCGACGGAGACCACCGCCGGGTCCTCGCCGTCCTGCGCTTCCTCGACGGCACCCCGTGACGCCCCCGCCCGGGGCCGCGGCCCAGCCACGACCCAAGCGGCGGCTCGCCTGGATCATCGCCGCCCTGCTCGGCGCGGTGTTCGTCGTCCTCCCCGCCGCCTGGCAGGCCGGGGCGTACGGGGTCACCCGCACCGGCACCCTGCGCGGTGCCACCGAGGGCCGGCCGGTGACCGCCCTGCGGATCATGGGCGGCGGCGCGGACATCGCGGTGTCGCCCCGCGCAGACCAGCAGGTCGGCTACCGCGCCGAAGTCAGCTGGTCGCGCACGAAACCCTCCATCGAGCAGAGCTGGCACGAAGGCACCCTCACGCTGACCCCGCACTGCTCCGAAGAGGACTCCTGGCCGGCCAACAGGTCCTCGTCCTGCTCGGTCCGGCTCGGAGTCACCGTCCCCGCCGGCCTCCCGGTCACGGTCAGCTCCGTCTCAGGCCGCGTGGAGATCGGCGGACTCGGCGGCGCCGTCGACGTGCGGGTCGACAGCGGTCAGCTCGGCCTCACCGGCCTGCGCGGTCCCGTGCACGCCCGCATAGGCTCCGGCACGCTGCTCGCCACCGCCCTCACCACGCCCGAGGCGGTGCTGTCCGTCGGATCGGGCCGGGCCGACATCGGCTTCGTCACCCCGCCGGACCACGTCACCGCCGACATCCGAGACGGCCACCTCGCCCTCAATTTCCCCGAGGCCACCCGCTTCCGGGTCGCCACCCGCACCGGCACGGGCCGCATCGGTCTCGCTCCGGAACTGTCCGACCCCGCCTCCCCGCGGATCCTGGACCTCTCGGCCGGCGACGGCGGCATCGACGCCCAGTACCCGCAACTGCTGCCCTGAGCGGCCGCCTCAAGAGTGTCCCGTCTCCGCCGGATCCAGACCGCCCCGGGCGATGACCTCCGCGTACCAGCGCGCGCTGTCCTTGGGCGTACGCAGCTGCGTGGCGAAATCCACGTGCACGACGCCGAACCGCTTGCTGTAGCCGTACGCCCACTCGAAGTTGTCCAGCAGCGACCACAGGAAGTAGCCCCGCACGTCCGCCCCGTCCCCGATCGCCCGGTGCACCGCGGCCAGGTGCCCCCGTAGGTAGGCGATCCGCTCCGGATCGTGCACGGCGCCACCGGGAGCGGCGTGGTCCTCGTAGGCCGCGCCGTTCTCCGTGATCAGCAGCGGCACCCCGGGCAGTTCGTCGCGCAGCCGCGTCAGCAGCTCGTACAGCCCGCCCGCGTCCACCGGCCAGTCCATCGCCGTACGGGGACCGGGCGCGGGAGGGAACCGTACGAGCCCCTCCGCCCCGGGCCAGGGCGAGGGCTCGGCGGCGGGAGCGTGCGACCCGGCGGCCGCGACCACCGTGGGGGAGTAGTAGTTCAGTCCCAGCCAGTCGATCGGCTCGCAGGCGGCCGCGAGGTCGCCGTCCCGGACGAAGGACCAGTCCGTGAGGGCGGCGGTGTCACGGACCAGGTCCTGCGGGAGCCGCCCGTGGAAGACCGGATCGAGGAAGATCCGGTTTCCCACCGCGTCGATCCGCCGGGCCGCGTCCGCATCGGCGGCCGAGTCCGTCAGGGGCCGCACCACGTGCGGGTTGAGCGTCAGCGACACCTCCGCGGACCGGGGCAGGGCCGCGCGCAGCGCCCGTACGCCCAGCCCGTGGGCCAGGTTGAGGTGGTGCGCCGCCCGCAGCGCGGCCGCGGGCTCGGTACGGCCGGGGGCGTGCACCCCGGAGGCGTAGCCGAGGAAGGCCGCGCACCAGGGCTCGTTGAGGGTGGTCCAGCTCGCCACCCGGTCCCCGAGCGCCCCGGCCACCAGTCCCGCGTACTCGGCGAACCGCTCGGCCGTCTCGCGGCGGGGCCAGCCGCCCCGGTCTTCGAGCTCCTGCGGCAGGTCCCAGTGGTAGAGCGTGGCGACCGGCCGGATCCTCGCCTCCAGCAGCGCGTCCACCAGCCGCCGGTAGAAGTCGAGCCCCTGCCGCAGGGCAGGCCCCCGCCCGGTCGGCTGCACCCTCGGCCAAGCGACCGAGAAGCGGTAGTCGCTCACGCCGAGCCGCTTCATCAGGCCCACGTCCTCGGCGATCCGGTGGTAGTGGTCGGCGGCCGTGTCCCCGGTGTCGCCGCCCAGCACCTTGCCCGGCGTACGGCTGAAGGTGTCCCAGATCGAGGGCGTACGCCCGTACAGCGCGGCCGCGCCCTCGATCTGATAGGCGGCCGTCGCGGTGCCCCACCGGAACCCCGGGGGAAAGCGGAGCACCGCCCCCGTGGCGGGGGTCGCGTCGACAGTGGTCATGGAAGGCTCCTGGAAGAGGTGGAGGAGAAAGGGAGGGGCGGAGGAAGGGGCGGCGAAGGGAGGGGCGGGAGCTCAGCCCTTGACCGCGCCCTGCATGATGCCGCCCACGATCTGGCGGCCCAGCAGGCCGAAGACCAGCAGCACGGGAAGGGTCCCCAGCAGGGTGCCCGCCATGATCACGGACTGGTCGTGGACGTAGCCGCCGCCCAGCTGGCGCAGCGCGACCTGCACGGTCGGCTCCTGCGAGGACAGTGCGACCACCGGCCAGAAGAAGTCGTTCCAGGCCGTCATGAAGGTCAGCAGCCCGAGTACGGCCATGGCCGGCCGGGCCACCGGCAGCACGACCGACCGGAAGATCCGCGCGTACGAGGCCCCGTCGACCCGGGCCGCCTCGATCAGCTCGTCCGGCAGGGACTGCGCGAGGAACTGCCGCATGAAGAACACGCCGAAGGCGGAGACCAGTCCGGGCAGGACGACGGCCTGGAGCTGGTTCACCCAGTGGAGCTTCACGATCAGCATGAACAGCGGGATCACCCCCAGCTGCGGCGGGATCATCATCGACGCGACGACGGCGCCCAGCAGCGCTCCGCGTCCCCGGAAGCGCAGTTTGGCGAAGGCGAATCCGGCGAGGGTGGAGCAGAGCACCGTGCCGACGGTGATCGCACTCGACACGATCAGGGAGTTGAGGAGGGCCTTGCCGATGTCCGCCTCCTCCAGGACCGCCTGGAGGTTGACCAGGAGCCTCGGGCCGGGCAGCAGTGAGGGCTCCGGCCGCGCCAGTTCGGCGTTGGAACGGCTCGCCGCGACCAGGGTCCAGTACAGCGGGAACGCCGACACCAGCACCGCGCAGACCAGCACCGCGTAGGTGAGCGGGCTGCCGCGCCGGACGGTGGGGGAGGAGCTCATCGCCCGGCCTCCTTGGCATAACGGCGGCGCACCAGGAGGGCGTTGGCCCCGACCAGCGCCACGATCAGCAGGAACATCACCCAGGCGATGGCGGCGGCCCGGCCCAGGTGGAAGAAGCCCCAGCCCTGCTCGTACATGTACAGGCCCAGGGTCTGGTACTGGTGCGAGATGCCCCCGGACACGGACCCCTCGAAGAGCAGCGGTTCCCCGAAGAGCTGGGTGGCGCCGATCGTGGAGACCACCACCGTGAAGACGATGGTGGGACGCAGCCCGGGCAGGGTCACGTGGAGGAACTGCCGCCACTTCGAAGCCCCGTCGACCTCGGACGCCTCGTAGAGCTCGCCGGGAATGGACTGCATGCCCGCCAGGTAGATCAGCGCGTTGTAGCCGGTCCAGCGCCAAACGACGATGGACGAGACGGCGATCTGCGAGGCGGCCGTACCGCTCTGCCAGTCCACCGGGGCCAAACGGACCCAGCTCAGCAGGTCGTTGACGATTCCGAAGTCCCGCCCGAAGAGCTGGGCGAAGATCAGCGAGGCCGCGGCGACCGAGGTCGCGTACGGGAGCAGCAGTGCCGTGCGGAAGAAAGTCCGGGCCCGCAGACGGTAGTTGAGGACGTGCGCCAGGCCCAGGGCGATCAGCAGCTGCGGAACCGTGGAGAGCACGCCGATGGTGAAGGTGTTGCGCAGGGCCGTCCAGAAGAACGGATCGGTGAACAGGGCGGTGTAGTTGTCCAGGCCCCGCCACTCCATCTCGCCGGGGTTCTGCAGCTCGACGCGGTAGACGGAGACGTACGCCGTGTAGAGGAGGGGGAAGAGGCCGAAGGCGGCGAAGAGGGTGAAGAAGGGGGCGACGAAGGCGTACGGGGCGAGGCTCCGCCGGGGGAGGGGGTGCGGGGTCATGGCGGCTCAGCCCAGGGCGTTCTTGACGGCCTTCTTCGCGTTCGACCAGGCCGTCTCCGGGGGCGTGCCCTTGCGCTCCACCTCGCTCAGCGCGTTGGCGATCTGGTCGGCGATGTCCTTGTCGTGCGGCCCGAGCACCTGGACCGGGGCCTTCTCGGCGGCATCTCCGAAGATCTGCCCGATCGGCGCGTCCGAGAAGTACGGGTCCCTGGCGTCCGAGATCTGCCCGATGGCCTTGACGGCGGAGGGGAAGTTGCCCTGCTTGCGGAAGAGCTTGGTCTGCTGCTCGGCCGCAGTGAGCCACTTCACCAGCTCGGCCGCCTCCTTCTTGTGCCGGGCGGCCCGGGGGACCGCCAGGTAGGAGCCCCCCCAGTTGCCCGCGCCGCCTGGCAGCTTCGCCACGTCCCACTTGCCCTTGCCCGCGTCGCCGGCCTGCCCCTTGATGTAGCCGAGCATCCAGGCGGGGCAGGGCATCGTGGCGAAGGAGCCGGAGGAGAAGGCCTGGTTCCACGGCGGCGACCACTGGTCGAGCTTGGCGCTGAGGCCGTCCGCCGCGGCCTTGACCGAGGCATCCCAGGCGGATTTAACGGCAGGGCCGTTCTCGTAGATCAGCGCGCCCGAGGCATCGTAATAGCGCTCCTTCGCCTGGCCGACCATGACGGCGTCGAGGCTGCCGACGCTGTCCAGCCAGGAGCTGCCGGCCGGCGCCTTGGCCGCGTACTGGCGGCCGAGCTCCAGATAGCCGTCCCAGGTCGCCCACTTGGTGGCCAGTTCGGTACGGTCGGTGGGCAGGCCCGCCGCCCGGAACAGGTCGCTGCGGTAGCACATGGCCTCGGGCCCGACATCGGTGCCGAGGCCGAGCACCTTGCCGTCCTTGGTCGTCGCGGCCGCCCACTTGGCGGCGGCGAACTCGCCCTGGAGCGCGCCCGCCCCGTACTCCTTCAGGTCGGTGAACTTGTCGGCCTGCTGCTGTGTTACCGAAGCGATCCGCCCGACCTCCAGGCCCTGGACGTCCGCCAGTCCGCCGCCGCCGGCGAGGTGGGTCTGGAGCGACTTCCAGTAGTCCTGCTCGTCTTCCGTGTCCGTCTGCTTGATCTTGATGTTCGGGTGGAGCCGCTCGTACTCGGCGTAGAGACCGGCCTCCTGGTAGCCGAACGCACCGAACAGGTCCACGGTCACGGTGACTTGGCCGCCGGCGTCCGCGCCCTCGGTGGACTTGGCACCGCAGGCGGCCAGCAGGGCTCCGG
This sequence comes from Streptomyces sp. NPDC059443, assembly GCF_042750105.1. NCBI lineage: Bacteria > Bacillati > Actinomycetota > Actinomycetes > Kitasatosporales > Streptomycetaceae > Streptomyces > Streptomyces sp. NPDC059443. The sequence continues at coordinate 9,203 of NZ_JBHYVM010000036.1, read as the reverse complement.
CGAGGGCCATGGAGCCGAGGCGGAGCGTGGTTCTCCCGGCGGCTCGGGGGATGGACGGCATGGTGCGGCCTCCTCGGCTTGGCGGATGCGGCGAGTCTTTTGAGAGCACTTCTTCGAGAGCATTTCGAGAGCATTTTGAGAGCGCTCTCAGAGCGCGACTGGAGCGTGCACCCCACACGAGCGCCCCGTCAAGAGCCGTGCGCGGGGCCGTCCGTGCGGAGCCGTCTATGCCGAGCCGTCTACGCCGAGCGGTCTATGCCGAGCCGTCTACGCGGAACCGCGCAGCACCAGCGTGGTCGGGGTGATCACCGATGCGGGCGCGCCGTGCGCGCCGTGCGTCTTGCCCAGGGTGCGCAGCAGCAGCCGGGCCATCAGCCGCCCCATGCCCTCGATGTCCTGGCGTACGGTCGTCAGCGGCGGATCGGTGCTCTCCGCGACCAGCTCCGCGTCGTCGAAGCCCACCAGTGCCACGTCCCCCGGCACGGACCGGCCGCGCTCGCGCAGCACGCCCAGGGCGCCCGTGGCCATCAGGTCGTTCGCCGCGAACACGGCGTCGAGCCCCGGGCAGCGCTCCAGCAGTTCGGCCATCGCCCGCGCCCCGCCCGCCGTGGTGAAGTCCCCCTCGGCGATCAGCGCCGGATCGGCGTCGAGCAGTACGTCCCGGTACCCGTCGAGCCGGTCGGTCGCCGAAGTCTGGTCCAGCGGGCCCGCGATGTGAGCGATCTGCCGACGACCCCGGGACACGAGGTACCGTACGGCCTCGCGCGCGCCCCCACGGTTGTCGGCGTCCACGTAGGACACCGGTCCGTGCTCCCCGGTCGTGCCGTCGGCCCCGGTCCAGCCTGGCCGGCCGCCGTAGACCGTGGGCAGGCCGATGCGACGGGTGATCGCGGGCAGCGGGTCGTCGGTGTGCAGGGAGAAGGCGAGGGCACCGTCGACGTGCCCGCCCGCCAGATAGCGCTCGATCCGGTCGTAGTCGCCGCGGTCCTCCACCAGCAGCAGGACCAACTGGTTGTCGTGCGCCGTCAGTTCCTTGCTGATGCCGCGGACCTGGCGGGAGAAGAAGGGGTCGGAGAAGATCCGGATCTCCGGCTCCGCGATGATCACCGCGATGGCCCCGGTGCGCCGGGTCACCAGGGTGCGCGCCGCGTGGTTGGGCACGTAGCCCAGGTCCGTGATGGCCGCGCGGACCTGTTCCACCAGGTGCGGGCGGACGCCGTCGCCGCCGTTGACCACCCGGGACGCGGTGGCCCGAGACACCCCGGCGCGCGCTGCGACCGCCTCCAGCGTGGGGCGGCCGGCGGGAAGCTGTTCGGCCACGGGCGCTCCTCATGCGGGTCCGGGGGCGGTTGTGCCGGCCCTTTCGGACAGCAGGGTAACCCGTGCCACCGGGAACGCTGAGAGCGCTCCCGGTGGCACGGGCCGGTACTGGGTGGTACGGGGTGGTACGGGGTGCTGCGGGCCGGGCGGGGTTCACCAGCCGATGCCGAGGGTCAGCCCGTCCGTTCAGGCCCGCGGTGTGGAAGAAGCCGGCGTAGTCGTTCTCCGCCGCCCCGCCGTAGTACGCCGCCGGGGAGTACCAGGTGGCGGGGTCCAGGGTGACGCCGCGGCTGAACGCGGACCAGAACTCGGCAGCAGGGCCGGAAGGTGGTGGTGGCGGCGACGCCGGGGGCGGGGGTCGGGCGGTCGTGGCGGTGTGTTCACGGGTGTGCGCCTCCGTCCGCTCAGTGACCGAAGTCGAACCAGTTGAGGTTCACGTAGTCGGCCGGCTGGCCGCTGGTGAAGGTCAGGTACACGTCGTGCGTGCCCGTGACGCCGGTGATGTTCGCCGGTACGGTCCGCCAGCTCTGCCAGCCACCGGTGCCCGCCACGGCGAAGCTGCCGACCGGTGCGCTCGTACGGCTGTCGAGCCGGACCTCGACCAGCCCGCTGACCCCGCCCGCCGCGCCGCTCGCGACGCGTCCGTAGAACTGGGTCGCAGGGACGCCGGAGCCGAAGTCGACGCCCTTGTACAGGGCCCAGTCGCCGTTGCCGATGGCGGTCAGGTCCTGGCCGCCGCCGGTGTCCGTGGTGGTCTCCCTGGCCGTCCCGGCCTGCCCGTCGTACGACTCGGCCTGGATGGCGGCGTACGCGTCGCGGTTCCCGGCGGGCGGGGTGGTGGGGGGCGTCGTCGGAGGTGTGGTGGGCGGGGTGGTCGGGGGAGTGGTCGGCGGGGTGGTCGTACCGCCCGTGGACCGCAGTACGGAGACGTAGTCGACGACCATCGGGTGGCCCGGCTGGGTCCCCGCGTCGGGCCCGCCGCCGAAGGCGTCCGGGAACGCACCGCCCATGGCCACGTTCAGGATGATGAAGTAGCCGTGGTCGGTGGCGTTGGTCCAGGTCGCGGCGTCCATCTGGTTCGCCCGTACGGTGTGGAAGACGACCCCGTCGAGGTAGAAGCGCATCTCCTCCACCGCGGTGGACCGGTCCCACTCCACCGCGTAGGTGTGGAAGTCGCCTTGGCAGGTGGTACCGGGGCAGACGCGCTGGCCGCCGATGCCCGAGGTCTCGTTGCACGGGCCGCCGGGGCTCGTGCCGCAGTGCATCGTGGCCCAGTTGTTGTTGATGCCCTGGACGTTCTCCATGACGTCGAGCTCACCGATGCCCGGCCAGTTCCACCAGTTGCCGCGGTAGGGCGCGCCGAGCATCCAGAACGCGGGCCAGTACCCCTTGGCCGCGGCGCCCGTCACGTCGGGCATCTGGATACGGGCCTCCGTGCGCAGCTTGCCGCCCGCCGGAGGCTGGAAGTCGGCGCGCTTGGTCTCGATGCGCCCGGAGGTCCAGTTGCCCGCCGGGTCCCGGCGCGGGGTGATGCGCAGGTTGCCCGCGCCGTCGAGGGAGACGTTGGCGGAGTCCGCGGTCATCGTCTCGACCTCGCCGGTGCCGAAGCCGGCCGGTCCGCCGGGGTAGCTCGTGCCGGTGGTGTACTGCCAGTTCGCGGCGTCCACCGCCGAACCCGGGGCCCCGTTGAAATCGTCGAGGAAGACCTGGGACCAGCCCGCCGGGACCGCCGGAGCGGCCGGGGCGACGGGGGCGGCCGGGGCGGCGGCGCCGGCGGGCAGGGTGACGGCCGCGGCGGCCGCGGCCGCCATCGCCACGGTGCTCAGCGCGGCGACGAGGGCCCGCCGGACCGGCCGCCGTTTTCTGCCGGATGTCAGACACGTGGATCGCAGGGGAGTCACGGAGCGCATGGATGCCCTCTCTGAGGAGGTGTGGGGGGAGCGCAGTTTGAGAGCGCTCTCAAGCCGCGCCGGTGGTCACTGTGCTCTCCGACCTACGGGCCGTCAAGGGATCGGGCCGGGATGGCGTTCGGGGGCCCGTCCGGCTAGTGCCCGGCGTTGCCGTGACGCAAGGCTGATTACGGCCGTTCCGTCCCACCCTCCAACTGGGCAGGCCCTCTTGTGAGTTGGGGCTTGGGTCTCAACAATGCGCATGACAACCGAAGGATCTTCGGTCGCATTGTCACCAGAGGGGAACCCCCACATGAACAAGCCTCTCGCCGGCGCCGCGTTCGCCCTGCTCCTCACCGGAGCGGCGGCGGCCCCGGCCGTGGCCCAGGCACCCCGGGACACCACGGTCGCGCAGGCCGTCACGGTCAACTACGCCGGCACGGTAGCGCTCAGCAACTGCTCCGGCTCCGTCGTCCGCGTACCCAACTCGCTGCCGACGGACCCCGCGCTCGTCCTTTCCAACGGCCACTGTCTGGAGTCCGGCATGCCGGCGGCCGGTGAGGTGGTCAAGGACAAGGCGTCCAGCCGCTCCTTCTCGCTGCTGAACGCGTCGGGCTCCAAGGTCGCGACGCTGCGCGCGAGCAAGATCGCGTACGCGACGATGACCGACACCGACATCTCGATCTACCAGCTGACCAAGACGTACGCGCAGATCAGCAGCCAGTACGGCATCAACGCACTCACCCTGAACGACGCCCATCCGGTGCAGGGCACCGCGATCAAGGTGGTGTCCGGGTACTGGAAGCGCACGTACAGCTGCAACGTGGACGGGTTCAGCTACCGCCTCAAGGAGGGCGAGTGGACCTGGAAGGACTCGCTGCGCTACACCTCGGCCTGCAACACCATCGGCGGGACCTCCGGCTCGCCGGTGATCGACACCGCGACGGGCAAGGTCGTCGCCGTCAACAACACCGGTAACGAGGACGGCGAGAGCTGCACGGTGAACAACCCGTGCGAGGTGGACCAGAACGGTGTGGTGACGGTCCGCCAGGGCATCAACTACGCGGAGCAGACCTACATCATCGTCCCCTGCGTGGGCCCCGGCAACAAGATCGACCTGACCCGCCCCGGCTGCACCCTCCCGAAGCCGTAGCGTTTTTTGGGCCGCCCGTCTGCTCACCCGCCCGTGCCGCGCCTGTGCGGTCGGGGGAGGTGAGCGGGCGGGCGGCCCGCCGCCGCGCCCCGTACGGCGCTGCCGCGCTCCGCGATTCGCGCGGCCTACAGCCCGTACCGCCGCGCGGATTCCTCCTCCTGCGCCAGTCGGTGCAGGGCCTTCAGTACCGGCTGGAAGAGCACCGCCGCCGCGACCGTCGTCTCCACCTTCTCCGCCTCGGAGGGGTAGGTCTCGACGAAGTCCATGTCGCGCACCGCCGCTTGGTGCATCAGCTCCGCGTACGGGGCGATCAGCTCGGCGTCCCACGGATAGTCGAGCCGGATCAGCGTGGCCACCGCCACCACCAGGGACCGGTGGACCGGCGAGAGGGCCCCGAGTTCCCGGGCCGTCGACCAGCCCAGCATTTCCAGCAGCCGGTCCACCTCGCGCCGCGCGCTCACCACCGCCTCGTCCCCTTCGTCCGGGTCGGGCCCCTGCGGCAACGCCCACAGCGCCGCGCCCAGTCGGATGGTCCGGCCCAGCGACTCGTCGTCCACGTGGGCGATGACCTCCCGCGCCTTCGCGACCGGAATGCCTCCGACCTGGATCAGGGCGCGCACCAGTCGCAGCCTCCGTAGATGTCCCTCGTCGTACTCCGCGGTCGTGCCGTCGATCCGGCGTCCGGCCGGCAACAGCCCTTCGCGCAGGTAGTACTTGATCGTCGCGATGGGGAGGCCGCTCCGCTCGCTCAGCTCCGTCAGCCGCATCCCTTGAACCTTCCATTGGAGAGTGTCACTATCCAAGGACGCTCGGACAGTGCCCTCATCCAACCAGGCCACCTGGAGTCCCTGTGTCCGCAAAGCCGTTACCGGGCCGCACCACCGCCGCGGCCGAAGGCGACGTGGTCATCCTGCTGATCGGGATGCGCATCAACCACTTCTGGGCCGTCCACCATTGGCTGCCGGTCTTCCTGGCCATGCCCCGGATACTCCGCGAACTGGCCCGCGACGAGAGCCGTGGACTGCTGGGCCACGTCCTGCTCAGCGGATCGCCCCGGACGTACTACGTCGTCCAGTACTGGGAGTCGAAGGAGAAGCTCTACGCCTACGCCGCGGCCCCGGACATGTTCCACCGCCAGGCCTGGGCGATGATCAACCGCAAGGAGCGCGGGGGCAAAGTCCGTCAGCACGTGGGGCTTTGGCACGAAACCTACATCGTGCCCGAGGGCTCGTACGAAACCATCTACGCCGACATGCCGCCCTACGGGCTGGGCGCGGCCACCGGCGTACTCCCCGTCGAGTCCCGCGGCCGCACCGGGGCCCAACGCCTCGCGCACCGGGCGGGCCCGGAGGGCTGAGCGCCGGCGGGGAGCCGGGCGGGGAGGGCAGGGCGGGGCTGGGCAGGGTGGGTCGGGAAGGGCCGCGCCCGGGGCCCCGTACGCCAAAAGGCGTCGGGGCCCGCCCGGAGAACCGGACGGGTCCCGACGCCGGTGTCTGTGCGAGTGCGCAGAACCGCCGGCCGGTCAGCCCTTGGGGACGACGATGACCACGGTGCTGCACACCTTGTCGGCGAAGGTCTGCTTCTTCGCGTCCCACAGCGGCCACAGCCAGCCGAGGTAGCAGGCGGCGGAGTCCAGCATGTGCGCGATCCGGCGAACGAAGGCCATGCCGAAGCCGAGGGTGTTCCCGTCGGCCTCGCGGCGCACGCTGATGCCGATGACCCCCTTGCCGATCGTCTGCCCGGTGGTGCCCTCCTTGTACAGCTGGAAGATGGCCATGCCGAGGGCGTAGAGGGTGGCGACCAGGCTGAGGATCGTGAGGACGGCCGGCGGGTTCCTGTCGCTGCCCGTGAGGATGCTCAAGAGGATCATCGGGCCCGCGATGATCAGGACGTCGAGGATGAGGGCGGCGGCGCGCAGGCCCCAGTGAGCCAGCGGCGGCATCCCGGCGCCCGGCATGCCCGGAGCCCCGGCCGGCGGGTACGCGCCGTAGGGCTGCTGCGGCGGCATGCCCATGGGCGGCTGCTGCTGCGGGTAGCCGTACTGCGGGGGCACGCCCTGCGGTGCCTGCTGGGGGTAACCGGGCTGTCCCTGCTGGGGGTAGCCGGGCTGGCCCTGCGGAGGCTGCTGGCCGTAGGGGTTGTTCGGGTCGCCGAAGCTCATGGCGAAGTCTCTCCAGGGTGTGACGGGGACGGTCGGTCCGCGTGGAGGGACGTCGAAGAACGAGCGGTCGTTCCCTGCGCACCCGCGAACCTGCGGGCCCATCGTGTTCGTAATATCGGCCACTTGTCCAATCCGCCGCCACACCGGGGTCCGCGACGGCACGGAGTCCCGGACCCGAGTTCGGGTCCGGGACTCCCGGGGCCACTTCGCTGACCGCCACCTACAACGATCGGGCGGCTCCGGGGTCACCGCCTCGCGGCGCCCCGTACCACCGGCCACGCCACGGCTACTTCGGCATCAGGACGGTGTCGACGATGTACACGGTGGCGTTGGCGGTCGGGACGTTGCCGCAGACGACGCCGGCGGTGCCGTTGACCTTGTAGGAACCGTCCGAACCGGTCGTGGTCAGCTTGCCGTTCTCCAGCGTGGTGAACGAGCCGTTCTCCAGCTGCTTCGGGGTCAGCCTCTGGCCGACCACGTGGTACGTGAGGATCTTGGTCAGCGTGGCCTTGTCGGCCAGGACCTTGTCCAGGTCGGCCTTCGGGATCTTGGCGAAGGCGTCGTTGGTCGGCGCGAACACCGTGATGTCCTTCGCGTTGTTGAGGGTGTCGACCAGCCCCGCCTGCTTGACGGCGGCCACCAGGGTGGACAGCGCCGGGTTGTTGGACGCGGCGGTGGCCACGGGGTCCTTGGCCATGCCGTCGAAGCTGCCGGCGCCTTCCTTCGGCACACCGGCGCACGCCGGGCCGAAGGGCTTGTCCATGGACATCGCGGCCGAGGGGTCGGCCGCCGGGGCCGAAGCGTCCGTGCTCGCCGCGGCGGCCGGTCCGGCGGCGGAGTCCTGGCCGGCGTCGGAACAGGCGGCCAGCGCGAAGGGCAGTACGGCGGCCGTGGCCACGGCGAGGGCGGTACGGCGGAAACGAAGGGTGCTCATGGTGTTCTCCAGTGAAATAGGTGGGCGAATCTCGGAAGGGGGAAAGGGAAGGGGGTTGGCCAACTGGTGGCTGGAGGCCGATGGCTGGTGGCTGCGGGCTGTCAGCCGGCGGTGACGAAGACGCTGTGCCGGCCGCTCGCGCCGTCCGGGATGGTGGGGGTCCGCTGCTCGGTCTGGACCTCGCCGGTGCCGTCCGTGGCGCGGACGGTCAGGTGGTGGCCGCCTGAGGTGGTCTCCCAAGGGAAGGACCACTGCCGCCAGGTGTCGGTGGTGGCCTGCTCGGCGAGGCGGGCCTCCTGCCACGGCCCGTCGTCCACGCGGACTTCGACCCGCCGGATGCCGCGGTGCTGGGCCCACGCCACCCCGGCCACCGTCACCGTCCCGGCCGGGACCCGGCCGAAGGGCTTGGGCGTGTCGATCCGGGCCTGCGTCTTGACCGGGGCCCGGCGCGCCCAGCCGCGCTTGACCCAGTACGGGTCGTAGGCGTCGAAGGTGGTGAGCTCGATGTCCTGGATCCACTTGCAGGCGGAGACGTATCCGTAGAGGCCGGGGACGACCATTCGGACCGGGAAGCCGTGTTCGAAGGGGAGCGGCTCTCCGTTCATGCCGAGCGCGAGCATCGCGTCGCGTCCGTCCATGACTTCCTCGACCGGGGTGCCGAGGGTCATCCCGTCCACCGAGCGGGCGATCAGCTGATCGGCCCGCCCGCCTCCGGACGGAGGCCTGACGCCCGCCTCCCGCAACAGGTCCGACAGGTGTACGCCGAGCCAGCGCGCGGAGCCCGCGTAGGGGCCGCCGACCTCGTTCGACACGCAGGTCAGAGTGATGTCCCGCTCGATCAGCGGTCGTTGGAGGAGGTCGGCGAAGCTGTAGGCGCGGGGGCGGGAGATCCCCTTGCCGTGGATCCGCAGGCGCCAGGTGTCCGCGTCGTTCCTGGGTACGACGAGAGCGGTGTCGACACGGTAGAAGTCCTTGTTCGGTGTGGTGAAGGAGCTGATGCCGGGGACCGGGAGCCCGGCCCCGGAGAGGATCACCGCCGCCGCGGAGGCGGGGGCGGGCAGTCGTACGGCGGCGCGCGAGGCCACCGCGCCCTCGCCGTGCCGGCCCGTCAGGGTCCGGCCGAGGGCGCCCGCCCCGGTGGAGGCGAAGGCCGTGGCGACGGCCGCGACCAGGAAGCCGCGCCTGTTCCAGCGGGCTGCCGGGCTGTCGGTGGAGACCTCAACCGAGACCTCGGTAGATGGGCCGATCACCCTGCCCACCAGCAGGAACAGCACCGAGGCTCCGGCGACGGCCCCCAGCAGGGACGGCAGGGCGTCGCCCGCACCGGCCGAGTCGGGCCGGCCGAGCGCCACCCCCGCCCCCAGGAGGCCGAAGGTCAGAACCCCGGCCGCCCCCGTACGGCGGTGGCGCAGGGCGAACATCCCCAGCAGGGCGGCCAGCAGGCCGACGGTGGCGAGGATGCCGAGCTGGAGGACCAGCTTGTCGTTCTCGCCGAACGTCCGGATCGCGAAGTCCTTGAGCGCCGGGGGAGTGCGGTCGATGGCCGCGCCGCCGATCACCGTGACCGGTCCGGCCTGCGGCCGCACCAGCGACGCGGTCAGCTCGGCGGCCGCCAGCGCCGCGTATCCGGCCAGCAGGCCGCTCACCGCGCCTAGGCCGTCTCTTCCGGATCTTGCCGGGCCCGCGCCGCCCCGCCCCCCCCCACCCCCCCGGGGGGGGGGGGGCCCCGGCGCGCCCGGACCCGCG
>NZ_JBHYVM010000035.1:85223-95067 GCF_042750105.1 Streptomyces sp. NPDC059443 | reverse complement strand
GGGGGGCGGCCCCCTCCCCGCCCACCCACCGGTCCGGGGGGCTCCCCCCCAGACCCCGCTCCTCAAACGCCGGAGGGGCTGGATTTGCCCGGGGGCTGGATTTTGCCCGGCGGGGCTGGAACGTGCCGCTGAGCGGCAAATCAGCCCGCCAGGGCGCGCCTCGCAGGCTGCCGCCGGCCAAATCCAGCCTCGCCGGCGTTTGAGGCAGGGGGCACCCCCGGCGGTAGCTGGGGGAGGGTCCGGGCAGAGCCCGGGAGGCCCCGCGCAGCGGACCCGGAGCCGCCCGCCGGCGCCGCTCATGCGTTCGCGCAAGCCCCCGATCGGTAAAACCCCCTCCCGCCGAGCGCAGCGGTACGGCAGGATCACCAGATGGAGCACGTACGAGATCTCACGCTTCTGCCCAAGGCCCACCTCCACCTGCACTTCACCGGCTCGATGCGGCCGTCGACCCTGCTGGAGCTGGCCGACAAGTACGGCGTCCGGCTGCCCGACGCCCTGACCGGCGGCGAGCCGCCCAAGCTCCGCGCCACGGACGAGCGCGGCTGGTTCCGCTTCCAGCGGCTCTACGACGCCGCCCGCTCCTGCCTCCGCGAGCCCGAGGACATCCGCCGCCTGGTCCGTGAGGCCGCGGAGGAGGACGTACGGGACGGCAGCGGCTGGCTGGAGATCCAGGTGGATCCCACCTCCTACGCCCCCCTCCTCGGCGGGATGATCCCGGCCGTCGAGATCATCCTCGACGCCGTCGACGCCGCCTCCCGCGAGACCGGACTCGGCATGCGGGTCGTCATCGCGGCCAACCGCATGAAGCATCCGCTCGACGCCCGGACCCTCGCCCGGCTCGCCGTCCGCTACGCCGACCGCGGCATCGTCGGCTTCGGCCTCTCCAACGACGAGCGCCGCGGCATGGCCCGCGACTTCGACCGGGCCTTCGCCATCGCCCGCGAGGGCGGCCTCCTCGCCGCCCCGCACGGGGGCGAGCTGACCGGCCCGTCCTCCGTCCGCGACTGCATCGACGATCTGCACGCGGCCCGCATCGGGCACGGCGTCCGGGCCGCCGAGGACCCGCGGCTGCTGAAGCGGCTCGCCGACCGGCAGATCACCTGCGAGGTCTGCCCGGCGTCCAACGTGGCCCTCGGGGTCTACGAGCGCCACGAGGACGTCCCGCTGCGCACCCTCTTCGAGGCCGGGGTCCCGATGGCCCTGGGCGCGGACGACCCGCTGCTGTTCGGCTCCCGGCTCGCGGCCCAGTACGAGATCGCCCGCCGCCACCACGCCTTCACGGACGCGGAGCTCGCCGAGCTGGCCCGCCAGTCGGTGCGCGGCTCGGCCGCGCCCGCCGACGTACAGGAGAAGCTGCTGACCGGGATCGACCACTGGCTGGCCTCCTGAGGCAGCCCGCCCGGGCTCACTTCATGAGGCGCAGATCGCCCTCGTGGCAGTCGGCCCGCACCCGCGCGCCGTCCGGGAAGCCGATCTCCAGGTGGGTGCGGCCCTGCGCGGGCAGCGCGTACTCGGCGACCGATTCGACGGTTTCACCCAGATGGCGCAGGAAGGGGTGGTCGCCGAGGTCCTCGCCGACCTCGATGCGGCCCCACTCCCCCATGTCGTAGGCGTCGTGCGGCGGGGCGGATTCCACGATGAGGCAGGCGTCGGACCCGGTGGTGATCCGGGTGGACTCGCCGGCGCTGTCGAGGAGCCAGACGTCGAGGGGCGCCTCGGAGCGTTCGCCGTCGCTGATGTGCCAGGACGCGACGACTCTTCTGATCGTGCGTCCCACCAGCCGGGTGGGGTCCGTACCGGCCCCGTGCAGGGGACAGAGCATGGGCGGCCGGGGCTCCTCAGATGCTGACGCCGACCGTCACCGGCTCGTTGACCAGGGTGACGCCGAAGGCCGCGTGGACCCCCGCGACGACCTCGCGGGCCAGTGCCAGGAGGTCTTCGGTGGTGGCATCGCCGCGGTTGGTGAGGGCGAGGGTGTGCTTGGTGGAGATGCGGGCGGGGCCGTCGCCGTAGCCCTTGGTGAAACCGGCCTTGTCGATCAGCCAGGCCGCGCTGGTCTTCGTACGGCCTTCGCCGGCCGGGTACGCGGGCGGGGCGGTGTCGGGGCCGAGCCGCTCCTGTGCGCGGGCGAGGAAGGCGGCGTAGGCCTCGTCGCCGAGAACCGGGTTGTGGAAGAAGGAGCCCGCCGACCAGGTGTCGTGGTCCTCGGGGTCCAGGACCATGCCCTTGCCGGCGCGCAGCCGCAGTACGGTCTCGCGGGCCTGCGCCGCGGGCACCCGGTCTCCGGCCTCGACGCCGAGGGCGCGGGCGGTCTCCGGGTACTTGACCGGCGCGGACAGCCCGCCCGCGTCCTCCAGGGCGAAGCGCACGCGCAGGACGACGTACCGGTCCGGCTGGTGTTTGAAGAGGCTGTCGCGGTACGAGAACGCGCATTCGGCGGCCGACAGCGTGACCGTCTCGCCGCGCGTGCGGTCGTAGGCGACGACCTCGGTGATCGTGTCGCAGACCTCCTGGCCGTAGGCCCCGACGTTCTGGATCGGGGTGGCGCCGGCCGACCCGGGGATCCCGGCGAGGCATTCGACGCCCGCGAGCCCCGCTTCCACGGTCCGGGCGACGGCCTCGCTCCAGTTCTCGCCGGCGGCCAGCTCCAGGCGCGTGCCGTCGAGCGTGAACCCGGTGGTCGCGATGCGCAGGGCGGTGCCGTCGAAGCCCTTGTCGCCGATGACCAGGTTGCTGCCGCCGCCGATGACCAGGAGCGGGGTGCCGCTCTCGTCCGCGGCGCGCACGGTGGCGACGACCTCGGCGTCGGTGGTCGCGGTGACCAGCCGGGCGGCGGGGCCGCCGAGTCGGAAGGTGGTCAGCGGGGCGAGAGGGGCATCGTGGAGTTCCAGCACGTGGACAAGAGTACGGTCCGCGTCCCCCCAACCGGGCGGGGCCACGGACCGCGGTCTCCCGGCGTTCCTTCTGGCGTTCCTTCTGGCGTTCGTTCTCGCGTTCCTTCTGGCACGGATCTTCGTACGAAGCTCCGTGCGGTTCGGCGGCTGCGGTTCTCCCGCCGCTCAGCCCCCGGCGGGCACCTTTTCGAGAGCGGAAGCCCCCTGCTCCACACCCGTTCCCTGCTTCTGCTCCTGCTGCTGGGACCGCCCCGGCAGCAGCAGCGCCAGCCCGGCCGCCACGGCTACGACCGCCGCGCCGATCCACACGGCGGGGACGGTCCCGTCGGTGAAGGCCTGCCCGGACTCGTAGCCGCCCCGGGCGGAGAAGACGGAGGCGAGGACGGCGACGCCGAGGGCTCCGCCGACTTCGCGCAGTGCGCTGTTGGCTCCGGCGGCCTTGCCCTGGTCGGCGGGGGCTACGGTGGACATGAGGGCGTTGGAGGCCGGGGCGAAGTACAGGCCCATGCCGATCCCGGCGATGATCAGGGCCGGCAGCTGGTCGGCGTAGGAGAGGTCCGTGTTCAGGATCGTGGCGAACCAGCCGAGGCCGATCGCCTGGAAGGCCAGCCCGGCGGCGACGACGGGGCGGCTGCCGATCCGGTCGGAGAGGACCCCCGCCATCGGCGCGACGAGCATGGGCATGCCGGTCCAGGGCAGCATGCGCAGCCCGGCTTCGGTGGGCGAGTAGCCGACGACGCCCTGGAGGAACTGGCTCAGCAGGAAGATCGAGCCGAACATCCCGCAGAACATCAGCAGGCTCGCCATGTTGATGCCGAAGAAGCCCCGGTCGCGGAAGAGCCGCATGGGCAGCACGGGGTTGGCGCTGACGAACCCGTGGCGGATGAACACGCCCACCAGGACCACCCCGAGGGTCAGGGCGGTGAGCACGAGCCCGCTGGTCCAGCCGTGCGCGTTGGCGTTGACCAGCCCGTAGACGATCCCGAAGAGCCCGCCGCTGATGAGCAGCGTGCCGGGAACGTCGAGCTTCGCCCGCGGTGCGGTCGACTCGGCGAGCCGCAGCCGGGCGAGCGGGATCAGGGCCAGCCCGATCGGGACGTTCAGCCAGAAGATCCACTGCCAGGAGATGTGCTCGGTGAGACCGCCACCGATGAGCGGTCCGCAGGCGACGGCCAGGCCGCTGAGGGCTCCGTAGATCCCGAGGGCCATGCCCCGGCGGGCGGCGGGCACGGCGACGGTGAGCAGGGTGAGCGAGAGCGGCATCATGACCGCCGCGCCCACCCCCTGGACCGCCCGTGCGGCGATGAGCGCGTCGATCCCGGTCGACAGCGCGGCCGCGGCGGAGGCGCCGGTGAAGACGACCATGCCGGCGATGAAGAGCCGCCGCCGTCCGAAGCGGTCGCCCAGGGCCGCGCCGAACATGAGGAGGACGGCGAAGGTGAGCGTGTACGCGTTCACCGTCCACTCCAGGTCCTCCAGCTTCCCGCCGAGATCGGCGCGGATGGCGGGGAGGGCGGTGGTGACGACGAGGTTGTCGAGCGCGGCCATGAAGCCGGCGGCTCCGGTGATGACGAGGGCCCATATCGCGGGCCCCCGTAGCTTGGTGCCGGTGCCGGTGCCGGTGTCTGTGCCGGTGTCTGGCATTACTCCCCCAAAATTAGTTATTGGTCACTAACTTCACAGGACAGGACTCCGCGCCGCGAAGCCACAGGCCAGGCCACCGGACCGGAGAACCGCTTCCGAGATCTACTGGGCGCTCTCCTGAGCCTGAGGCTGGGCCTGAGGCTGGGCCTGGGGCCGGGCCTGGGGCCGGATGCCGGGATAGCAGCCGTCCCACACCCGGTGGTCGGGCGGGAACCCCATGGCCGACAGCGTGTTGATCAGCATCCCGTAGGCCAGGAAGCTGGTCGTCTCCTTCACGTCCGCGCCGAGCGGCACGTGGAGGGTCTCCCACAGCTCCATCCAGGCGGTCCGCACCATCTCCCCGAATGCCGGCTCCCCGGCGGCTTCGGCGGCGGCGACGGTCACGTACGTCTGGAGCTGCATCTGGAGCTTCTCCGGATGCTCGGCGATCAGGTGCATGTACGCGGCACCCATCGCCTGGACCATCTCCTCGCCCCCGCCCCCGCCCCCGCCCCCGCCCTCGTGGGCCTTGGCGGCCTCCTCGAAGACGAGCCGGATGTCTTCCATGCAGCGGTCGGCTGCGGCGAGGAAGATCGCCTGCTTATTGGGAAAGAGCCGGAACAGGTAGGGCTGCGAGACCCCGACCCGCTTGGCGATCACCTCGGTGGAGGTCCCGTAGTACCCGCCCCGGGCGAACTCGCTCATCGCCGCCCGGATGACGGCCTCGCGTCGCTCTTCCGCACTCATCCTTGCCATGGGTTCGAAGTTAGTGGTCCATCACTAACTTGGCAACCCTCCCGCAGACGGGGAGAGCGGGCAAACAGAAGGCGGGCAGACGCAATCGCCTGCCCGCCCATCCACCTGTCGGCCCATCCACCTGTCGGCCCATCGGCCCACCCGGCGGAACTACGCCAGCGCGACCACCGCGCGCGACATCCCCAGTACCTTCTGGCCGGCGCTCATCGCCGTCAGGTCGACCCGTACCCGGTTGTCGTCCAGCTTCGCCGCGACCTTCGCCGTGACCTCGATCAGCGCGCCCTGACCGTCGTTCGGGACGACGACCGGCTTGGTGAACCGCACCCCGTACTCCACGACGGCGCCCGGGTCGCCCACCCAGTCCGTGACCACGCGGATCGCCTCGGCCATGGTGAACATGCCGTGCGCGATCACGTCCGGCAGCCCGACCTCGGTGGCGAACTTCTCGTTCCAGTGGATCGGGTTGAAGTCACCCGACGCACCCGCGTACCGGACCAGCGTGGCCCGCGTCACGGGGAAGGACGCCGCGGGCAGCTCGGTGCCGACCTCGACCTCGTCGTACTGGATCTGCGCAGCCATCTCAGGCCTCCTCAGGGGCGCGGGAGACGAGCTTCGTCCACGCCGTCACCACGTGCTCGCCGGTCTCGTCGTGGACCTCACCGCGGATGTCGATGATGTCGTTGCCCGCCATCGACTTCACGGCCTCGATGGTCGAGGTCACCGAGAGCCGGTCGCCGGCGCGCACCGGGCGGGAGTACGCGAACTTCTGGTCTCCGTGCACGACGCGGCTGTAGTCCAGCCCCAGCTGCGGGTCCTCGACGACCTGGCTCGCCGCCGCGAACGTGATGGCGAACACAAAGGTCGGCGGGGCGATCACATCCAGGTGACCGAAGGCCTTGGCGGCATCGGGGTCGGTGTAGACGGGATTGGCGTCACCCACCGCTACCGCGAATTCGCGGATCTTCTCCCGGCCGACCTCGTACGGATCGGTGGGCGGGTAGCTCCGCCCCACGAAGGACTGGTCGAGCGCCATGACCCACTACCTCCTAGTGAAACGACACGAGGCCGCCCCCCAAATGAAGGGGACGACCTCGTGACGGTGCCTGTTATTCGAGACTTCGCTGGGGTCAGCGGGTCTCGCGGTGCGCGGTGTGCGAGTTGCAACGCGGGCAGTGCTTCTTCATCTCAAGACGGTCCGGGTTGTTACGCCGGTTCTTCTTGGTGATGTAGTTCCGCTCCTTGCACTCCACGCAGGCCAGCGTGATCTTCGGGCGGACGTCGGTGGCAGCCACGTGAGTGCTCCTTGACGGACATTAGGGACGGATGAACGCATAAAAGAGTAGCCGATCGGGAGACCGACCCCGCAATCGGCTACTGTGTGTAGCGGCGACCGGACTTGAACCGGTGACACAGCGATTATGAGCCGCTTGCTCTACCGACTGAGCTACGCCGCTTTGATGAGATCCGCTCCCCACCCGAGGGTGGGGAACCTCTCTCACCAGAGCCCCAATGCGGAATCGAACCGCAGACCTTCTCCTTACCATGGAGACGCTCTACCGACTGAGCTATTGGGGCGAGCGAGGAAGACATTACACGGTGGTCCGCCGATCGCCCAAATCCTTTGCGGGGCCTGGCCTCGGAGCCCTCCCGCCGAGTTTCTTGATCGGCCCGAAACGCCTCCCCGGGACCTCCGGAGACGCTTTTCACCCCGAAAAGTGTCCGGGGTCACACCGGAGCCGCACCGGGATCGACCGGCGTCACGCCGGGAGTACGCAGGAAGTGCGCCGGAAGTGCGCCGGGGTCACCTCGCGGGCGCACCGGTACGACTATTGCCCTCTTCCGTGAAGCGGGCACCCCCGCCCCCTAGGCTCTGAGCACGCTGCGTGATCTTGGGCCGCGGGCTGCGGCCACGGGCCCAGGAACCGCCCGAGCCACCGCAGGAGCGCGATGTCCGACAGCCAGCCGCAGCAGCAGCCGTCCCACTCCCCGCGGAACCGCCCGACCGGCGACGGGAGCCCCACGGCGGCGGCCGAATCCACCACCCTCCTCCTCGCCGGCGCCCGCCTCACCGACGGCCGCACCGTCGACGTCCGCCTCGCCGGCGGCCGGATCCAGGCCGTCGGCACCGCCGGCAGCCTGCCCGCCTCCGCGGGCTCCCGCGTCGACCTCGGCGGCTACCTCCTGCTCCCCGCCCCCGCCGAGCCCCACGCCCACGGGGACACCGCCCTGACCGCCGACAGCGAAGGGCCCGTCTCCTACGCCCCCGACGAGGTCCAGCGCCGCGCCACCGAGGCCGCGCTCCTCCAGCTCGGCCACGGAGCCACGGCCGTACGGTCCCACGTGCGCATCGGGGACGTGCACGGGATCGGCCCCATGGAGGCCGTGCTCCAGGCCCGGCGCTCCCTGCGCGGGCTCACCGACCTCACCGCCGTAGCCGTGCCCCGGCTGCTGACCGGGGTGGCCGGGGCCGACGGGCTCGCCATGCTGCGCGACGCCGTGAAGATGGGCGCCTCCGTCATCGGGGGCTGCCCCGACCTCGACCCCGACCCGACGGGCTTCCTCGAAGCCGTACTGGAGCTGGCGGCCGAGCACGGCTGCCCCGTGGACCTGCACACCGACGGGGACGACCCCGCCCGCCTGTCCCGGCTCGCGGCGATGGCCGGCGGGCTGCGGCCGGGGGTGTCCATCGGCCCCTGCGGGGGCCTGTCCCGGCTCCCGCTGGACGTGGCGCACCGGGCCGCCGACCAGCTGGCAGCGGCCGGCGTACGGGTCACCTGCCTCCCCCAGGGCGATTGCGCGGCCCTGGAACGCCGCGGCCTGCGCACCGCACCCGTGCGGCTGCTGCGCACCGCCGGGGTCCGCGTCGCGGCCGGCAGCGGGGCGCTGCGGGACACCGGCAACCCGGTCGGCCGCGGGGACCCGCTCGAAGCCGCGTACCTCCTGGCCTCCCAGGGCGGGCTCCGCGCCGCCGAGGCCTACCACTCGGTCAGCGCGGCCGCCCGGGAGGCGATGGGGCTGCCGGAGGTGCGGGTGGAGGCCGGTTTCCCCGCCGAGCTGCTCGCCGTGCGCGGGGACCGGATCGCGAGCGTGCTGTCCCTGGCCTACAGCCGGATCGTGATCCACCGCGGCCGGGTGGTAGCCCGGACGAGTGCCGTACGGGAGTACTGCGACTCCGCCGTCGCCGTGGCCCTGGACCTGCCCCGGCAGGGCCGTATGGAGCCCGGTCCCTGAGCGTTCACCGCATGTTCCCGGGCGCCCTGGCCCGGCTCGTCGTACGGTCGGGACATGCGCATCGTCATCGCGGGTGGACACGGTCAGATCGCGCTGCGGCTGGAGCGCCTGCTCGCCGCGCGCGGGTACGAGGTCGCGGGCATCATCCGCGACCCGGCACAAGGCGACGACCTCAGGGAGGCGGGCGCCGAACCGGTGCTGTGCGACCTGGAATCGGCGTCGGTCGAACATGTGGCGGGCATCCTGCAGGGCGCGGACGCCGCGGTGTTCGCGGCCGGCGCGGGTCCCGGCAGCGGAGCCGGACGCAAGGACACGGTGGACCGGGGCGCGGCGGTGCTGTTCGCGGACGCGGCCGAACGGGCCCGGGTGCGCCGCTTCCTGATGGTCTCTTCGATGGGCGCGGACGCGCGGCGCGAGGGTGACGAGGTCTTCGACGCCTACCTCCGCGCCAAGGGCGAGGCGGACGACCACGTCCGCACCCGGCTGGGCCTGGAGTGGACGGTCCTGCGGCCCGGAGCGCTGCTCGACGACGCGGGTACGGGCCTGGTCCGCCTGGAGGCGCAGACGGGCCGCGGGCCGGTCCCGCGCGACGACGTGGCGGCGGTGCTGGCCGAGCTGATCGAGACCCCCGCGACGGCCGGCCTCACCCTGGAACTGATCTCCGGCTCGACCCCGGTCCCGGTGGCGGTCAAGGACGTGGCGGGCAACTAGGTCCGAACGGCTCGCGCGATGAGGTCGTGGACCAAGAACTCCCCGGGGCCGCGGTTCTCTTTGAGACGGGCGAGGTCGTCGGGGCCGAACCAGCCGTAGGCGGAGTGCTTGGACCACTCCAGCGCCGGGTCGTCCAGGTCTCCGTCGACCTCGACGAGATAGTCGGCCTCGTGCCGGAGCCCGCCGCCGTCGTCGCCCGTCCACGTCGCGGTGCCGAGGAACCGCCGTACGCGGGTCAGGCGCCAGCCGGTCTCCTCCGCGACCTCGCGCGCGAGGGCCTCCAGGACCGTTTCGCCGGGCTCGACGTGGCCGCCCACGATGTCCCAGGTGTCGGGGAAGAGGCGCCGGTCCGGGCTTCGCTTCTGCGCGAAGGCCGCGCCGTCCCGGTTGAGGATGACGGCGCCGACGGTCCAGACCTCGCCCGCCGCGGGATCGGGCACTTCGACGTCCTCGTCGACGGTGAACGACGGGGGGTGAGTGGGCATGGCCCACAGCGTAGGCCGGGTGTTCCCGCGGCCCGGGGGGGGGGGGGGGGGGGGGGCCCGCCGCGGGGGGGGGGGGGGCGCGGCGTGGGAGCTTATGTGGTGAGAGCGAGGGTGGGGGTCAGTAGTGAGAGATGTCTGCGAGGT
>NZ_JBHYVM010000035.1:83427-85213 GCF_042750105.1 Streptomyces sp. NPDC059443 | reverse complement strand
CACACCCTCGTGCTGCCTCTAACCGGGGGGGGGGGTGTGGGCGGCGCCCCTCCCGCGGCGGCGGGCCCCCCCCCCCGCCCCCCCCCGGGGGGGCCCCCCCCGGCCCGCCCCCCAGCCGGCGGTGAGAAGTCAGCGGTGAGCGGTCAGAGGTCAGCGGTCAGAAGTCGGCGGTCACCTGGTCGTCGGACCGCCCGACCGAGTCCTGCTGGAACCGCTTCTCGTACGCCTCCCGGATCCGCTCGATGCGCTTGCCGCGCTCGTCGGCCTCCTTCTCCGGGTAGAGCAGCACCACCTCGTACGAGACCTCCCGGATGACCTTCCCGTCCCGCTGCCACTGGCCGCGCCCGTCCTGGAGGGTGAGCCCCTCGGGGAAGGCCGGGGTGATCTCCCGGTCGAGGAAGCCCATGAACTCCCGCTCCCCGACCGGCGGCCGGCCGTCCGGCCGCTCGGTGCCGAAGTAGAGCCGGGTCTCCTGGTAGGGATTCCCCACATGGCTGTGCAGCGCCGCCCCCACCAGAGCCGGGATCCCGGCCCCGAGCAGGGCGAGGAGCACCCCGCCGCCGACCTTTCCGCGCGCGTCATAAGTAAATTTCACGCCGGGAGAACGACCGGGCACCCGCATCGGCACGCCGGAGCCCCCCGATGGAGTCACGCCCCGTCCACACCGCCCGGCCCCTCACGCCGCATCCACCCTGCGGCGCCACCAAGGGTCCCCCGGCGGGGCGTACGGATCATTGAGCGTGCGGGCCGGACGCGCAGCGCGCGATGGGCCGCGCCCGGCTCGTAGCGGTCGCGCTCGACCCGGCCACGGGTTTTCCCGGGAACGAGAAAGCCCCCGTATCGCGTTTCCGCAATACGGGGGCTCCACTCGCGTGGCGGCGCCAGGGTTCGAACCTGGGTAGGCTGAGCCGGCAGATTTACAGTCTGCTCCCTTTGGCCACTCGGGCACACCGCCAAGAGACGTTGCCATTATTTCCGCCTTTCGGCGGCGCTCCCTGGCAACGACGTAAACGATACCTGATGACCGGGGGTGCTTCACCACTGGATTGATCAGCACCGCACCGGGGCGCGGTGGCTAGGCTTTGCAGAGCGGGCCGGGGATGTCCGGCCGCGCCCTTCGGGGCCGTCACAGCCGACTTCAAGGAGCCACAGCACATGGCCGACTCCAGTTTCGACATCGTCTCGAAGGTCGAGCGGCAGGAGGTCGACAACGCCCTCAACCAGGCCGCCAAGGAGATCTCGACCCGCTTCGACTTCAAGGGGACGAACGCCTCGATCTCCTGGTCCGGCGAGAAGATCCTGATGGAGGCGAACGGCGAGGAGCGCGTCAAGGCCATCCTGGACATCTTCGAGACCAAGCTGGTCAAGCGCGGGATCTCGCTCAAGTCGCTCGACGCCGGTGAGCCGCAGCTGTCCGGCAAGGAGTACAAGATCTTCGCGACCATCGAGGAAGGCATCTCCCAGGAGAACGCCAAGAAGGTTGCGAAGATCATCCGGGACGAGGGCCCCAAGGGCGTCAAGGCCCAGGTCCAGGGCGAGGAGCTGCGCGTCACGTCCAAGAGCCGTGACGACCTCCAGGAGATCCAGGCCCTGCTCAAGGGCAAGGACCTGGACTTCGCGATCCAGTTCGTGAACTACCGCTGACCGCCGACTCCGGTCCGCGATCAGCCCGTACGCCGGCCCCGGGGGGGGGGGGGGGGCCCCCCCGCCCCCGCGCGGGCGGCGGGGGGGGGGGGGCGGGGGGGGGGGGGGGCGGGGGGGCCGGGCCCTGCGGGCGGCCGCGCGG
>NZ_JBHYVM010000035.1:60035-83417 GCF_042750105.1 Streptomyces sp. NPDC059443 | reverse complement strand
TCTCTCTCGCACTCCTTTCTGAACACCCCCCCCCCCCCCACAGCGCGCCGCCCCACCCCCCGGCCGGCCGGCGCGGCGTCACCGGGCCGCCGCCGGGCCCGCGGCATGTCTGCGGCGATGGTGCCGGGGGTGAGGGCGCCGGGATGAGGGCGCCGACGTGAGGGCGCCCGGGTGGGTGTGTGCCGGGCGTGAGCGGCGTACGCGCCTACACGACCCCCAATGGGCACTTGGGCAACATCGAGTGCGCCGCTCACGCTGAGGTGTGTCCAGCACCGCCGCGACAGAGGGGTTTCCGCATGCCTGGGACCGGCACGTTGCGCGAGGACTTCGGCGCGTCCGTGGTCGTCGCGCTCGTCGCACTGCCGCTCTGCGTCGGGGTGGCGGTCGCCTCGGGGGTACCGGCCGAGCTGGGGATCCTCACCGGGGTGGTGGGCGGGCTCGTCACCGGGTGGTTCCGTGGGAGTTCGCTCCAGGTGAGCGGACCGGCCGCGGGGCTCACCGTGCTCGTCTACGAGGCCGTGCGGACGTACGGGATGCCCGCGCTCGGCGTACTGGTCCTCGCCGCCGGCCTGGTGCAGCTGTGCATGGGCGTACTGCGGCTCGGGCGGTGGTTCCGGGCGATCTCCGTGGCCGTCGTGCACGGGATGCTCGCCGGGATCGGGCTCGTGCTGATCGCCGGTCAGCTGTACGCCCTGGCGGGCGCGCAGGCCCCTGCGAGGACCCTGGAGAAACTGGCGGGGGCGGTATCGCTCGCCGGGCGGGCCGACTGGACCGCCGTGGCGCTCGGGGCCGGGACCATCGCCGTCCTGGTGGCCTGGCGCCGGATGCCCGACCGGCTGCGGCTGGTGCCGGGGGCGCTCGTCGGGGTGGCGGCCGCGACCGGCGCGGCCGTGGTGCTGCGGCTGCCCGTGGAACGGGTCCGGGTGACGGGGGTCCTCCAGGCCGTATCGCCGCCCGCATGGGGGGACTTCGGGGTGCTCGCCTCCGCGGGAGCCGTGGGGACGGTGATCGCCCTCGCGCTGATCGCCTCCGCGGAGACGCTCTTCAGCGCGGCCGCCGTGGACCGCATGCACGACGGGGCCCGGACCGACTACGACCGCGAACTGGTCGCCCAGGGCGTCGGGAACACCCTCTGCGGACTGCTCGGAGCGCTGCCGATGACCGCCGTCATCGTGCGCAGCGCCGCCAACGTCGAGGCCGGCGCCCGCACTCGGGCCTCCCGGGTGCTGCACGGCGGCTGGCTCCTGCTGTTCGCCGTGGCGGTGCCCGGACTGCTGGAGTCCGTACCGCTCGCCGCGCTGGCCGGGGTGCTGCTGCACGCCGGCTGGAAGCTGCTGCCGGCCCGGCAGGTGGCCGCCCTGTGGCGGACGCACCGGGGCGAGGCGGTCGTCCTGGTGGCGACGGCCTCGGCGGTCGTGGCCACGAACCTCTTCGAGGGGGTCCTCGCCGGGCTGGGTCTCGCCATCGCCAAGGCGGCCTGGGAGACCTCCCACGTGCACCTCGAAAAGGTGTGGGAGGGCGAGGAACTGTGCGTGCGGATCCTGGGCAACGCCAGCTTCCTGCGACTGCCCAAGCTCCTCGACGAACTGGACGCACTGGACGCACTGCCGCACGGCAGCACCGTGCGCCTCGACCTGAGCGGGCTGCGCCACCTCGACCACGCCTGCCTGACCGCGCTCGACGGCTGGGAGCGGGCCCGCACGCCACTCCCCGGCCGGGAAGGCGTCATCTAGCCCCGCTACCCTCCGGCCGTGAACACCGAACTGAAGCGCACCCTGGGAGTCTTCGACGCGGTCGTCGTCGGGCTCGGCGCGATGATCGGGGCCGGTATCTTCGCCGCGCTCGCCCCGGCGGCGCGCGCGGCCGGCGGAGCGCTCCTGGTGGCGCTCGCGCTGGCCGCCCTGGTGGCCTACTGCAACGCGCACTCCTCGGCGCGGCTGGCCGCCCGCTACCCCTCCTCGGGCGGCACCTACGTGTACGGGCGCGAGCGGCTCGGGCCCTTCTGGGGGTATCTGGCGGGCTGGGGCTTCGTCGTCGGCAAGACCGCCTCCTGCGCGGCGATGGCCCTCACGGTCGGGGCCTACGTGTGGCCCGGCCAGCAGCGGGCGGTGGCCGTGGCGGCGGTGGTGGCACTGACCGCCGCGGGCTACGGCGGGGTGCAGAAGTCGGCCCGGATCGCCCGGGTGATCGTGGCGGCGGTACTGGCCGTGCTGGCCGGGGTCGTGACGGTCTGCCTGTCCTCGGGCGCGGCCGACGCGGCCCGGCTCGGCGGCGGGGGCTGGAGCGGCGGGGACCTCGGCGGCCTGGGCCTGCTCCAGGGCGCCGGACTGCTGTTCTTCGCCTTCGCGGGCTACGCCCGGATCACCACCCTGGGCGAGGAGGTGCGCGATCCGGAGCGCACGATCCCGCGGGCGGTGCCCCTCGCCCTGGGTATCGCCCTGCTCGTGTACGCCGCGGTCACGGTGGCGGCGCTGTCGGTGCTCGGCGCCGACGGTCTGGCGCGGTCGGCGGCTCCGCTGGCCGACGCGGTGCGGGCGGCCGGGTGGCCCGGACTGACTCCCGTCGTCCGGGCGGGCGCGGCCCTGGCGGCGCTGGGCTCGCTGCTGGCCCTCGTGCTCGGGGTGTCGCGGACCGGCCTGGCGATGGCCCGGGACGGCCATCTCCCCCGTGTGCTGGCCGCCGTACATCCCCGGCATCAGGTGCCGCACCACGCCGAGCTGGCGGTGGGCGCGGTGGTGGCGGTGCTCGCGGCCACCACCGATCTGCGGGGCGCGATCGGCTTCTCCTCCTTCGGCGTGCTGGCCTACTACGCGATCGCGAACGCTTCCGCGTGGACTCTCGATTCAGGTGTCAAGGACCGGGCCGTGGCAGCCGCCGGGCTGTCCGGCTGTGTGGTGCTGGCCTGCGCGCTGCCCGCCGCGTCGGCGCTCGCGGGGGCCGTGGTGCTGGCGCTGGGCGCGATGGCCTACGGGGTGCGCGGGCGGCTCACACCCGGGACCTGAACTCCGCCCAGGGGGTCAGCTCCAGGTCCCACTCCTCCCCCGCGCCCGACTCCTCGCTGAACCAGGCGGTGCCGTCGAGCCAGCCGCGCAGCCAGTCCGCGAGGCCGGGTGAGTCGAGGTACCAGGCGAGGTCCGGATCCCCCGGATTCGGTTCGAACAGCAGGACTTGGGCGGATTCCGACCGGCAGTCCACGCAGGCCTGCATGGCGCAGCCGAAGTCGGCTATCGGCAGCACGCCCTCGGGCCAGCGCCAGGCCGACGCCCGCATGGCGGTGTACTCGGGGCCGAAGCCGCCGTCCGCGACGCGGGTGTAGAGGGCGCCGAGGAGCGGCGGCAGGGCGAAGCCCAGTACGGCCTCGGCCCGGCGGACGGCCTCGGCGTCCAGGGGTGCCGGAAGGGGCGCGGTCAGGGTCCCCGTGGCCGCGTACCGCCCCGGGTGGGAGCTGTGCGCACGTCCGGCGACTTGCTTCAGCAACTGCTCGGTCTCATCCATGCACACACAGTGACACCCCCCACTGACAATCACCCTGACCTGGCCTTTCAACGCCAGGCCTTCAGCCGCCGTCCCGCTCGGCGGGGGTCTCGTGCGCCGAGTCGTAGCCGACGAAGAAGGTGGGGCGGCGCTGCACGGCCGTGTAGATGCGGCCGATGTACTCGCCGAGCAGACCGACGCAGATCAGCTGCACGCCCCCGAGGAACAGCATCATGATGAACAGCGAGGTCCAGCCGGGAACGGTCTTGCCGCACAGGTAGATCGCCAGGGTGGCGCCCGCCATCAGCAGGCAGCCGAAGAAGCTGGCCACGCCCAGCCAGGTCGCCAGGCGCAGCGGCGCGGCGGAGAAGTTGATGACGCTGTCCACGCCGAGCCTGACCATCTTGCTCAGCGGGTACTTGGTCTCGCCCGCCACCCGCTCCTCGCGCTGGTAGGCGACCTGGCCGCTGGGGAAGCCGAGCCACGGCACCAGCAGGCGGTACACCTGGTGCTGGTCGGGCATGGACTTGACGGCTTCCACCGCCGCGCGGCTCAGCAGCCGGAAGTCGCCCGCCTGGGCGGGTACCTGTTTGCCGACCAGGCGGCGCACCAGCCAGTAGTACGCGCCGGCCGAGCGCCGCTTGAAGCCGGTGTCGGTGCTCCGGTCGTCGCGGACCCCGTAGACGATGTCGAGGTGGTCCCGGCGGGCCAGTCCGAGCATCTCCGGGATCTTCTCCGGCGGGTCCTGGAGGTCCGCGTCGATGCTGGCCACGTAGGCCCCGACCGCGCTGTGCAGGCCCGCGGTGAGGGCGGCCTGGTGGCCGGAGTTCCCGCGCAGCCGCACGATGCGCAGCTCGGGCCACTTCTCCTGGAACTCGGTGAGGAGCTCCGCCGTGCGGTCCTTGCTGCCGTCGTCGACGGCGACGACCTCGTAGCCGATGTCCATGCCGTCGAGTGCCGGGCGCAGCCTCGCCACGAGGGCGGGCAGCGCGTCCTCCTCGTTGTACATCGGCACGACGACCGAGAGGGTCGTGACCGACGGGATCGTGGAGGGCTCAGTCGACATCGGTTCTTCCTGCCCGTTGTGCGTGCCGCTCGTCCGCGTCATCGTCCGCAACCCGGAACTTTAATACGAGTGGCTGAAGCGGATCCGGGCTCAGCGCGAGGCGAACGGCGCGTCCGTCGGCACGATCTCGCGGCCCAGCGGGAGCAGGGACAGTGGGACCATCTTGAAGTTCGCGATGCCGAACGGGATTCCGATGATCGTGATGCACAGCGCGATGCCGGTCACGATGTGTCCGAGCGCCAGCCACCAGCCGGCCAGGACCAGCCACAGGACGTTTCCGATGCAGGACGCCGTACCCGCGTCACGCCGCTCGACGGTCGTGTACCCGAAGGGCCACAGGGCGTAGACCGCGATCCGGAAGGCGGCGATGCCGAAGGGGATGCCGATGATCGTGATGCAGAGGATCACGCCGGCCAGGCAGTAGCCGAGGAACAGCCAGACGCCGCTGAGGACGAGCCAGATGAGGTTGAGGATGGTCTTCACTGACTGCGGCCTGCCATCTGTTCGAGCCGGGCGATGCGCTCGGCCATCGGGGGGTGTGTGGAAAACATTTTGGACAGTCCCTCACCTGGGCGGAAGGGGTTGGCGATCATCATGTGGCTCGCCGTCTCCAGCCGGGGCTCGGCCGGCAGAGGGAGCTGCTTGGTGCCGGCGTCCAGTTTGCGCAGGGCGCTGGCGAGGGCGAGCGGGTCTCCGGTGAGCTGGGCCCCGGAGGCGTCCGCCTCGTACTCGCGCGAGCGGCTGATGGCCAGCTGGATCACGGACGCGGCCAGCGGTCCCAGGATCATGATCAGCAGCATGCCGAAGAGTCCGGGGCCCTCGTCGTCGTTGGAGCGGCCGATGGGGATCAGCCAGGCGAAGTTGACCAGGAACATGATCACGGAGGCGAGGGCGCCCGCGACCGAGGAGATGAGGATGTCCCGGTTGTAGACGTGGCTCAGCTCGTGGCCGATGACCCCGCGCAGTTCGCGTTCGTCGAGGATCCGCAGGATCCCCTCGGTGCAGCAGACCGCGGCGTTGCGCGGGTTGCGGCCGGTGGCGAAGGCGTTGGGGGCCTCGGTCGGCGAGATGTAGAGCCGGGGCATGGGCTGGCGCGCGGACGTCGAGAGCTCGCGCACCATGCGGTAGAGCTCGGGGGCCTCGAACTCGCTGACGGGGCGGGCGCGCATCGCGCGTAGAGCCAGCTTGTCGCTGTTCCAGTACGCGTACGCGTTGGTCCCGAGGGCGACGAGGACGGCGATGATCAGGCCGCCCCGGCCGAAGAAGCTTCCGATGACGATGATGAGTGCGGACAGACCGCCGAGGAGTACGGCGGTCTTCAGCCCGTTGTGCCGGCGGTGCACGGTACGCCCTCCAAGTGGTGCGGCAGGGGGGACCCGGCGGATGTGTCTGAGGGCCCACGGTCCAGTGGACCCTCCCTTCCTGGTCAACGCCAGGTGAGCGCGGCAGGTTCCCCGCGCGCCACGGCCCCGGTGGAGCGGGGGGCGGGGCCGTGGCGGGCTCGGCGGGTGTTGGGCCGAACGGGTGGCGGGCGTACGCGGGCTACAGCGGGAAGAGGCTGCCCGTGGCGAAGCGCAGGACCAGTTGGGGGGCGCCCGAGAGGACCAGGGCGGTGGCCGCGGTGAGCACGATGGCGGCGGTGACCGGCCACGGCGTCCCCGTACGGGGCTTCGCGCCCTCCGGTGCGGCGGCCCCCTCCTGTTCGGCGGCCCCCTCCGGGGTGCGGAAGAGCAGGGCCGTCCAGCGCAGGTAGTAGTACAGCGCGACGACCACGTTGACGGCCATGACCACGGCGAGCCAGCCCAGCCCCGCGTCGACGGCCGACCGGAAGACGGTGACCTTCGCGAACAGCCCGATGATGCCCGGCGGCAGACCGGCGAGGCAGAGCAGGAAGAAGGCCAGCGCGAGGGCGGCGAGCGGGCGCTCGGCGTACAGGCCCCGGTAGTCGGCGAGCCGGTGCAGCGGCTTCGTACGGGCCACCAGGGCGGCCACGGCGAAGGCCCCGAGGTTCACGGCGGCGTACATGAGGGCGTAGGCGACGGTGGAGCCGATCTGGTCGCGGCCGGCGTACGCGGCGGCCGCGATCGGGACCAGCAGGTAGCCGGCTTGGCCCACCGAGGACCAGGCGAGCAGCCGTACGGCGCCGTTCGGGCGGTCGGCGGACTGGCGCAGCGCGGCGGCGTTGCCCAGGGTCATGGTGAGCGCGGCGAGGACGGCGAGGCCGGGTCCCCAGACGTCGGAGTAAGCGGGGAACGCGATCACCGTGACGAGGATGAGGCCGGTGAAGCCGACGGCCTTGCCGATGACCGAGAGGTATCCGGCGACGGGCAGCGGGGCGCCGACGTAGGTGTCCGGTACCCAGAAGTGGAAGGGGACGGCGGCGGTCTTGAAGGCGAAGCCCACGAGGGTGAGCGCGACGCCGGCCATGGCGAGGGTGTCGAGCTGCCCGGGGACGTGTTCGAGCCCGTCGGCGACCCGGTCGAGGTGCAGGGAGCCGGTGGCGGCGTAGACGAAGCTGACGCCCATCAGCGACACGGCGGTGGCGGTGACGGAGGACAGGAAGAACTTGAGGGCGGCCTCGGAGGACAGCCGGTCGCCGCGGCGCATGCCGACGAGGGCGAAGGCGGGCAGCGAGGCGACTTCGAGGGCCACGATCAGGGTGGCGAGGTCGCGGGAGGCGGGCAGCAGGGCCGCGCCGGCGGCGGAGGAGAGCAGCAGGAACCAGTACTCGCCGGCCGGCATGCGGGCCTCGCGGACGGTGGTGACCGACAGCAGGGCGGTGACCAGGGCGCCGCCCAGGACGAGGAACTGGACGACCAGCGCGAAGTGGTCGGCGGCGTAGCTGCACGCGCCGGGGTCGTCCGTGCCGGGTCCGGTGAGGCAGAAGGTCGTACGGTCGCCCGCGCGCAGCGGCAGCAGGCTGGCGGTCGCGGCGGCCAGTCCGGCCACGGAGATCCAGCCGAGCAGCGGCTTGCGGCGCTCGGGTACGAAGAGGTCGGCAACCAGGACGATCAGGCCGACGGCCGCGGTGACGACCACGGGCGCGATGGCGAGCCAGTCGACGGACTGGACCAGGCCGGGGGCGTCGGCCGCGGTGGCGGCGGCGCTGGTGATGGGGCGAAGGACCGTCATGAGTTTCCTCCCGCGAGGAGCTTCTGGACGGCCGGGTCGGTGAGGCCGAGGAGGACCGCGGGCCACAGGCCGGCGAGGACGGTGAGGGCGACGAGCGGGGTCCAGGCGGCGAACTCGTAGCGCTGGATGTCCGCGAGGGCCGCCGGGGCGGTGCCTTCGGCGCGGACGGCCTTCGGGTCGCCCATGCACACCCGCCGTACGACGATCAGAAGATATGCGGCGGTGAGCAGGGTGCCGAACCCGCCGACGGCCATGTACGTCAGGAACGCGGGCCGCGACAGCCCCTCGGCGGGGTCGAACGCGCCGAACAGGGCCAGCATCTCGCCCCAGAACCCGGCCAGGCCGGGCAGGCCGAGGGAGGCCACGGCGGCGAAGGCGAGGAACGCGCCGAAGCGGGGGGCGCGGCCGTAGAGGGCGGCGCCGGTGGCTCCGGCGAGGGTGTCGAGGTCGGCGGTGCCGTAGCGGTCCTTCAGGGCGCCGACCAAGAAGAAGAGGAGGCCGGTGATCAGGCCGTGGGCGATGTTCGCGAACAGCGCGCCGTTGACTCCGGTCGGGGTCATGGAGGCGATGCCGAGCAGCACGAAGCCCATGTGGCCGACGGAGGAGTAGGCGATGAGGCGCTTGAGGTCGCCCTTGTTGCCCTTGCGGGCGAGCGCCAGGCAGGCCAGGGACCCGTAGACGATGCCCACGGCGGCGAAGGCGCCCAGATAGGGGGCGAAGGTGGCCATGCCGTCGGGGGTGACCGGCAGCAGGATCCGGACGAACCCGTACGTGCCCATCTTCAGGAGGACGCCCGCGAGGAGGACGGACCCGACGGTGGGGGCGGCGGTGTGGGCGTCCGGCAGCCAGCTGTGCAGCGGCCACATCGGGGTCTTCACGGCGAGGCCGATTCCGATGGCCAGGACGGCCAGGATCTGGGTGGTGTGGGTCAGTCCGCGGCCGTTGTCAGAGGCGAGTGCCACCATGTCGAAAGTGCCGCTGTTCAGTCCGATCAGCAGCAGACCGAGCAGCATGACGACGGAGCCGAGGAGGGTGTAGAGGATGAACTTCCAGGCCGCGGCCTGACGCCCGGCCCCGCCCCAGCGGGCGATGAGGAAGTACATCGGGATGAGGACCATCTCGAAGGCGAGGAAGAACAGCAGCAGGTCGAGGACGGCGAAGGTCGCGAGGGTGCCGGACTCCAGGACCAGGAGCAGGGCGACGAAGCCCTTCGCGGAGGGGCCCGCGGGGAGCTTGAAGTAGCTGTAGAGCGCGCACAGGAAGAACAGCAGCGCGGTCATCAGGAGGAGGGGGAGCGAGATGCCGTCGATGCCGAGGTGGATCCGGACGTTCAGCGCCTGGATCCAGCTGATGTCGGTCGTCGCCTGGAAGCGGGACGGGGCGTCGTGGTCGAAGCCGGCGGCGAGGGCGATCGCCGCGGCGAGGATGACTCCGGTCACGGTCACGGCATGGCGGAGCACGGCCTGTTCGGGGCTCTTGCCCTTGAGGCCGGGCGGGGCGGGCAGCAGGGCCGCGACGGCGCCGAGGAGCGGTGCGGCCACGATGAACGCCAGAAGGAACTGCATCACGGACGGGCTGATATCAATCACGGCTGACTCACGGCTCACGATCCGGCGTTGACGTTGGCGAGGACGGCGGTGGCGATCGCCAGGACCACGGCACCGGCGAGCAGGGCGCTCAGGTAGCTCTGCACGTTGCCGGTCTGGGCCCGGCGCACGAGGCCGCCGAGCAGCCGGGGGCCGATGCCCGCACCGCGGACGTAGCTGTCCACCACCTCGCGGTCGAGGAAGCGTACGAGGCTTGCGGCGGCTCGGACGGGGCGCACGAACAGCCGGTCGTAGACGGCGTCGAGGTGGAAGCCGTTGGCCGCGTGGCGGTGCAGGGGGCCGAGCAGGGCGCGGCCGGGGTCGGCGGCGGGGGCGGCCGACACGACGGGGTGGTCGTGGGTGACCTGGCCGACTTCGGGGCTCTCGGCGGCGGATTCGGCGGCGGCGGCGGACGCGGGTACCGCGGCTCCGTTGCGGATCCCGGCGGCGGCCCTCGCCTCGGCGCGCTGCCACAGGGCGTAGGTGAGCATCACGCCGATGGCGGCGGCGCCCGTGCCGAGGACCGAGGTGGTCACGGACGGGGTGAGTTCCTTGCCGTCGAACCAGTCGGCGAGGGGGCGGGCGGCCAGGCCGAAGCCGATGGACGGGATCGCCAGCAGCCACAGCACGCCGGTCATGGCGACGGGCTCCTTGCCGTGGTCGGGGGCGGCCGCGCCCCGGCCGCGGAAGGCCATCAGCCACAGCCGGGTGGCGTAGGCGGCGGTGAGCAGGGCGGTCAGCACGCCGGCGACGAGGACCACCCAGCCGGCCGCGCTCGGTGCGAGCTCCGAGTGGCCGCCGGCGGCGTGCTCGGCGGCGACGAGGACGGCTTCCTTGGAGAAGAAGCCGGCGAAGGGCGGGATGGCGGCGAGCGCGAGCAGCGCGATCGTCATCGTCCAGAAGGCGTCGGGGATGCGCTTGGCCAGGCCGTCCATACGGGACATGGCGGCGAGGGAGTTCGTACCGGCGGCGTGGATGATCACGCCGGCCCCGAGGAACAGGAGCGCCTTGAAGGCGCCGTGGGACAGGAGGTGGAAGACGGCGGCCGAGCGGTCGCCGACGGCCAGGGCCCCGGTCATGTAGCCGAGCTGGCCGATCGTGGAGTAGGCGAGCACCCGCTTGATGTCGTCCTGCGCGAGGGCGGCGAGGGCCGAGCCGATCATCGTCACGGCCGCCATGACGGCCATGACCACCAGCGCGGCCCGGGAGGCCGCGAAGACGGGGAGGAGACGGGCGATGAAGTAGATGCCGGCCGCCACCATCGTCGCGGCGTGGATGAGCGCGGAGACCGGGGTGGGGCCCGCCATGGCGTCCGGGAGCCAGGTGTGCAGCGGGAACTGCGCGGACTTGCCCGCGACTCCGGCCAGCAGCAGCAGCGCGATCAGCGTCGGGTGGTCGAGCCCGCCCGCGGCCACGGTGCCCAGGATCTTCGTGATCCGGAAGGAACCGGCGTCGGCGGCGAGCGCGAACAGGCCGATGAGGAAGGGGACGTCGCCGAGCTTGGTGACGAGGAAGGCCTTCAGGGAGGCGGAGCGGGCCGCCTCGGTCTCCCAGTAGTGCCCGACCAGGAAGTACGAGCAGATGCCCATGATCTCCCAGCCGACCAGCAGCACCATCAGGTCGCCGGAGTAGACGACGAGCAGCATGGCGGAGGTGAACAGTGAGACCAGAGCGGCGTAGGACGGGTAGCGCGGGTCCTCGCGCAGGTAGGCCATCGAGTAGATCTGTACGCAGGTGGCGACAGCACCGACCAGGACGGCCACCAGCACGGCGAAGCCGTCGAGGTGCAGCGAGAGCTCGATCGGCACCGAGCCGGTCGGGGTCAGCTCGGTCGCCGTGTCGATCGCCTTGCCGCCGCCGTGGCGGAAGGCCACGAGGACGGCCAGGACGGCGGCGCCCAGCGTCGGCAGGACGGCGAGCGGCCTGACGAAGCCGGGGGCGGTGCGGCCGAACAGCAGTCCCGCGAGCGCGCCCAGGAAGGGCAGCAGGGGGACGAGCACGGCAAGGGTCGGGGTGCTCACGCGGCGGCTCCCGTCGCACGGCTGTTCGCGCTGTCCGGTTCGTGGCCCTCGGCGGTGTCGCGCAGTTTGTCGACGTCCGCGGTGCCCCGGTTGCGGTACACCATCAGCACGATCGCGAGACCGATGCCGATCTCGGCGGCGGCGATGGCGATGGTGAAGAGGGTGAGGGCCTGGCCGGCGTGCAGGGTGTCGCGCAGCCAGACGTCGAAGGCCACCAGGTTGAGGTTGACGGCGTTGAGCATCAGCTCGACGGACATCAGGACCAGGATGGCGTTGCGGCGGGCGAGCACTCCGTACAGGCCCGTGG
Organism: Streptomyces sp. NPDC059443; assembly: GCF_042750105.1. NCBI lineage: Bacteria > Bacillati > Actinomycetota > Actinomycetes > Kitasatosporales > Streptomycetaceae > Streptomyces > Streptomyces sp. NPDC059443. The sequence goes on along the minus strand of NZ_JBHYVM010000035.1, from coordinate 71,831 downwards.
CGAAGAGGAGGGCCGCCAGTACGGCGGGGTAGGCGAGGTGCATCAGCGCTGCCCCTTCTTGTCCGTCGCGCCGGTGGCGTCCGGCTCTTCGGCGGCCACGTCGGCCGCGTCGGTCTTGCGGGAGAGCACGATGGCGCCGATCAGGGCTGCGAGGAGGAGGACGGAGAGCGCCTCGAAGGGCAGCACCCAGTGCCGGAAGAGGATCTCGCCGGTGACCTTGGTGGAGCCCTGGGCGGGGCCGTCGAGGTCGATCCAGGTGGTGCGGAAGGCGTCGACGACCACCCAGACGAGTGCGGCGGCCGCGGTGGCGGCGACGCCGAGGGCGACCGGGCGGTTGCCGGAGTCGGCGTCCGGCGAGCGGCCGATGGGCGCCTTGGTGAGCATCAGCCCGAAGAGGAGGAGGACGACCACGGAACCGAGGTAGATCAGCACCTGGACCCAGGCGATGAACTCCGCGGTCAGCAGCAGGTACTCGACGGCGACCCCGCCGAGCGCGACGACCAGCCACAGGGCGGCGTGCACGAGCTGCTTGGTGTTGACCGTGACGAGGGCCGCGCCGAGGGTGGCGAGGCCGACGAGGACGAAGGCGATCTCGACGCCGGTCGGGGAGAGGAAGCCATGGCCGGCGCCGGCGCCCTGGGCGGCGGCCGAGAGGTGGGCGGTGATCATCAGGCGGCGCCTCCCGCCGGGTTCTCGGGGGTACCGGTACTGATGCCGTTGCCGGTGCCGGGGTCGCCCGGTTCCGCGGGCGCGGCCGGATCCGGTGCGGTGGCCCCCTTGGCCGGGGCGGTGGTCGGCGCGGCCGGAGCCGGGCCGGGGGCGGACGGGGCCGGGGTGGTCGCGGCGGCGGCCTCGGCCTTCTCCACGGCCTTGCGGGCGGCGGCGATCTCCTTGGGCTCCTCGGCGGCCGGGTCCAGGGCGGGCGGGGCCGGGACGGTCCACATCCACTCGCGCAGCTTGTCGCGCTCGTGGGTGAGCTCGTGGATGTCCGTCTCGGCGTACTCGAACTCCGGCGACCAGAAGAGCGCGTCGAAGGGGCACACCTCGATGCAGATACCGCAGTACATGCAGAGGGAGAAGTCGATGGCGAAGCGGTCTAGGACGTTGCGGCTGCGCTCACGCCCGCCGGGGGCGGCGGCCGGGACCGTCTCCTTGTGGGAGTCGATGTAGATGCACCAGTCGGGGCATTCGCGCGCGCACAGCATGCAGACCGTGCAGTTCTCCTCGAACAGGCCGATGACCCCGCGCGAGCGCGGCGGGAGCTGCGGCTGCACCTCGGGGTACTGGGCGGTGTGCGAACGCTTCGTCATCGTGCGCAGCGTGACGGCCAGGCCCTTGGCGAGGCCTGATCCGGGGATGGGGGGCATTTACTGGATCGCCACCTTCACGATGCCGGTGAGCGCGATCTGGGCGAGCGCGAGCGGGATGAGTACGGTCCAGGCGAGCTTCTGCAACTGGTCCTCGCGGAGCCGGGGGTAGCTCACACGGAGCCAGATCACCACGAAGGAGAGCGCGGCGATCTTGAGCAGCGTCCAGACCCAGCCGAAGCCGTCGAGGGCGAAGGGGCCGTGCCAGCCGCCGAGGAAAAGGACCGTGGTGAGGGCGGCGAGGACCACGATGCCGGCGTACTCGGCGAGCAGGAACAGCGCGAAGCGCAGGCCGGTGTACTCGGTGTACGCGCCGAAGATGATCTCGGAGTCCGCGACGGGCATGTCGAAGGGGGGCCGCTGGAGTTCGGCGAGGCCGGCGGTGAAGAAGACGAGCCCGCCGATGATCTGCCAGGGCAGCCACCACCACTCGAAGGCCTCGACGATCCCGGGCAGGGAGACCGTGCCGGCGGCCATGGCGACCGAGGCGGCGGCGAGCAGCATGGGGAGCTCGTAGGCGAGCAGCTGCGCGGCGGTACGGAGGCCTCCGAGGAGGGAGAACTTGTTCGCGGAGGCCCAGCCGGCCATGAGCGAGCCGAGCACTCCGACGCCCATGACGGCGAGCGCGAAGAAGAGCCCGGCGTCGATGACCTGGCCGACGGCGCCCTCGCCGGGGCCGATCGGGATGGCGAGGAGGACGAGCAGGTACGGGAGGAGGGCGACGGCGGGGGCCAGCTGGAAGACGCGTCGGTCGGCGTTGGCCGGGACGATGTCCTCCTTCTGCGCGAACTTCACCCCGTCGGCGACGAGCTGCGCCCAGCCGTGGAACCCACCGGCGTACATGGGGCCGAGGCGGCCCTGCATGTGGGCCATGACCTTGTGCTCGGTCTGCCCGACGACGAGCGGGAGCACCAGGAACACGGCGAAGACGATGAGCAGCCGAAGGCCGACGTCGAGGACGTCGTTCACGCGGTGCCTCCGGTGGGTTCTGTGGGTTCTGTGGGTTCTGTGGGTTCTGTGGCCGGTTTGCCGTCGGTCTCGGCCGGGCCGACGGGGTCGGCGGGTTCGGCCGGGGTGGCCGGTTCGGCCGGAGCGGCGGGCGGCTCGTCGAAGGCGGGCTTCGGGTCGTGCCAGGGCGCGTCCGTGCTCCGGGCACCGGGCCGCGCGGGCGGTTCCGGTGCGGAACCGGCGGCGTCGGCCGCCTGGCTCGCCGAGCCGTCGGAAGCGGAGCGGGTACGCCGGGGCGGGCGCGCGGCGGCGGCCGCCGGGCCGGAGCCCGGCTCCGCCGGAGCCGCAGCCGGGCCCGGAGCAGCAGCCGGATCCGGAGCGGCAGCGGCCGCCTGGCTCGCCGAGCCTTCGGCCACCGAGCGGGAGCGGCGCACCGGGGCGCCCTCGCGCGGGGCGCGGACCGGGCGGTCACCGGCGGCACCGGCGCCGGCCGCGCCCGCCGCTCGCGGCGTGCGGGCGGGACGGGCGGGGGCCGGCGGGAGCTGGCCCTTCATCGGGCCCCAGTCGTTGGGGTCCGGTACGCCCGGCGGGAGCATCTGGCGGCGCTTCGGAGCGTCCGGGTCATGGGCCTCGCCCGGCTCCTTGGCGCCGGGCCAGGCCTTGGCCACGCGCGCCGCGAGGACGAAGTCCTTGCGCAGCGGGTGGCCTTCGAAGTTCTCCGGAAGGAGGAGCGGGACCAGGTTCGGGTGGTCGGTGAAGACGACCCCGAACATCTCGAAGGTCTCGCGCTCGTGCCACTCCGCACCGGCGTAGATCGAAACGGCCGAGGGCAGGGAGGGCGCCGAGTGGGGGACGGTGGTCCGCAGCAGGAGGCGGCGTACGCGGTGGTTCTCCAGGGAGACCACGTGCGCGCAGATGCGGAAGCCCGTGCCCGGCTCGTCCACGGCGCTCAGCCAGTCGAAGTACGTGCAGCCCAGCTTGTCCCGGGCGATCTCCAGCGCGGGGATCCAGCTCGCGGTGGGCACGTCGACCGTGAGGAGGGAGTACGCGAAGGAGCCCACGGCTTCCGCGCCGAAGATCGTTCCCGCCGCGTCCGGGAGGGAGTCGTAGAGGTTCACGCGCCCGTCCCCGGGGTCGGCGGAGGGGTGACCAGGCCGCTGGTGAGCTGCGCGGGCGTCGGCGCGGCGGTGGTCGCGTAGCGCTCCGCCAGCGACTCGCGGGCGATCTTCTCCTGGAGCTTGAGGATGCCCTGGAGCAGCGCTTCGGGGCGGGGCGGGCAGCCGGGGACGTAGACGTCGACGGGGATGATCTGGTCGACGCCCTTGGTCACCGAGTACGAGTCCCAGTACGGTCCGCCGCAGTTGGAGCAGGCGCCGAAGGAGATGACGTACTTCGGCTCGGGCATCTGCTCGTAGAGCCGCTTGACGGCCGGGGCCATCTTGTCCGTCACCGTGCCCGAGACGATCATGAGGTCCGCCTGGCGCGGGCCGGGCGCGAAGGGGATGACGCCGAGCCGGATGAAGTCGTGGCGGGCCATCGACGCGGCGATGAACTCGATCGCGCAGCAGGCGAGGCCGAAGTTGAAGACCCACAGGCTGTAGCGGCGGCCCCAGTTGAGGACCACCTTCATCGGCTCGGGAGCGAGCCGGGAGAGGACGCCCAGCTTCTTCGTCTCCGGGAGCGCGGTCGGCATCGGGAGTAGCTGCGGCTCCGGTGTCACGGCCGCCGGCCCCTCCGGTGTCACAGCCATTCGAGGACGCCCTTCTTGTACGCGTAGAGCAGGCCGACGGCCAGGAAGCCGAGGAAGACGAACATCTCCACCAGCGTCGTAGCGCCGTATCCGGCGGCGGCGAAGACCGTCGCCCACGGGAAGAGGAAGATCGAGTCGACGGCGAAGATGACGTAGAGGAACGCGTAGACGTAGTAGCGGACCTGGGTGTGCGCCCAGCCCTCGCCCACCGGGTCCACACCGCATTCGTACGTCAGCAGCTTCTCGCGGGTCGGGACGTGGGGGCGCAGCAGGCGGCCGGCGCCGAACGCCACCGCCACGAACAGCACACCGAGCGCGGCCAGGAGGCCGACGACCGAATACGTCCGGAAGTAGTCCGCGGCGAGCACGGATACGCTCGATACCGTCGGTTCGGGCACGTCCGTTCCTCGTTCCTCGGCGACTGTCGACGATCAGGTTGATCTGGTACGGACGGGAGTCTAGGGCCTGGTCCCCACAGGGTGGGGTTATCCCCCGTTTACCTCGGCCCGGCTGCCCCATGGCACGGGCGGCTCCCACTTGGCAGTCTGTGGCGCATGACCGCCTTCGATCACATCTCCGACGACACCCCGCTCCCTCCCGTGCGCGCAGCCTTCGATGCCGTGACGTGGAAGGAAATCGGGTACCTGCTGAGCAATTTCCCCATGGCCCTCATCGGGTTTGTTTACACGGTTGTCATGGTGTCCGTGGCGGGCGGTCTGTCGGTGACCGCGATCGGGCTTCCGCTGTTCGCCTGTGGTCTGTTCGCGTCTCGCCAGCTGGGACGGGTGGAACGGGTACGGGCCCGCGCGCTCCTGGGCGTACGGGTGGACGAGCCGACGCCGATGCCCGGACCGGGGCGCTCCGGCGGATTCTTCCCCTGGCTGTGGGCGAGTCTGAAGGACCCGGTGGCGTGGCGGACCGTGCTGTTCGAGCTGGTGCGGCTGCCGTGGGCGGTGCTCACCTTCACGGTAACGCTGACCGGGCTCTTCGTGCTGTGGCCGGTGCTGCCGTGGGTGGCGCGGCTGCTCGCGAACGTGGACCGGGCGATGGTACGGGGCCTGCTGTCGCCGTCCGACGAACTGGAGCGGCGGATCGCGGAGCTGGAGTCCGACCGGGGGGTGGTGGTGGACACCGCCGCCGCGGATCTGCGCCGCATCGAGCGGGATCTCCACGACGGGGCGCAGGCGCGGCTGGTGGCGCTGGCGATGGGGCTGGGCCTGGCGAAGGAGAAGCTGCTGGAGGACCCCGAGGGGGCGGCGGCGATGGTCGACGAGGCGCACGGCGAGGTGAAGCTGGCGCTCCAGGAGCTCCGCGACCTGGCGCGGGGCATCCACCCGGCGGTGCTCACCGACCGGGGTCTGGACGCGGCGCTGTCCTCGGTGGCCTCGCGGTGCCTGGTTCCCGTGAAGGTGTCCGTGGACCTGCCGGCGCGGCCGGCGGAGGCGATCGAGGGGATCGCGTACTTCGTGGTGTCGGAGCTGCTGCAGAACGTGAGCAAGCACGCGGGGCCGCAGGCGCGGGGGGCGTCGGTGGAGGTGTGGCGCTCGGACCAGCGGCTGCTGATCCGGGTGTCGGACGACGGGCGTGGCGGAGCCAGTGCCCTGGCCGGGTCGGGACTGGCGGGGCTCGGGGAGCGGCTGGGGGCGGTGGACGGGGTGCTGGTGGTGGACTCCCCGGAGGGGGCGGGGACGGTGGTTTCGGCGGAGCTGCCGTGGCGGGGGCGGGGCGCGTAGCGGCTGCCGGCGCGGGGCCGTTTCCGACTGCGGCGCCGTGGCCGCGCCTCAAACGCCGGCGGGGCTGGTTTTGGGGCCCCGCCGTGGCCTCGTGCGGGCCCGAACAAAGCTGGATCTGGCGCCCCGCCGTGGCCCCGTGCGGGCCCGAGCAAGGCTCGATTTGGCGCCGCGCCGCGGCCTCGTGCGGGCCCGAGCACAGCTGGATCTAACGCCCCGCCGTGGTCCCGTGCCCCGCCGTGGATAGGGGGGTTAACCCCCGTCCCCGGAGGCCTACCTGCCGGATGGTTCGTGGGTGGGGGGCGCGGGAGGGTTGGGGGACAAGGCGGAATGGAAGGGCGGGTCGGGAACATGGGCAGCAGCGCACACAGCGGCAGCGGTATCGGCAGGGTGCTGCGGGCGCCCGTCGAGGGACGGATGTGGCGGGAGTTCGGGTATCTGCTGGTCGGGCTGCCGCTCAGCACACTGTACTTCTCGCTCGCGATCACCGGCGTCAGCCTCGGCGCCGGGCTGCTCGTCACCTTCCTCGGGGTCCCGGTCCTGGCCGGCGTGCTCGCCATGTGCCGCGGGTTCGGCCGGCTGGAGCGGGCCCGGGTGCGCGGGATGCTGGGCCAGGACATCGCCGAGCCCGCGCCGATCCGGGCGAAGAAGGGCGGGGCGGTGGCCGCCATGGGTGCGCTGCTCAAGAGCGGGAGCGCCTGGCGGCACGTGCTGTACTCGCTGATCCACTTCCCGTGGGCGGTGTTCGGCTTCTGCGTCGCCCTCGTCTTCTGGGCCTACGGGTGGGCCATGCTGCTCTATCCGCTCTGGTTCTGGGTGTTCCCCGCCTTCACGGACCAGCCCGGACTGCAGCTGGTCCAGAACGGCGACAGCTACTCCTTCTACCTGGATTCGCCCGCACTGATCGCGGCGACGTCCGTCGTGGGGCTCGGGTTCACGCTCGCCACCCCCTGGGTGGTCCGCGCCCTGACCACCGTCGACCGGGTGCTCGTCGCCGGGCTGCTCGGCCCGTCCCGGCTCGCGCACCGCGTCACCGAGCTGGAGTCCGACCGGGGTGTGGTCGTGGACACCGCCGCCGCCGATCTGCGGCGCATCGAGCGGGACCTGCACGACGGAGCGCAGGCCCGGCTGGTGGCGCTGGCCATGGACCTGGGGCTGGCGAAGGAGAAGCTGGCCGAGGACCCGCGGGCCGCCGCCCTGATGGTGGACGAGGCTCACGGCGAGGTGAAGATCGCCCTCCAGGAGCTGCGGGACCTGGCCCGCGGGATCCACCCGGCCGTGCTGACCGATCGGGGGCTGGACGCGGCGCTGTCCTCGGTGGCCTCGCGGTGCGCCGTGCCAGTACGGGTGGCCGTCGATCTGCCCGCGCGGCCCGCGGCGGCGATCGAGGGGATCGCGTACTTCACCGTCTCGGAGCTGCTCCAGAACATCAGCAAGCACGCGCAGGCCCGTACGGCCAGGGTCGACGTGTGGAAGTCGGGCGACCGGCTGCTGATCCAGGTCGCCGACGACGGCCGGGGCGGGGCGGACGCCCTGGCCGGGTCGGGGCTGGCGGGGCTGGGCGAGCGGCTCGACGCCGTGGACGGGGTGCTGGTCGTGGACTCCCCCGAGGGGACGGGGACCACCGTGACGGCCGAGCTGCCCTGGCGCGCCTGACCCTGATCTCCCTCACCTCGACCTCCTCACCCCGACCTCCTCACCCCGGCCTCCCGACCCGGGACCGACCGGGAAAACAGCCGGACTCACGGCCCCCGCCCCCGCCATTCGGCCCCCTCCGGCGGGGGCGGAAGGCCTGACTTTCGGGTCCGCTCCCCGGAGTGCTCCGTTCCGGTCCCGAAAACACCGTTCCCACGCCCACGCGTTGATCGCACTCAGCCCTGATCCCGGCACGAGACTGGGATGCTTGGCTGTGTCAGGGGAATAGGGCACGAGTGGACGCGGGAGCTTCGAAGTCGTGGAAAACAGGGTGCGTGTGGTCATCGCCGAGGATTCAGTACTGCTGCGCGAGGGCCTGACCCGGTTGCTGACCGACCGGGGGCATGACGTCGTCGCGGGCGTCGGGGACGCGGAAGCCCTGATCAAGACGGTGGCGGACCTGGCGGCGGAGGACGCCCTCCCGGACGTGGTGGTCGCGGACGTGCGGATGCCGCCGACCCACACCGACGAGGGCGTACGGGCCGCCGTGCGACTGCGGCGCGACCACCCCGGCATAGGCGTGCTCGTGCTGTCGCAGTACGTGGAGGAGCAGTACGCCACCGAACTGCTGGCCGGTTCCAGCACCGGGGTGGGGTATCTGCTCAAGGACCGGGTGGCCGACGTACGGGAATTCCTGGACGCCGTCGTGCGCGTGGCCCAGGGCGGTACCGCCCTGGACCCGGAGGTCGTGGCGCAGCTGCTCGGCCGCAGCCGCAAGCAGGACGTGCTGGCGGGGCTGACCCCGCGGGAGCGCGAGGTGCTGGGGCTGATGGCCGAGGGGCGGACGAATTCCGCCGTGGCCAAGCAGCTCGTGGTGAGCGACGGCGCGGTGGAGAAGCACGTCAGCAACATCTTCATGAAGCTCGGCCTGTCACCGAGTGACGGGGATCACCGGCGTGTGCTGGCCGTCCTCACCTACCTAAGGTCTTGATCAACTGACACCCTGTCAGTTAAGGCCGGATTCGGACCGACCGCCGAGAGGGCGGTCCAGATAATGAGCAGCCCGGGGAAGGAATCCCTACCGACGTAGGGTTGACCTTGGGCAGTGCTCACGCCTCGAAGGAGGTCCAGTTCAGTGACCAGCCAGGTCAGTAGCCCAGCCGAGCATTCCGACGGGGCCGAAAACGCGGTCGTCGGCGAGCAGCGGACACCCCCGGGCCCGAACAGCGGCGATCCGAGCAGCGGCAGCCCCGCCGGCACCGAGAGCAGCCCCGCAGGCAGCAGCCCAGCAGCCAGCAGCCACGGCGGCAGCAGCCACGGCGGCGGCAAGGAAGTACGACGCCTCGATCGGGTGATCATCCGCTTCGCGGGTGACTCGGGTGACGGCATGCAGCTCACCGGTGACCGTTTCACCTCGGAGACGGCGTCCTTCGGGAACGACCTCTCGACGCTGCCGAACTTCCCCGCCGAGATCCGGGCGCCCGCCGGCACCCTCCCGGGCGTGTCGAGCTTCCAGCTCCACTTCGCCGATCACGACATCCTGACGCCGGGCGACGCCCCGAACGTCCTGGTGGCCATGAATCCGGCGGCGCTGAAGGCGAACATCGGGGACGTGCCGCGCGGTGCCGAGCTGATCATCAATACCGATGAGTTCACCAAGCGCCCGATGGCGAAGGTCGGCTACGAGACCTCCCCGCTGGAAGACGGCTCCCTGGACGCCTACAACATCCACCCGGTGCCGCTGACCACCCTCACCGTGGAGGCGCTGAAGGATTTCGGGCTCCCCCGCAAGGAGGCCGAGCGCAGCAAGAACATGTTCGCGCTGGGCCTGCTGTCCTGGATGTACCACCGGCCCACCGAGGGCACCGAGAGCTTCCTGCGGCAGAAGTTCGCGAAGAAGCCCCAGATCGCCGAGGCGAACGTGGCCGCCTTCCGGGCCGGCTGGAACTTCGGCGAGACCACCGAGGACTTCGCGGTCTCCTACGAGGTGGCCCCGGCCACCAAGGCCTTCCCGACGGGCACCTACCGCAACATCTCCGGGAACCTGGCCCTGTCCTACGGCCTGATCGCGGCCGGCCAGCAGGCCGATCTGCCGCTCTACCTGGGCTCGTACCCGATCACCCCGGCCTCGGACATCCTGCACGAGCTGAGCAAGCACAAGAACTTCGGCGTACGGACCTTCCAGGCCGAGGACGAGATCGCCGGCATCGGCGCGGCCCTGGGCGCGGCCTTCGGCGGCGCGCTCGCCGTGACCACCACCTCCGGTCCGGGCGTGGCCCTGAAGTCCGAGACGATCGGGCTGGCGGTCTCCCTGGAGCTGCCGCTGCTGATCGTGGACATCCAGCGCGGCGGCCCGTCCACGGGGCTGCCGACCAAGACGGAGCAGGCCGACCTGCTCCAGGCGATGTACGGGCGCAACGGCGAGGCCCCGGTTCCGATCGTGGCCCCGCGCACCCCGGCGGACTGCTTCGACGCCGCGCTCGATGCGGCCCGGATCGCGCTGACCTACCGGACTCCGGTGTTCCTGCTCTCCGACGGGTACCTCGCCAACGGCTCCGAGCCGTGGCGGATCCCGGACGTGGCGGACCTGCCGGACCTGAAGGTGCAGTTCGCCGCCGGCCCGAACCACGAGCTCGCGGACGGCACCGAGGTGTTCTGGCCGTACAAGCGCGATCCGCAGACCCTGGCCCGCCCGTGGGCGGTCCCGGGCACCCCGGGGCTGGAGCACCGGATCGGCGGCATCGAGAAGCAGGACGGCACGGGCAACATCTCGTACGACCCGGCCAACCACGACTTCATGGTGCGCACCCGCCAGGCCAAGATCGACGGGATCGCGGTCCCCGACCTGGAGGTCGACGACCCGGACGGCGCGAAGACCCTGGTCATCGGCTGGGGCTCGACGTACGGGCCGATCACGGCCGCCGTACGGCGGCTGCGGCTCGCCGGGGTCCCCATCGCACAGGCCCATCTGCGCCACCTCAACCCCTTCCCGAGGAATCTCGGAGAGGTTCTGGAGCGTTACGACAAGGTAGTGGTGCCGGAGATGAACCTCGGGCAGCTCGCGACCCTTCTGAGGGCGAAGTACCTGGTCGACGCGCGGTCGTACAACCAGGTGAACGGCATGCCGTTCAAGGCCGAGCAGCTCGCCACGCATCTCAAGGAGGCCGTCAATGACTGAGCTGACCGACACCCCGACCCTGCTCTCGCTGGTGCCCAAGGCGGCCGCCAAGCAGTCGATGAAGGACTTCAAGTCGGACCAGGAGGTCCGCTGGTGTCCCGGCTGCGGTGACTACGCGGTGCTCGCCGCGGTGCAGGGCTTCATGCCCGAGCTCGGGCTGGCGAAGGAGAACATCGTCTTCGTCTCGGGCATCGGCTGCTCGTCCCGCTTCCCGTACTACATGAACACCTACGGGATGCACTCGATCCACGGCCGCGCCCCGGCCATCGCGACCGGCCTGGCCACCTCGCGCCGCGACCTGTCGGTGTGGGTGGTCACCGGTGACGGGGACGCGCTCTCCATCGGCGGGAACCACCTGATCCACGCCCTGCGGCGGAACGTCAACCTCAAGATCCTGCTGTTCAACAACCGGATCTACGGGCTGACCAAGGGGCAGTACTCCCCCACCTCCGAGATCGGCAAGATCACCAAGTCCACGCCGATGGGTTCGCTCGACGCCCCCTTCAACCCGGTCTCGCTCGCGATCGGCGCGGAGGCCTCCTTCGTGGCCCGTACGGTCGACTCCGACCGCAAGCACCTCACCGAGGTGCTGCGGGCGGCCGCCGACCACCAGGGCACCGCGCTGGTGGAGATCTACCAGAACTGCAACATCTTCAACGACGGCGCCTTCGAGGTCCTCAAGGACCGCGAGCAGGCCCAGGAGGCCGTGATCCGGCTGGAGCACGGGCAGCCGATCCGCTTCGGCGTGGACAACGCCAAGGGCGTGGTGCGCGACGTAACCACCGGGGATCTGGAGGTCGTGACCGTGACCCCGGAGAACGAGGCGCGGATCCTGGTCCACGACGCCTCCTCCGCCTCCCCGACCAACGCGTTCGCGCTGTCCCGGCTGGCCGACCCCGACACGCTGCACCAGACGCCCATCGGGGTGTTCCGCAACGTGGAGCGGCCCGTCTACGACACGCTCATGGCCGAGCAGCTGGAGACGGCCGTGGACCGCAGCGGCAAGGGCGACCTGGGTGCGCTGCTGAGCGGGAACGACACCTGGACCGTCGTCGGCTGAGCCTCGCGCGCGGACGTGGGGGGGGGCGCGGCCCCCCCCCCCCGGGCGGGGGGGGGCGGCGGGGCCGGCCCCCCCCGCCCCCCCCCACGCAAGAGAAATAAGAATTATGTACAGATGGTGGGGGTGCT
>NZ_JBHYVM010000035.1:0-60025 GCF_042750105.1 Streptomyces sp. NPDC059443 | reverse complement strand
TCACTCCGCCGCGCCGCGCCGGCGCGCGCCCGCCCGCCGGCCCCCCGCCCCCCCCCGCCCCCCGCCCCGCGCGCCGGCCCCCCCCCCCCCCCGCGTCCGGAACCGGCCCACCCTCGCAGACTTTCTAAAAGTTAGCGCTTACCGTAAGGTGGTGCATATGAGTGGCCGCGCCCCGAGGCCCCTACCAAGGAGATCCCCATGAGCATCGTCGTCACCGGAGCCACCGGAGCCCTCGGCCGCCTCGTCGTCGCGGACCTGCTGACCCGCGTGCCCGCCGACCGGGTCGCCGTCGTGGTCCGCGACGCCGCCAAGGCCGCCGACCTCGCCGCACTCGGAGTCGAGCTGCGCATCGCCGACTACGACGACCCCGCGAGCCTGGCCGGAGCCTTCCGGGCCGGCGACCGGGTCCTGCTGATCTCCGGGAACGAGATCGGCCGCCGGACCGCGCAGCACACCGCCGTGATCAAGGCCGCGGGCGAGGCGGGGGTGGCGCAGCTCGCCTACACCGGGATCCTCGGCGGACCCGAGGCCGACTTCGAGCTGGCCGCGGAGCACCGGGCCACCGAGCGGGCGATCCTCGACTCCGGGCTCCCGTACACCTTCCTGCGCAACGGCTGGTACCACGAGAACTACACCCGGAGCCTGGCCTCCCACCTGGAGCAGGGCGCCCTGGTGGGCAGCGCGGGCGAGGGCCGCGTCGCCTCCGCGGCCCGCGCCGACTACGCGGCCGCCGCGGCCGTGGTGCTGACCGGCGAGGGGCACCTGAACCGGGCCTACGAGCTCTCCGGGGACTCGGCGTGGACCCTGGCGGAGTACGCCGCCGAGCTGTCGACGCAGGCTGGGCGCGAGATCGCGTACACCGAGCTGCCGGCCGAGGAGCACCAGAAGGTGCTGATCGGCGCCGGGTTCCCCGAAGGCTTCGCCGCGGTGTTCGTCGACGTGGACGCGGCGATCCGGCGCGGCCGGCTGGGCTCCACCACCGGCGACCTGGCCCGGCTCATCGGCCGGCCGACCACCCCGGTGGCCGAGGCGATCACGGAGGCACTGGCCGCCGCGTGACGACGGGGCCCGCGGCGGGTGTCATGAGTATCTCGTTGAGACGGTAATGACTTCCCGCCACTGCGGCGCTACCTTCATGAGGTTGGCTTGAAGTGGCTCTGGAGGACCCGTGAAGGCAGAGAACGACCAGCGCGCGGGTTTGCTCTACGGATTCGGCGCATACGGAATGTGGGGCATCGTGCCCCTGTTCTGGCCGCTCCTACAGCCCGCCGGAGCCATCGAGATCCTCGCCCACCGCATGGTGTGGTCGCTGGCCTTCGTCGGGCTCGCCCTGCTCGTCCTACGGCGCTGGGGGTGGATCGCCGAGCTGCTGCGCCAGCCTCGCAAGCTCGCTCTCCTCGCGGTGGCCGCCGCCCTGGTCACCGTGAACTGGGGCGTCTACATCTGGTCCGTCAACAACGGCGCGGTGGTCGAGGCGAGCCTGGGCTACTTCATCAACCCCCTGGTCACCATCGCCCTGGGCGTCCTGGTCCTCGGCGAGCGGCTGCGCCGCGCGCAGTGGGCGGCCGTCTCGATCGCCGTCACCGCCGTGCTGGTCCTCGCCGTCGGCTACGGGCGGCCGCCGTGGATCTCGCTGATCCTGGCCTTCTCCTTCGCCCTGTACGGGCTGATCAAGAAGAAGCTCGACATGGGCGGCCTGGAGTCGCTGACCGCCGAGACCGTGATCATGTTCCTGCCCGCCCTCGGCTACCTGCTGTGGCTCGGCGCGCGGGGCGAGTCCACCTTCACCGCCCAGGGCCCGGGGCACGCCGCCCTGCTCGCCTCGGCCGGGCTGGTCACCGCGATACCGCTGGTCTGCTTCGGCGCGGCCGCGATCCGGGTCCCGCTGTCCACCCTGGGGCTGCTCCAGTACATGGCCCCGGTCTTCCAGTTCGGGCTGGGCGTCCTGTACTTCCACGAGGCCATGCCGCCCGCGCGCTGGGCCGGCTTCTCCCTGGTCTGGGCCGCCCTCTCGATCCTCACCTGGGACGCCCTGCGCACCGCGCACCGCACCCGCGCCATCCGCCTCGAAGCCGCCCCGGTCCCGCCGGCGACCCCGGCGCGCGAGCCCGCGTAACCACCCCGTCGGCCCTCAGTCCGTCGTCGGCGGCCCGTCCCACGGCCGCCCCGTCGCGGCGAGCAGGGTGCCGGGCGCGAGGCGGGCCACCAGGGCCACGGCCTCCCCGGAGGCAGCGGCCGCCGGGGCGACCGGGGTGCGCCGGTCTCGTCCATCTCGTCCATCCCTCCAGCGCGCCGCGGTCGTTCTCGGGCAGCCACACGCCAATTGGTCTAGTCCTCTGATGCTCCGGTGTGGTCTGATCGGATCATGCCGGAGATCATCGCCGCCCTGTTCGGCCTCCTCGCCCTGGCCGCCGCCGCGGTCAGCCCCGTACCGCTGGTGCGCGGGCGCCTGCGCCGCCGGCGTCTGGCGGACCACGCGCAGGGGCGCGCCGTCCGCGTCCCCTGCGACCTGCGGGACGCCGCACTCACCGCCGGCCGGTGGTCCGAGGGCCACCTGGAGCTGCCGCCCGGCGGGCCGGGCGGACCGGTCCGCTGGCGCGCGCGGGGACGTACGGCGACGGTGGGAGCGGTGCGGTTCCCGCCCCTGGAGGCCGTCTCCGCCGACGAGATCAGCGTCGCGTTCCGCTCCGCGGACGGGGCCACCGAGCTGCGGCTCCACCCGGACGAGGCGCCGATGGTCCTACGAGTCCTGCGCGAGGCCCCGTAGCGAGGCCGACAGGGGCTCCTGAATGCGGGCCCGCAGCTCCTCCGCGACCGCCGCGACATCGGCGCGCCCCAGCTTCGCGGCCTCCACCAGATCGCCGAGCTCCTCCGGTGACGGCAGCTGCTTGGCTCCGGCGACGCGCAGGTACGAGCGGGTCGCGGCGGCCGCGTAGAACTCGTTCATCGGCGATTCCAGCGCCGGGCACACCGCGAGGGTGTGCAGAAACGCGGCGGCCCGCCACGCGGTGTCCGGGGCGGGCTGTTCGGGGACCAGGACGAGGTCGTTCTGGTGTCGGGCGACGGCAGCGGCCACTCCGGAGGGATCCCACACGGCGGGATCGGACGGGAGATGGTGGGCCAGAGCGGTCCAGGCCCACTCCATGGTGATCTTCAATGCCCGAACCGCTCCTGGAAGTAGGCCCAGTGGTCGGCGAACTCCTCTATGCCGGAGAGGAAGTTCTTCCGGTCTTCGTCGAGTTCGCGTTCCGTGACTTCGGTGATCAGCGCGGTGACCGTCGTACCCAGGGCCGCCGCGCGCGCCTTCAGGCGTTCGTGGAACTCTTCTTCCAGACGGATGGTGACGTGTCTCGACATGCTTTTCACGGTACAGCGGGGCCGCTGTACACAGGGCCGGAACGGCACAAGGGTGGGCAGGGACACAGTCCCCGCCCACCCTTGCGGCAGTTGTGGCGCTACGCCGCCTACTTGTTGGCGTCGGCCGCCTTCACCAGCGCGTCCTTGGTGACCGCGCCGACGTAGACCTTGCCGTCGTCCGTGATCAGCGCGTTGACCACGCGGGTCTTGAAGATGCGGCCCGTGCCGAACTTCCCGGAGACCTTGTCCCCGAGGGCGTCGAGGAACTGCTTGGCCTCCTTCGGCGCGTTCTTGTCGTTCGCCTTGTTCTCCAGCTCGTTCAGGGCCTTGGGCGCGCCGGTGTCGATCCGGGCGATCGAGGTCCAGCCCTCGCCGAGCACCTTCGTGTCGCCCTTGGCGCCCTCGGCTCCGCCGGTCAGGCCGTCCAGGCCGGGGATGGCGCCCAGGGCGCCCAGCCCGTTGTCCTTGCCGTTCCTGCCGTCCTTGCCCTCGCCCTTGCCGGCCTCGCCCTTGGCGTGGTCGCCGGGGCCGCCCTCGTTCACCTTGGCGCCCTTGGGCGGGGTGAAGGCGAAGGTGTCGGCGGCGGGCTTGGCGAAGTCCACCTTGGTGAAGCCGGCGTCCACGATCGGCTTGCCGCCGTCGGTGGAGAGCACCTGCACGCGCAGCGGCACGCCGTTCTTGGCGTCCACCGCGATCTTCACCGAGGAGACCGTGGATCCGGAGGCCTTCGGCTTCAGGACCAGCTGGTAGGCGTCGCGCCCGGCCACCTGGGCCGTGTCGCCGACGCCGATGTCGGTGGTCGGGCCGGCGGCCTTGAGGATCTCCTGGGCGACCTCCTGCGGGGTCGCGTTGAGCCGGTCACCGGTCTTGTGCTCGGACTTCTCGCCGTCCTTGCCGGCCTTGCCGTCCTTGCCCGCCTCGTCGGCCGGGGCCTTCTCGTGGAAGGCCTCGTTGGACTTGGAGTCGTACCCCCAGACGTCGCCGCCGTTGTGGACGAGCGTGTACTCGTCCTTGCCGTCGACGAAGGTGAGCTTCTGGTGGTCCGGTCCGTCGGCGGCCACCCGGAAGGTGTGGGTGCCGTTCGCGAGCTGCGCGATCTTGTCCTGCGGGTCGGCGGAGCCCCCCGTGACTCCGGAGCCGCCGCCGATGCCGCTGAGCAGCCCGGACGCCATGGACGGCAGTCCGAGGTCGGTGCTGATCTTGGCGCTGCCGGACAGCTGCTGGACGTCCGAGGCGGCGATCTTCTCGATGAGCTGCTGGGCAGTCACCTTCGGAAGGTCGGGACCACCGGAGTTCGCGAAGGCCGGAACCATCGCGATCGTGCCGGCGACCACACCGAACACCGCGACCGGTACGGCGTACCGAGCGGCCTTGCGGGTCTTTGCGTTCGTTGCCATGTCTGTCTGCCCTACCTCTGTGTGTACGGCGGCGACCTACCCATCTTGCTGTACACGTCCACCCCGCGCCGCCACTCTCACCCGATCTGGTGGGGATGTGCCTCTATCTGACCAAAGCGGGAAGCGGAAAGCGTCAGACCCGGGAGCCAACTCCGCGTACACCCATGGGATGACACGACGAGGGCCCGGCATCCCCTACCCGTAGGGGATGCCGGGCCCTCGCCCGTGTCTTTCGGCCAAAGCCGTGCCGTGCCGTTCGGCCAAAGCCGTCCCGCGTCAGCCCGCGCGGTGCACCACGGCGTCGCACAGCTCCACCAGGGCCGACTTCGCGAAGCAGTCCGGCAGCGGGGCCAGCGTGGCCCGCGCGTCCTCGGCGTAGCGGATGGTGTCCCTGCGCGCCTGCTCCAGGGCCGGGTGGACCCGTAGCCGTGCCAGTGCCTCGGCATGCAGGGCGTCGTCCGTCAGATCGCCGTCCAGGAGCCGTACGAGGTCCAGGTCGTCCGGGTTCCCGTCGCGGGCGGCCATCTCGCGCAGCCGCAGCACGGGCAGCGTCGGGATGCCCTCGCGCAGGTCGGTGCCCGGGGTCTTGCCGGACTCGTGCGAGTCGGAGGCGATGTCGAGGACGTCGTCGGCCAGCTGGAAGGCGAGGCCGAGCCGCTCCCCGTACTGGGTGAGGATGTCGACGGCCATGTCGTCGGCGCCGGACATCAGCGCGCCGAAGCGGCAGGAGACGGCGACCAGCGAACTGGTCTTGCCGGCCATGACGTCCAGGTAGTGGTCGACGGGGTCGCGGCCGTCGCGCGGACCGGCCGTCTCCAGGATCTGGCCCGTCACCAGCCGCTCGAAGGCCTCGGCCTGGACCCGTACGGCCTCGGGCCCGAGGTCCGCCAGGATGTGCGAGGCGCGGGCGAAGAGGAAATCACCCGTCAGGACGGCCACGGAGTTGCCCCAGCGGGCGTTGGCGCTGTCCACGCCGCGGCGTACGTCCGCCTCGTCCATCACGTCGTCGTGGTAGAGCGTCGCGAGGTGGGTGAGCTCCACGACGACGGCGGAGGGGACGATTCCAGGCGCGTAGGGATCGCCGAATCGGGAGGCGAGCATCACCAGGAGCGGCCTGAACCGCTTGCCTCCGGCGCGCACGAGGTGCTGTGCGGCCTCGGTGATGAAGGGGACTTCGCTCTTGGTGGCCTCCAGCAGACCCGCCTCGACGGCGGCCAGTCCGGCCTGGACATCGGTCTCAAGAGCCTGGTCCCGCACGCTCAGTCCGAACGGCCCGACGACGGTCACGAGGGGTACTCCTGTCTGCTGACGATCACGTTGACGATCACATGGATTGTCGATGTGTCGCTGCCATCACTCAAGCCAGCGTATCCGGTCTGTTTTCGATCACCCAGGGCGCCTGTCCGGCCACGGCGCGGCCACTACACGCGCATCGCCCGATCCACCCCGGTATGTTCTTGAGGAGCCGAAACAACCGGAGAATACGCTTTGTCCAGAATTGCGACCGAAATAGACGAGCTTCCGGACCCGGAAGCGGACCAGCCGCCGCCCAGCGACGACCACGCCTTCCTCGGACACCCCCGGGGCCTGGCCACGCTGTCCGGACTGGAGGTCTGGGAGCGGTTCTCCTTCCTGGGCATGCAGGCCATCCTCGTCCTCTACTTCGCGGACGCGGTGGCCAACGGCGGCCTGGGGATGAACCCCGGCACCGCGGCCTCCGTCTCGGCGGCCTACGGGACCATGGTCTACCTCGTCTCCGTCGCCGGCGGGTGGCTCGCCGACCGGATCCTCGGTTCCTACCGCGCCGTGCTGTGGGGCGGCATCCTGATCGCCTGCGGCCACTACGCCATGGCCGTGCCGACCCCCGCTATGACCTGGGTGGGCCTCGGCCTGATCAGCGCCGGCACCGGCCTGCTCAAGCCGAACGTGGCCAGCATGGTCGGCAAGCTCTACACGACGGACGACCAGCGGCGCGACGCCGGCTTCGCCCTCTACTACATGGGGATCAACATCGGCGCCTTCGCGGGCCCGCTGATCACCGCCTGGCTCGGCGACCACAAGGGCTGGCACTGGGGGTTCTCGGCCGCCGCCCTCGGCATGACCGCGGGCCTGATCCAGTACGTCGCCGGCCGCCGCCACCTCGCCGGGCGCAAGCACTCGGCAGAGTTCGCGCTGGCACCCGACGCGATGCGCTCCGCCGTGTGGAGGATCGTCGGCGGGATCCTGGTCTTCGCCGCGCTCGCCACTCTTCTGGCGGTACTGGGCTGGTTGACGATGGGCCGCTTCGTCGACCTGCTCACCCTGATCTCGGTGATCGCGCCGGTCGTCTACTTCGCGGTCATGTTCCGCAGCGACCGGGTGACCTCCGAGGAGCGGGGGCGACTGCGCCCGTACGTGGTGCTCTTCCTGGCCTCGGTCGCCTTCAACTTCATCCTCTTCCAGGCGTACTCGACGATGATGCTGCTCGCCTCGACGAACGCCCGCACCGAGATCCTCGGGTTCACCTTCCCGGCGGGCTGGTACGCCTCCGCGCTCGGCGCGTTCGAGGTGCTCCTCGCCCCCGTGGTGGCCGCGCTGTGGGTCAGGATGGGCCCGCGCCAGCCGCACTCCTCCAACAAGATCGCCATCGGCGTGATCCTGGGCGGCCTCTCGTTCCTGTTGATGGTCGTCCCGACGGCGGGGCACGGCGGGGACACGTACAAGATGGCCGCCTGGTGGATCATCGGCTCCTACCTGCTGCTCGGCCTCGGCGACGTCCTGCTGGAGACCTCGGGCATGTCGGCCACCACGAAGCTCGCCCCGAAGGCCTTCGCCAGCCAGACCATGGCGCTGTGGTTCCTCTCGCTGGCCCTGGCCAACGGCATCCAGGCGCAGGTGGTCAAGGTCTACGGGCAGGTCTCCAACCCCGTCTACTTCGGCGTCAACGGAGCCATCGCCGTGGCCGTGGGCCTGGCCGTGATCGCCGCCGCACCGTGGCTCAAGCGCACGATGCACCCCGTCCACTGACCGGCCGTCCCCCGACCGGCGATCCACTGACCGGCCGTCCACTGACCTCCCCGAGGCGATTGGCGAGACATCCCCGATGATCATCCGTACCGATTTCCCCTACGGGACCACCCACGAGGACGTCCGGATCCCCATGCGGGACGGCACCGAGCTGTACGCCCGCATCTGGCGCCCGGTCACGGAAGAGCCCGTACCGGCCCTGCTGGAGTACCTCCCGTACCGCCTCACCGACTGGACGGCGCCGCGCGACTGGCAGCGCCACCCCTGGTACGCGGGCCACGGCTACGCCTCCGTACGGGTCGACGTGCGCGGCCACGGATGCAGCGGCGGCGACCCGGGCGACGAGTACGACGCCCGGGAACTCGCCGACGGGGTCGCGGTGGTGGAGTGGCTCGCCGCACAGCCCTGGTGCACGGGCTCGGTGGGGATGTTCGGAATCTCCTGGGGCGGCTTCAACAGCCTCCAGATCGCGGCGCTGGCCCCCCAGGCGCTCAAGGCGGTGGTCACCGTCTGCTCCACGGACGACCGCTTCGACAACGACGTGCACTACATGGGCGGCTCGCTGCTGGCCGTGGACATGCACGCGTGGGCGGCGACCATGCTCGCCTTCACCGCCCGCCCGCCGGACCCGCTCTACGCGGGCGACGGATGGCGCAACCAGTGGCTCTCGCGCCTCGGCGCGGTCGAACCCCTGATCCACACCTGGCTGACCCACCAGACCCGCGACGAGTACTGGCGCCACGGGTCGGTGTGCGAGGACTACGGGGCGATCGGCGCGGCCGTCCTCGCCGTCGGCGGCTGGCACGACCCCTACCGCGACACCGTGCTCCGGCTGGTCTCGGCCCTGCCCGCCGACCGGGTGCGCGGGCTGATCGGCCCCTGGTCGCACCAGTACCCGGACCGGGGACTGCCGCCGGGGCCCGCCATCGGCTTCCTCCAGGAGACCCTGCGCTGGTGGGACCACTGGCTGAAGGACAAGGACACGGGCGTCATGGCCGAACCCCTCCTCCGCTCCTGGATCTCCGAGTCGCACCCGCCCGCCACCACCTACGAAACCCTGCCCGGCCGGTGGGTCGGCGACCCGTCCTGGCCCTCGCCGAACGTGGACCCGGTGACGTACGCCTTCCAGGGCGCGCCGGTGGTCGTGGCCTCCCCGCAGCACACCGGCATGGACGCGGGCCGCTTCTTCCCCTTCGGCAACGACGCCGACCTGCCGCCGGACCAGCGGGAGGAGGACGCGAAGTCGGCCTGCTTCGAGTTCCCCGTCGGGGACGGCGCCGCCCCGGTGGAGATCCTGGGCCGGCCGGTGGTGCGGCTGCGGATCCGGATGGACGTGCCGTACGGGCAGGTCGTCGCCCGCCTCTGCGACGTGGCTCCGGACGGCTCCTCGACGCTCGTCACGCGGGGCGTGCTGAACCTGTCCGCGCGTCAGGGCCGGGAGAAGGCGGTCCCGTGGCCGGTGGGCTCGTACGAGGACGTCCACTTCGAACTGAACGGCATCGGCCACTCCTTCCCACCGGGACACCGCATCCGCCTGGCCCTGTCCTCGGCCTACTGGCCGTGGATCTGGCCCCGGGCCGGCTCCGAGCGGGGCTGGATCCTGGACCCGGCGGGCAGCGCGGTGGAACTCCCGGTCCGCGACCCCTCGTCGGACGGCGAACCGATCCTCTTCGAGGCCCCGGAGCAGTCGGAGCCGCTGGGGGTGTCCTACCCCGCGACCCTGGACGCGCCGAGGCCGGAGCGGCTCGTCGTACGGGACGTCGCGCGGGGCGTCTGGCGGCTGGAGGTCGACCCCCGGTACGGGGGCACGCGGGTGTATCCGGACGGGCTGGAGTTCAGCGAGGACGCGCGGGAGATCTACGAGATCCAGGAGGCCGATCCGCTGTCGGCCCGCACCCACTCGGACTGGACCGTGCGGCTGCACCGGCCGGAACTGGGCTGGGACGTCTCGGTGATCACCCGCTCGGAGATCTCGTGCGACGAGGGCGGCTTCGTGACCTCGAACGAGGTCGTCTGCCGCGAGGGCGACGAGGTCCTCTTCCACCGCACGTGGGAACGACGGATCCCCCGCGCGGCGGTCTAGCTACGCTCTTCGGATGCTGGATTTCCTGATCGGCCTCTTCGGAGGAGCCCTGGCGACGTCGGCCGACGAGCAGCGCCGGTCCCGAAAGCGGGCCCGGAAGTTCGCGGCGGGCGAGGAAGTGTGCTTCGAGGCGTGCGTCCTGGGCGACCGCCCCTACTGCCGCCCGGAGGCCATGGTGTTCCTCTGGGCTTCCGGCGGGGAGCCGGCCCTGCACATGACGCCGACGGAGGTCCCCGGCCTCAAGCGCAGCCGGCTCCCGGCGGACCGGCTGGAGCTCACCGGGATCCGCCGAAGGGAGCGGACGGACTCCCCGCTGATGCGCGACTTCTGGCGGGTGGCGGAGTGCCGCGACGGGGACACCCGGATCCTGATCGGGTGCGATCCGGCGGCGATGACGCTGCTGAGCAGCGTCCTGGAGCGGGCCGCCACCGCGACCGGGTAGGGACCCCGGGCAACCCGCCCGGGGCCCGACCGGGCCGTCAGCCTCCGGCTTTGACGCGGTCCACGAAGGCGGAGAACGCGGCGGCGGTGAAACCGACGACCGGGCTTTCAGAGAGCTTCGAATCCCGGACGGGGACGACACCGCGCGAAGCGACGAGGTTGGTGGCGACCTCGACGCACTGACCGCCGTTGTCGCTGTAGGAGGACGTGAACCAGCGGGGGGATTCGGTCGTCACGAGGTGCCCTTTCGTAGCTGATCGATCATGGCCACGGATGCCGCCTGGGTGCATGCCTCGGCCTGGAGCTGATGGTAGGCCGTCAGCATGGGCACCACGGAGTTGTTCTCCCGCTCCAGATGGCCCCGTTGGGCGGATTCCGCGTAGGACATGATCGAGCGATCCTGCAACGTCAGCACAGTGACCGGCAGGTTGAACGGCCTCCGCTCCCCCATCTCGAACGGTGCGACCTGGAGCACCGTGTTCGGCCGTTCCGCGAATTCGAGCAGCCTCGTGAACTGCTCCCGCATGACCTCGGGTCCGCCCAGCGGCCGCCGGATGCAGCTCTCGTCGAGCACCGCGAGGACCAGCGGCGGCGGGGTCCGCAGCAGCACCTCCTGCCGGTCCGCGACGATCGCGATGCGCTCGGCCGCCTGGTCCGGGGTGCTGGCCCCGCGCTTGACCGCGCTCTCGGCGAGCACCGTCGCATACTGCGGCGTCTGGAGCAGTCCCGGTATGACGCCGACCTCGTAGAGCCGGATCTCCACCGCCCGGCTCTCGTAGCCGAGGAACTCGGGGAAGCCCTCCAGCAGGACCCCGTGCCGGATCTCGCGCCACTGGCGTTCGAACGTGTCTTCCGTTCCCGCCGTGCCGAAGACGGCATCCGCACTGCGCGAGAAGCGCAGAGTCGAAATCTTGCGCCCGGTTTCCACCGCCGAGATGTGCGTGCTGGAGTAGCCCATCCGTTCGCCCAGTTCGTCCTGTTTCCACCCCCGCTCCTCCCGTGAGCTGCGCAGACGCGCTCCGAACGCCGCTTCGGGACCCGCCTCGGGATTCAACTCCTTGCGATTCACCGGCTCATGACCAACTTTCCGTTCCGTACTGGCAAGTTGAACTGTCCCCACGGCCGCGCCACGCTGAACCCACTGAGTAGTGCATCCACTACGGAGAGGCACGGCCATGTGTGGAATGCCCATTCCCCCTCCCCCCGCCCCCGGAACCCTCATGGTGGACACCGCCCGCGACGACCGCGTCGGGGAGTTCCGGGGCCTCGCCGGCCCGTACTGGGCGCTGCGGCCCGTGCGCGGCGGACCGGAGTGGGAGGCGGAGCCGCGCGACGTGCGGCCCGCCGATCCCATGGAACGGCTCCGCGCGGAGACCGCCCGGCGCAACGCCCGGAGCGCGGAGGGGCTGCTGTGAGCGGCGCAGGCCAGGTGTGCGGGGCGGCCGGCGCGCTGTCCGGCGTACACCTGGACGCGCTGGCCCGGCTGTCCCCGGCGCACCCCGGCGCCCTGCGGGCGGCGATCGGGGCGGGCCCGGAGCTGCGGTGCGCGCTGGAGCCGCACCCCGGACCGCACTGGGACGTGCTCCACGAGGGCCCGCCGGGGGCGGCGCTGTGGGCCCGCTGGGGCGGGGCGGCCCCGGACACGGTGGTCCCCGTACGGGACTGCCCGGCCCAGCACGCGGGCGAGGGCTGCGGGCACTACGCGTCCCACCCCGGAGGGCACGCCTGGGCGGCTAGTTCAGCGAGCTGAAGACGTGCTGCCACTGTCCGATCGCCTGGGTGACCTGTGAGGACGCGCTGACCGCGGCCGTGAGGGCGGCCAGGGCGTTGCGGCCGCGGCGTCGATTGCCTCCCGCATCCGGGTCGGCCATGGCCTCGGCGACTTCGGCGACGTTCTCCAACTGCTCGGCGCGACCCTGGGGGTCGAGGTCCGGATCGGCCTGGACCGCCGCGCTCAGGGCGTTGATCGCTTCCGCGGACTGGGTGTCGCCGCGCTGCATCACAGCGGCGACGTTCGAGCCGATGTTGTTCAACGTGTTCGCGATCTGCACGACACCGGCCTGAATGGTGATGTTGCTCTTCGGGACGTTCTCACCGGAGTGATCGGCATACTCGGGCATGGATTTCAGTACCTCCACCATGTAGTTCAAGGAAAGCGACACGAATATCCGGTGCATCCGGGAGCGGATGTGCGGAGCGGCCGAGGTGTCGTCCCATCGGCTCACCGCCCGGAACCCCTCGGTCGTCCGGTCGAACCGCTGGCGGATGTCGACCGTGAGGAAGTCCTTCAGCAGGTCGGCACCCTCGCCCCAGTCCCGGGCGTCCATCGAGAAGCTGCCGGGCCGCGCCTGCACGAGACGGCGGGCATGTCGTTCGACGTACTCGGAGATCCTGTCCTCGACCGCTTCCGCGACCGTGTCCGCTCTGACCCGGGCCACCCCCGGGGGAGACAGCCGCAGCGGCGCCTCGTAGGGCGGGAGGGCCCGTAACCTGCGAGCCGCGGCGGCCAGGTCCTCGGTCAGGCGCCGCAGGAAGGTCTCCAACTCCCCGTCCGGCCGTACCGGGGTGCCGGGCGCGTCGTAGGCGCGGTCGGGGGTGTCGCACCATTTCTGGAGCTTGCCGCCGTGCTCGCGCAGGGCGCGCACCTCGGCCGCGGCCTGCTCGTGCAGGTCGGCCAGCAGTTCGCTGCGGGCGTCCGCCCAGGCGACGGCCAGCCGGACCGCGCGGTCCGCCTCCGCTGTCAGCCGCCGGCCTTGCTGGACCCGGCCCCAGCCCCGGCCGTCGGTCCTGGCCCGGTAGCGCCCGGCGGGCAGGCCGCTCGCGGCCAGGGGACGCAGCCGGGCGGCGTGGGCGTCAGCTTCCTTCGCGACGGACCGGACGAGGCCGGCCACCACCTCGGCACAGAGCCGGCGGACCTGCTCGGGGTCGGGCAGCACCAGATCGGGCCGGGAGGGAAGCGGGATCCCGACGAGGCCGAGGGGCGCCATACCGGAATCCGACGGTTCGACGGTGGCCGGGGCGGGCCGGAACGCGGTGGTTCCGCTCTGCCTCCCCTGACTCTCCCGCCGCCAGCGGAGCGCCTCGGTGTCGGCCCGCGCCTGCTTCTCGCGCTCCGCCTCGTACTCCCGCCGCTGGCGTTCGGCCTCCCTCGCCTGCTTCTTGCGCTTCGCCTCGTACTCCTGCCGCCGGCGTTCGGCCTCCCGCGCCTGCTCCTGCGCCAGGCGCTCGGGCTCCACCTTCTTCGTCCAGAACAGCGCACCACCGCCGAGCAGGGAGAGCCAGAAGTACAGTTCCGCGGCCGACTCGCCCACCATGCTGAAGACGATCATCCCGAGGCACCAGAGAACGATTCCCCCGCACGCCACCAAAGGCCAGCCCCCGTCGCCCCATACCGCGGATCAACATGGTGCAACGACCGGTCCTCGGCGTGCCAGGTCCATTCAGGCCACGGCCGGGCCGTCAGCCGAAGAGCCGTTCCAGGACCACCGCGACCCCGTCGTCCTCGTTCGAGAGGGTGACCTCGTCGGCGACGGCCACCAGCTCGCGGTGGGCGTCGGCCATCGCGACCCCGTACGCCGACCACGCGAACATCGGGACGTCGTTCGGCATGTCGCCGAAGGCGATCGTCTCGGACCCGGCGACGCCCAGGATCCGCGCCGCCACCGCCAGCCCGCTCGCCTTGTCGATTCCCGGCGGCTGGAGCTCCACCGTGTGCTCCCCGGCCATGGTGACGTTGACCAGGTCCCCGACCACCCCGCGGGCCACGGCCGTCAGCTCGTCGTCGGACAGCCGCGGGTGCTGGAGCAGCACCTTGTTGATCGGGGCGGCCCACAGCCCGGCCCGCGAGCCCACCCGGACCGTCGGCAGGTGCGGGTGCCACATCCGGTAGCCCGGCCCTATCAGCATCTCCGCGTCGAGGCCCTCCTGGTTGACGGCCGCGTAGACCTCCCCGACCTCCGCCTCGATCTTCCCGAGGGCGACCTCGGCCAGCTCCCGGTCCATGGCCACGGAGTGCAGCAGCCGTCCGGCCGCCGCGTCGTAGACCTGTGCGCCCTGTCCGCACACCGCGAGCCCCGTGTAGCCGAGGCCGTCCAGGACGTGGCGGACCTGCGGCACGGGGCGGCCTGTCACGATGATGTGCCGGGCGCCGGCCGCGCGGGCGGTGGCGAGTGCGGCGTGGCTGCGGGCCGAGACGGTGTCTCCGGCGCGCAGCAGAGTCCCGTCCAGGTCGGTGGCCACAAGTGCATAGGGGAGGGCGGAAGTCACGCGTTCAAGGATACGGACCTCGGCGGACAAGTCTTACAAATTGCGCGAATCCGCCCTCCCACACGCCCCACCATCCCCTTAACCTGTCAACCAGCCCCCGGGACACCCCCGGACCGCGTCGAAAGCGAGGCAGAACCCCATGCCCCAGCCAAGCCCCCTCGATGTTCCCGAGGGCGACCCCTTCGGGCCGCACAACCTCCCCTACGGCGTGTACTCCACCGCCGGTGAGGCGCGGCGCCGGATCGGGGTCCGCATCGGCGGGCACGTGCTCGACGCGGGGGCGGCCGCGGCCGCGCTCGGATCCCCGTACGCCGGGCTGCTCGGGCAGCCCTCGCTCAACCCGCTGCTCGCGGCCGGCCGCACCGCCTGGCACGACGTGCGCCGCGCGCTGACCGCCTGGGTCACCGACCCCGGCCACCGGCCCTCCGTGGAACCGCACCTGCTGCCGCTGGACGAGGTCACCCTCCACCTGCCGTACGAGGTCGCCGACTACGTCGACTTCTACGCGAGCGAGCACCACGCGACGAACGTCGGGCGGATCTTCCGCCCGGACGGGGACGCGCTGACCCCCAACTGGAAGCACCTGCCCATCGGTTACCACGGCCGGTCGGGAACGATCGTCGTGTCCGGGACGGATGTCGTGCGCCCCTCCGGGCAGCGCAAGGCGCCCGCCGACCCGGCACCCGTCTTCGGGCCCTCCGTCAAGCTCGACATCGAGGCCGAGGTCGGCTTCGTCGTCGGCGCGCCCTCCGAGATGGGCCGCTCGGTGCCGCTGGGCGAGTTCGAGGACCACGTCTTCGGCCTCTTCCTGCTCAACGACTGGTCCGCGCGCGACATCCAGGCCTGGGAGTACGTGCCGCTCGGCCCCTTCCTCGGCAAGTCCTTCGCCACCTCCGTCTCCGCCTGGGTCACCCCGCTGGAGGCCCTGGACGCGGCCCGGGTCGCCCCGCCGGCCCGCGACTTCCCGCTCCTGCCCTATCTCGACGACTCCGGCGCGGACCGCCCCGGCGGCTTCGACCTGCGCATCACCGTGTCCATCAACGGGCAGGAGGTGGCGCGCCCGCCGTTCGCGTCGATGTACTGGACCGCCGCCCAGCAGCTGGCCCACATGACCGTCAACGGCGCTTCCCTGCGCACCGGCGACGTCTACGGATCGGGCACCGTCAGCGGTCCGGAGACCGACCAGCGCGGCTCCCTGCTGGAGCTCACTTGGAACGGCCGCGACGCCATCGAACTCGCCGACGGCAAGCGCACGTTCCTGGAGGACGGCGACACCGTCACCCTCACCGCCTGGGCCCCGGGCTCCGACGGCGCCCGCGTGGGCCTCGGCGAGGTCACCGGCCGCATCGTGGGCAGCCACCGCTAGGCCGTCCGGGCGGGGACCGGCAGGGGGACTCCCCCATTGGGCTCCGCCCGGGTGCGGTGGACGGTGCGGGCGGACAGGGTGGGCTGACGGAACCCGGGAGGGCCGTAGCCCCGTGGCCCCGCCCGCACCCCCACCGCGAGGAGTCCCCATGCCGGCCGCCCGTCACCGTCACCGTCACCGCTACTTGAGGACCGCCCTGACCTGCGCGGCCGCCGCCTCCCTCGCCCTGGCCGCCGTCCCCGCGGCCCAGGCCGTGGACGGTCCGGCGCCCGATCCGCACAATGCGCAGGCGATGCGCGACATGGCCACGGCGATGGCGGTGACCGCCAAGTACGTGGACGAGCGGGAGGCGATCAAGGACGGGTACGTCCCGCACGGCATGGAGTGCATGACCAACCCCTTCGGGGTGGGTTCCATGGGCTACCACTACGTCAAGGAGTCCAACTGGGGTCTGCTGGACCCCGCGAAGCCGACCGCGCTCCTCTACAGCACCGCCAAGGACCACAAGGGCCGCCGCAAGCTCCAGACGGTGGAGTGGATGTACGCCGACCGGGACCAGGACCTGAAGACCACGGACGACCGGCCGAGCATGTTCGGCCTCCCCTTCGACGGCCCGATGCCCGGCCACTGGACGGGCATGCCCAAGCACTACGACCTCCACATGTGGGCCTACGCGGAGAACCCGGCGGGCCGCTTCCACAACTGGAACCCCGCCCTGACCTGCCCGAAGACCTCCGCCGCCCCCACCCACCCGGCCCACTCGCACTGAGCCCGCACGCGACGGGGCCCGGCCCCCCCTGCGGAGGGGAACCGGGCCCTGGGCCGTACTCGTCAGCCGGTCAGCGGACGAAGGTGCTCGCCTGCCCCGCCAGGTCCAGGAAGTACTGGGGTGCCAGGCCCAGGACCAGCGTCACCGCCACGCCCACCGCGATCGTCGTCATGGTCAGCGGAGAGGGCACGGCCACCGTGGGACCGTCCGCCTTCGGCTCGCTGAAGAACATCAGGACGATCACCCGGATGTAGAAGAACGCGGCGATCGCGGACGAGATCACACCGACCACGACCAGCGCTCCCGCGCCGCCCTCCGCCGCCGCCTTGAACACGGCGAACTTCCCGGCGAAGCCGGAGGTCAGCGGGATGCCCGCGAAGGCCAGCAGGAACACCGCGAAGACCGCCGCCGTCAGCGGCGAACGGCGGCCGAGCCCGGCCCACTTGGACAGGTGCGTGGCCTCGCCGCCCGCGTCGCGGACCAGGGTGACCACGGCGAAGGCGCCGATCGTCACGAAGGAGTACGCGGCCAGGTAGAAGAGGACGGACTTGATGCCCTCCGCCGAGGTCGCGATCACACCGGCCAGGATGAAGCCCGCGTGCGCGATCGAGGAGTAGGCGAGGAGCCGCTTGACGTCGGTCTGGGTCACGGCGATGACCGCGCCCGCCAGCATCGTGACGATCGCGACGCCCCACATCACCGGCCGCCAGTCCCACCGCAGGCCCGGGAGGACCACGTAGAGGAGGCGCAGGAGGGCGCCGAAGGCGGCCACCTTCGTCGCCGCCGCCATGAAGCCGGTGACCGGGGTCGGGGCGCCCTGGTAGACGTCCGGGGTCCACATGTGGAAGGGGACCGCGCCGACCTTGAAGAGCAGGCCCATCAGGATCAGCGCGCCGCCGATCAGCAGCAGCGCGTCGTTGCCCATGGTCCCGGCGAGGGCCGGGTCCACATTGGCCACGGTGCCGTCGACCACGTCGGCGATCGCCGCGTAGGAGACGGAGCCCGCGTACCCGTAGAGGAGCGCGATGCCGAAGAGGAGGAAGGCCGAGGAGAACGCCCCGAGCAGGAAGTACTTGACCGCGGCCTCCTGCGACATCAGCCGCTGGCGGCGGGCGACGGCGCAGAGCAGGTACAGCGGGAGGGAGAAGACCTCCAGGGCCACGAACAGCGTCAGCAGGTCGTTGGCCGCCGGGAAGATCAGCATCCCGGAGATCGCGAACAGGACGAGCGGGAAGACCTCGGTGGTGGTGAAGCCCGCCTTGACGGCTTCCTTCTCGCTCTCGCTGCCCGGTACCGACGCCGCCTGCGCGGCGAAGGAGTCGACCCGGTTGCCGTGGGCGGCCGGGTCCAGGCGCCGCTCGGCGAAGGTGAAGACCGCGACGATCGAGGCCAGGACGATGGTGCCCTGGAGGAAGAGCGCCGGTCCGTCCACGGCCACGGCACCCATGGCCGCGATGTGCGCCTTGGTGCTGCCGTACCCGCCCGCGGCGAGAGCGACGATCGCGGCGAAGGCGGAGGCCAGCGCGGCGACGGCGAGGAACACCTGGACGTAGTAACGGGACTTGCGCGGCACGAAGGCCTCTACGAGGACTCCGACGATCGCCGCGCCCAGCACGATGAGCGTGGGCGAGAGCTGGGCGTACTCGATGTGCGGGGCCGGGATCTTGTCGATCGGCGCCGCGGCCGCCAATGTCGCCAGCTTGCTCTGGGCAGCAGTCATGGTGCTCACTTCGCCGCCTCCCCATTCTTGGCCTCGACCGCGACCTGCGGCTTCGGGTCCGTCTGCTTCACGTCCGACATGGTGTGCTTCACCGCCGGGTTGACGATGTCGGTGAGGACCTTGGGGTAGACGCCCAGTCCGATCAGCAGCGCGATCAGCGGGGCCACCACCAGGACCTCCCGCAGCCGGAGGTCCGGCATGGTGCGGACCTCCTCCTTCAGCGGGCCGGTCATGGTGCGCTGGTAGAGGACCAGCGTGTACAGCGCGGCCAGCACGATGCCGAAGGTGGCGATGATGCCGACGACCGGGTACCGGGCGAACGTGCCGACCAGGACCAGGAATTCACTGATGAACGGGGCGAGCCCCGGCAGCGACAGGGTGGCGAGCCCGCCGATCAGGAAGGTGCCGGCCAGGACCGGGGCCACCTTCTGCACCCCGCCGAAGTCGGCGATGAGCCGCGAGCCGCGCCGAGAGATCAGGAAGCCGGCGACCAGCATGAGCGCCGCCGTCGAGAGCCCGTGGTTGACCATGTACAGGGTCGCGCCCGACTGGCCCTGGGAGGTCATCGCGAAGATGCCCAGGATGATGAACCCGAAGTGCGAGATCGAGGCGTAGGCGACCAGCCGCTTGATGTCCCGCTGCCCGACCGCGACCAGCGCCCCGTAGACGATGCTGATCAGGGCCAGTACGAGGATCACCGGCGTGGCCCACTTGCTGGCCTCGGGGAAGAGCCCGAGGCAGAAGCGGAGCATCGCGAAGGTGCCGACCTTGTCGACGACCGCAGTGATCAGGACGGCGACCGGGGCGGTGGCCTCACCCATCGCGTTCGGCAGCCAGGTGTGCAGCGGCCACAGCGGGGCCTTCACCGCGAAGGCGAAGAAGAAGCCGAGGAAGAGGAGCCGCTCGGTGTTGGTCGCCATGTCGAGCGTGCCCGCGGCGCGGGCGGCGGTGATCTCCTGGAGCGAGAAGTTCCCGGCGACCACGTACAGCCCGATGACGGCGGCCAGCATGATCAGGCCGCCGACCAGGTTGTAGAGGAGGAACTTGACCGCCGCGTACGAGCGCTGCGCGGCCGCGTTCTCATCGGACCCGGAGTGTGCCCGGTCGCCGAAGCCGCCGATGAGGAAGTACATCGGGATGAGCATGGCTTCGAAGAAGATGTAGAAGAGGAAGACGTCGGTGGCCTCGAAGGAGATCACCACCATCGCCTCGACCAGCAGGATCAGGGCGAAGAACCCCTGCGTCGGCCGCCAGCGGGAGCCCGCAGCGAAGCTGCTTTTGGCTGCTTCCGTCTCCAGGGGGTCGGCGTCGTGCCAGCCGGCCCCGATGACGAAGGGCATCAGCAGCGCGGTGAGCGCGATGAGCGCCACCCCGATGCCGTCGACGCCCAGCTCGTAGCGGACCCCGAAGTCGGGGATCCAGGAGTGGGATTCGGTGAGCTGGTAGCGGGCGCCACCGGGATCGAAGCGGACCGCGACGAGCACGGCCAGGGCCAGGGTCGCCAGTGAGAAGAACAGGGCGAGCCATTTGGCGGCGGTCCGGCGGGCGGCCGGGACGGCCGCCGTCAGGACCGCACCGACCGCGGGTACCGCGGCCGTCACCGTCAGAAGCGGGAAACTCATCTCACACCGCCCTCATCAGCAGGGTCGCGGCGATCAGGACCGCCGTGCCCCCGAACATCGAGACCGCGTAGCTGCGGGCGTAGCCGTTCTGCAGCTTGCGCAGCCGGCCCGACAGCCCGCCGACACCGGCGGCCGTCCCGTTGACCACTCCGTCGACCAGGCTGTGGTCCACGTAGACGAGGGAGCGGGTCAGGTGCTCCCCGCCGCGCACCAGGACCACGTGGTTGAAGTCGTCCTGGTACAGGTCCCGTCGGGCCGCCCGGGTGAGGAGCGAGCCGCGCGGGGCGATGACCGGGACGGGCTTCTTGCCGTACATCGCCCAGGCGATGCCGACGCCGATCACGAGGACCACCATCGTGGACGCGGTCACCGTCAGGGCGCTGACCGGCGGGTTCCCGTGCTCGTGCCCGGTGACGGGCTCCAGCCACTTGAGGAACCGGTCGCCGATGCCGAAGAAGGCTCCGGCGAACACCGAGCCGAAGGCCAGGACGATCATCGGAAGGGTCATGGTCTTCGGGGACTCGTGCGGGTGCGGCTGGTGGCCTTCCGCATCAGGCTGCCAGCGCTGCTCGCCGAAGAACGTCAGCAGCATCACGCGGGTCATGTAGAACGCGGTGATCGCGGCGCCCAGCAGGGCCACGCCTCCCAGGATCCAGCCCTCGGTGCCGCCCTTCGCGAAGGCCGCCTCGATGATCTTGTCCTTGGAGAAGAACCCCGACAGGCCCGGGAAACCGATGATGGCGAGGTAGCCGAGGCCGAAGGTGACGAAGGTGACGGGCATGTACTTCCGCAGCCCGCCGTACTTGCGCATGTCCACCTCGTCGTTCATCCCGTGCATGACGGAACCCGCGCCGAGGAAGAGACCGGCCTTGAAGAACCCGTGCGTCACCAGGTGCATGATCGCGAAGACGTAGCCGATGGGGCCCAGGCCCGCGGCCAGGATCATGTAGCCGATCTGCGACATCGTGGAGCCGGCCAGGGCCTTCTTGATGTCGTCCTTCGCGCAACCGACGATCGCACCGAAGAGGAGCGTGACGGCGCCGACCACGGTGACCGCGAGCTGGGCGTCCGGAGCGGCGTTGAAGATGGCGCCCGAGCGGACGATGAGGTACACGCCCGCCGTCACCATGGTCGCCGCGTGGATCAGGGCCGAGACCGGGGTCGGGCCCTCCATCGCGTCGCCGAGCCAGGACTGGAGCGGCACCTGCGCCGACTTGCCGCAGGCGGCGAGCAGCAGCATCAGCGCGATCGCCGTGAGCTTGCCCTCCCCCGCCCCGGACACCGAGCCGAGCACCGGCCCGAAGGCGAAGGTTCCGAAGGTGGTGAACATCAGCATGATGGCGATCGAAAGGCCCATGTCGCCGACCCGGTTGACCAGGAAGGCCTTCTTCGCGGCGGTGGCCGCGCTGGGCTTGTGCTGCCAGAAGCCGATGAGGAGGTACGAGGCGAGGCCCACGCCCTCCCAGCCGACGTACAGCAGGAGGTAGTTGTCGGCGATGACGAGGAGCAGCATCGCGGCGACGAAGAGGTTGAGGTAGCCGAAGAAGCGGCGGCGGCGCTCGTCGTGCTCCATGTACCCGATCGAGTACACGTGGATGAGCGTGCCCACCCCGGAGATCAGCAGGACGAAGGTCATCGACAGCTGGTCGAGCTGGAAGCCGAGGTCGGCCTGGAAGCCTTCGACCGGGATCCAGCTGAACAGCCGCTGGTGGATGGCCCGGTCCTCGGCCCCGCGGCCGAGCATGTCGGCGAAGAGGGCGAGGCCGATGCCGAAGGAGACGGCGGCGAGCAGGGTGCCGAGCCAGTGGCCGGCCTTGTCGAGGCGGCTTCCGCCGCAGAGCAGCACCGCCGCTCCGAGCAGGGGCGCTGCTACCAGCAGCGCGATCATGTTCTCCACAGCGACCCCTTACAGCTTCATCAGGCTGGCGTCGTCGACCGAGGCCGAGTGGCGGGTACGGAACAGCGACACGATGATCGCGAGACCCACCACGACCTCGGCGGCGGCGACGACCATCGTGAAGAACGCGATGATCTGGCCGTCGAGGTTGCCGTGCATCCGGGAGAAGGTGACGAAGGCGAGGTTGCAGGCGTTGAGCATCAGCTCGACGCACATGAACACCACGATCGCGTTCTTCCTGATCAGGACCCCGGAGGCCCCGATGGTGAACAGCAGCGCGGACAGGTACAGGTAGTTGACCGGATTCACTTCGAGGCCTCCTCGCGGCCGAGCCGCTCGGACGACCGCTGCTCCAGCGCCTTCAGGTCGTCCAGCGCCTGGCTGGAGACGTCCCTGATCTGGCCGCGGCCGCGCAGCGTCTGGTTGACGGTGAGCTCGGACGGGGTGCCGTCCGGCAGCAGGCCGGCGACGTCCACGGCGTTGTGCCGGGCGTAGACACCGGGTGCGGGCAGCGGCGGGAGCTGCACGCCCTCGCGTACGCGGCGCTCGGCGAGCTCGCGCTGGGTGGCGGGCCGCTCGGTGCGCTCGCGGTGGGTGAGCACCATCGCGCCGACGGCCGCCGTGATGAGGAGGGCGCCGGTGATCTCGAAGGCGAACACGTACTTGGTGAAGATGAGCGTGGCCAGGCCTTCGACGTGTCCGCCGGAGTTGATCCGGCCGAGCCCGTTGAAGTGGGTGAGCCGGGCGTTGCCGAGGCCGGCGATCAGCAGGATGCCGAAGCCGAGTCCGCACAGGGCGGCCAGCCAGCGCTGCCCCTTGATGGTCTCGGTCAGCGAGTCCGCGGCAGTGACGCCGACGAGCATGACGACGAAGAGGAAGAGCATCATGATCGCGCCGGTGTAGACGACGACCTGGACGATGCCGAGGAAGTACGCGCCGTTGGCGAGGTAGAAGACCGCCAGGATGATCATCGTCCCGGCCAGGCTCAGGGCGCTGTGCACGGCCTTCTTCATCAGGATCGTGGACAGCGCGCCGATGACGGCGACCGTGGCGAGGACCCAGAACTGCACGGCCTCACCGGTGGAGGTGAGGGTGGCGGCTGCGGCGACGGTGCTCACGCCCCCACCCCCTCGGAGGCGACCCCGGGAGCGTCCTCGGAAGCGGTCTCCGAAGCGGTCTCGCCCTTGGACACGGCGACCTGGCGGACCGTGCCGGGAGCCGCCCCGGTCACCAGCCCCAGGTAGTAGTCCGTGTCCTGGGTGCCCGGGAAGATCGAGTGCGGAGCCTCGACCATGCCCTCGGTCAGCCCGGCGAGCAGCTGCTCCTTGGTGTAGATGAGCGATTCGCGGCTGGAGTCGGCCAGTTCGAACTCGTTCGTCATGGTCAGCGCCCGGGTCGGGCAGGCCTCGACGCACAGCCCGCACAGGATGCAGCGGGCGTAGTTGATCTGGTAGACCCTGCCGTACCGCTCACCCGGGGAGTAGCGCTCCTCCTCGGTGTTGTCCGCGCCCTCCACGTAGATCGCGTCGGCGGGACAGGCCCAGGCGCACAGCTCGCACCCGATGCACTTCTCCAGACCGTCCGGGTGGCGGTTGAGCTGGTGCCGCCCGTGGAAGCGCGGAGCGGTGGTCTTGTGCTGCTCCGGGTACTGCTCGGTGAGTCGCTTCTTGAACATGGCCTTGAAGGTCACGCCGAAGCCGGCCACCGGGTTCTGCCACTTCTCGTTCTCAGCGTCAGACATTCTCAGCACCCTCCTCTCGGTCACTGTCAGTATTCGCCGCGCCACTGACAATCAGCTCCCGCTCACTGCGAGGCCGCCTGCGCGGTACGGGTGCCAGGTGCTGGCCGGGCTTGGGCGGTACGGGGAATCCGCCCGCCAGCGGATCGAAGGGCTCGGCGGCGGCAGCCTGTCCGGCGACTTCGGCGGCCGCCTTCTCCTTCTTGTCGCGGAAGACGTCCACGACGAAGGAGAGCAGCAGCACCGCGACGACCGCGCCGCCGACGTAGAGCACGATCTCCGAGAAGTCGTAGCGCTCGTTGCGCAGCGCCCGGACGGTGGCGACCAGCATCAGCCAGACCACGGAGACCGGGATCAGCACCTTCCAGCCGAGCTTCATCAGCTGGTCGTAGCGCACGCGCGGGAGCGTGCCGCGCAGCCAGATGAAGAAGAACAGCAGCAGCTGGACCTTGATGACGAACCAGAGCATGGGCCACCAGCCGTGGTTGGCGCCCTCCCAGTACGTGGAGATCGGCGCCGGGGCCCGCCAGCCGCCCAGGAAGAGGGTGACCGAGACCGCGGAGACGGTGACCATGTTGACGTACTCGGCCAGCATGAACAGCGCGAACTTGATCGAGGAGTACTCGGTGTTGAAGCCGCCGACCAGGTCGCCTTCGGACTCCGGCATGTCGAAGGGGGCGCGGTTCGTCTCGCCGACCATCGTGATGACGTAGATGATGAAGGACACCGGCAGCAGCACGATGAACCAGCGGTCGCCCTGCGCCTCCACGATCTTCGAGGTCGACATCGACCCGGAGTAGAGGAAGACCGAGGCGAAGGCCGCGCCCATCGCGATCTCGTAGGAGATCATCTGCGCGCAGGAGCGCAAGCCCCCCAGGAGCGGGTACGTGGAGCCCGAGGACCAGCCGGCCAGCACGATGCCGTAGATGCCGACCGAGGCCACCGCGAGGATGTAGAGCATGGCGATCGGCAGGTCGGTCAGTTGCATCGTGGTGCGCTGGCCGAAGATGGAGACCTCGTTGCCCGAGGGGCCGAAGGGGATCACCGCGATGGCCATGAAGGCCGGGATCGCCGCGATGATCGGGGCGAGGACGTAGACGACCTTGTCCGCCCGCTTGACGATGAGGTCTTCCTTCAGCATGAGCTTCACGCCGTCGGCGAGCGACTGGAGCATGCCCCAGGGGCCGTGCCGGTTGGGGCCGATGCGCAGCTGCATCCAGGCGACGACCTTGCGCTCCCACACGATGGAGAAGAGCACGGTCACCATCAGGAAGGCGAAGCAGAACACCGCCTTGACGACGACGAGCCACCAGACGTCCTTGCCGAACAAGGAGAGGTCTTCGGCAGCGATCTGAACGGTGTTCACGCGCCCACCTCCGCAGTGGCGTCGCTGCTGTCGGCCGGGGTAGCCGGACCGATGCGTACGAGGGTTCCCGGGCGGGCGCCGGTATCGGCGAGGACCCCGGAGCCGGTGGAGTTCAGCGGGAGCCAGACCACCCGGTCGGGCATCTCGGTGACCCGCAGCGGCAGTTCCACGGAGCCGGCCGGGCCGGTCACCGCGAGGACGTCGCCGTTCTTCACACCCGTCTCGGCGGCCGTCGCGGCCGACAGCCGGGCGCTCGCCTCGTGCCGGGTGCCGGCCAGGGCCTCGTCCCCGTCCTGGAGACGACCCTGGTCGAGCAGGAGCCGGTGGCCGGCGAGGATGGCCTCGCCCGCGCCCGGCCGGGGCAGCGGCGCGGTGTCCGCGGACTGCTCGGCGGCCCGCGCCCCGGCCCACTGGCCGAGCCCGTCGAGCTCCCGGCGCACGGCGTGTACGTCGCCCAGGGCGATCGGCCGGTCGGCCGCGTCGGCCAGCATGTGCAGGACGCGGGAGTCGGCGGGGGCGAGCCGGCGGGTCATCTGCTCGGGCTTCAGCGCGGCCTCGAACGGCCGGACCCTGCCCTCCCAGTTGATGAACGCGCCCGGCTTCTCGGCGGCGGCCGCGACCGGGAAGACCACGTCCGCGTGGTCGGTGACCTCGCCGGGCCGCAGTTCCAGACTGACCACGAAGGCCTCCTGGAGCGCGAGCCGGGCGCGGGCCGGGTCCGGCAGGTCGTCAAGCTCCACGCCCGCGACCAGCAGGGCGGACAGCTCGCCGGTGGCGGCGGCCTCGACGATCTGGCCGGTGTCGCGGCCGTACCGGTGCGGGAGCTCGTCCAGCCCCCAGGCGGCGGCGACCTCCTCGCGGGCCCGCGGGTCGGTGGCCGGGCGGGCCCCCGGGAGCAGGGACGGCAGCGCGCCCGCCTCGACGGCGGCCCGCTCCCCGGCCCGGCGCGGGATCCACACCAGCCGCGCACCGGTGGCGGCGGCGGCCCGTACGGCGGCAGTCAGCGCTCCGGGGATCCCGGCCAGGCGCTCCCCGACGACGATGACCGCGCCGGGCAGGCGCAGCGCTTCGGCGGCGGCGTGACCGCCCTCTTCCAGACCGGTCCGCGAGGCGAGCGCGTCCAGCCATTCGGGCTCGGTGCCGGGGGCGGCGGCCAGCAGGGTGCCGCCCGCCTTCTCCAGCCCGCGGGTGGCGAAGGTGGCGACGGCGAAGGTCCGCTGCTTGTGTTTGCGGTGGGCCTTGCGCAGCCGCAGGAAGACGCCGGGGGCCTCTTCCTCGGCCTCGATGCCGACGAGGAGCACGGCCGGGGCCGCCTCCAGGGAGGCGTTGGTGACGCCCCGCCCGTCGAGGTCCTTGCCGGTGCCGGCGACGGAGGCGGCCAGGAACTCGGCCTCCTCCGCGCTGTGCACCCGGGCCCGGAAGTCGATGTCGTTGGTGTCGAGCACGACCCGCGCGAACTTGGCGTACGCGTACGCGTCCTCGACGGTCAGCCGGCCGCCGGTCAGGACCCCGGCCCGGCCGCGCGCGGCGGCCAACCCGTTCGCGGCGGCTTCCAGCGCCTCGGGCCAACTCGCCGGGGCGAGGACCCCGTCGGCGCCGCGCACCAGCGGGGTGGTGAGCCGGTCGGGGCGCTGCGCGTAGCGGAACCCGAAGCGGCCCTTGTCGCAGATCCACTCCTCGTTGACCTCGGGGTCCTCGGCGGCCATCCGGCGCAGCACCTTGCCGCGGCGGTGGTCGGTCCGGGTCGCGCAGCCGCCCGCACAGTGCTCGCACACGCTCGGGGAGGAGACGAGGTCGAACGGGCGGGAGCGGAACCGGTACGCCGCCGAGGTGAGGGCGCCGACCGGGCAGATCTGGATGGTGTTGCCGGAGAAGTACGACTCGAAGGGGTCGCCCTCTCCGGTGCCGACCTGCTGGAGCGCGCCGCGTTCCAGCAGCTCGATCATCGGGTCGCCGGCGATCTCGTTGGAGAAGCGGGTGCAGCGCGCGCACAGCACGCAGCGCTCGCGGTCCAGCAGCACCTGGGTGGAGATCGGGACGGGCTTCTCGTAGGTGCGCTTCTTGCCCTCGAACCGCGATTCGGCGTTGCCGTGCGACATCGCCTGGTTCTGGAGCGGGCACTCGCCGCCCTTGTCGCAGACCGGGCAGTCCAGCGGGTGGTTGATGAGCAGCAGCTCCATCACCCCGCGCTGGGCCTTGTCGGCGACCTCGGAGGTGAGCTGCGTCTTGACGACCATGCCGTCGGTGCAGGTGATGGTGCAGGAGGCCATCGGCTTGCGCTGGCCCTCCACCTCGACGATGCACTGGCGGCAGGCGCCGGCCGGGGAGAGGAGGGGGTGGTCGCAGAACCGGGGGATCTCGATGCCGAGCTGCTCGGCGGCCCGGATGACCAGGGTCCCCTTGGGCACCGACAGTTCGATGCCGTCGATGGTGAGGGAGATCTGGTCCGCGGGCGGGACCGCTGCCGCTCCTCCGCCGGAGGCTCCCGTAGTGGTCACGGTCATGCGGTCACCTCCGTGTCGGCCCAGAGGGTCGACTTCTTGGGGTCGAAGGGGCAGCCCTTGCCCGTGATGTGCTGCTCGTACTCCTCGCGGAAGTACTTGAGCGAGGAGAAGATGGGGCTGGCGGCTCCGTCGCCGAGCGCGCAGAACGACTTGCCGTTGATGTTGTCGGCGATGTCGTTCAGCTTGTCGAGGTCGGACATGACGCCCTTGCCGGCCTCGATGTCGCGCAGCAACTGGACCAGCCAGTACGTGCCTTCGCGGCAGGGCGTGCACTTGCCGCAGGACTCGTGGGCGTAGAACTCGGTCCAGCGGGTCACCGCCCGCACCACGCAGGTCGTCTCGTCGAAGCACTGCAGGGCCTTGGTGCCCAGCATGGATCCGGCGGCGCCGACGCCCTCGTAGTCCAGCGGGACGTCGAGGTGCTCGGCCGTGAACATGGGGGTGGAGGAGCCGCCCGGGGTCCAGAACTTCAGCCGGTGGCCGGGGCGGATCCCGCCGCTCATGTCGAGGAGCTGGCGCAGGGTGATGCCGAGCGGGGCCTCGTACTGGCCGGGGCCCACGACGTGGCCCGACAGCGAATACAGCGTGAAACCGGGGGACTTCTCGGTCCCCATCGCCTTGAACCAGTCCTTGCCCTTGTTCAGGATCGCGGGAACCGAGGCGATGGATTCGACGTTGTTGACGACAGTGGGGCACGCGTAGAGCCCCTCGACGGCAGGGAAGGGAGGACGCAGCCGGGGCTGACCGCGCCGGCCTTCGAGGGAGTCCAGGAGGGCCGTTTCCTCGCCGCAGATGTACGCGCCCGCTCCCGCGTGCACGGTGATGTCGAGGCTGAGCCCGCTCCCCATGACGTCCTGGCCGAGGTAGCCGGCCTCGTACGCCTCACGTACCGCCTCGTGCAGGCGCCGCAGTACCGGCACGGCCTCGCCGCGCAGGTAGATGAAGGCGTGTTCCGACCGGATCGCGTAGCAGGCGATGATCATTCCCTCGATGAGGGAGTGCGGGTTGGCGAAGAGAAGGGGGATGTCCTTGCAGGTTCCCGGCTCCGACTCGTCCGCGTTCACGACGAGGTAGTGCGGCTTTCCGTCGCCCTGCGGGATGAACTGCCACTTCATTCCGGTGGGGAAGCCCGCGCCGCCGCGCCCGCGTAGACCGGAGTCCTTCACGTACGCGATGAGGTCGTCCGGGGTCATCGCGAGCGCCTTGCGCAGGCCCTCGTAGCCCTCGTGGCGCCGGTAGGTCTCCAGCGTCCACGACTGCGGTTCGTCCCAGAACGCCGACAGCACGGGTGCCAGCAGCTTCTCCGGGCTGGTGCCGTTCTCGTGCATTTCAGCGGTCACCGTCATCACTCCCCCTCCTCGGCCGCGGCCTCGGCACGCGGGTGCACGACCTTGCCGAGCTGCGGGGACTCGCCCCGCGCGATGCGCAGGCCGATCAGCGACGC
Source organism: Streptomyces sp. NPDC059443 (assembly GCF_042750105.1). Lineage (NCBI taxonomy): Bacteria > Bacillati > Actinomycetota > Actinomycetes > Kitasatosporales > Streptomycetaceae > Streptomyces > Streptomyces sp. NPDC059443. Next base: position 31,049 of record NZ_JBHYVM010000035.1, on the reverse strand, counting down.
GTGTCCCGCGCCGCCGCTCGCCTCGACGGCGCCGGGGCGCTCGTCGGGGAAGCCCGCCAGGATCCGGGCGGTCTCCTTGTACGTGCACAGCGGCGCGCCCCGGGTCGGCTCGACCGGGCGGCCGGCCAGCAGGTCGTCCACCATGGCCTTGGCGGACTCGGGGGTCTGGTTGTCGAAGAACTCCCAATTGACCATCACCACGGGGGCGTAGTCGCAGGCCGCGTTGCACTCGATGTGTTCGAGGGTGACCTTGCCGTCGGGGGTGGTCTCGTTGTTGCCGACCCCGAGGTGCTCCTTGAGCTCGTCGAAGATGGCGTCGCCGCCCATGACCGCGCACAGGGTGTTCGTACAGACCCCGACCTGGTAGTCGCCCGAGGGCTTGCGCCGGTACATCGTGTAGAAGGTGGCGACCGCCGTGACCTCCGCGGTGGTCAGGCCCAGCACCTCGGCGCAGAACCGGATGCCGGTGCGCGAGACGTAGCCCTCCTCGGACTGGGTGAGGTGCAGCAGCGGCAGCAGCGCGGAGCGGCTGTCGGGGTAGCGGGCGATGACTTCCTTCGCGTCCGCTTCGAGCCGCTCGCGCACCTCGGCCGGGAAGTCGGGGGCCGGCAGCTGGGGCATGCCCAGGCTGGTCGACTGGCTGGCGCTCATCGGTCGACGCCTCCCATCACGGGGTCGATGGAGGCGACGGCCACGATGACGTCGGCGACCTGGCCGCCCTCGCACATCGCCGCCATGGCCTGCAGGTTGGTGAAGGACGGGTCGCGGAAGTGGACCCGGTAGGGGCGGGTGCCGCCGTCGGAGACCACGTGGACCCCGAGCTCGCCCTTGGGGGACTCGACGGCCGCGTAGGCCTGTCCGGCCGGGACCCGGAAGCCCTCGGTCACCAGCTTGAAGTGGTGGATGAGGGACTCCATGGAGGTGCCCATGATCTGCTTGATGTGGTCGAGCGAGTTGCCGAGGCCGTCCGGGCCCATCGCGAGCTGCGCCGGCCAGGCGATCTTCTTGTCGGCGACCATCACCGGCCCCGGCTCCAGCCGGTCCAGGCACTGCTCGACGATCCGCAGGGACTGGCGCATCTCCTCCAGGCGGACCAGGAAGCGTCCGTAGGAGTCGCAGGACTCGGTGGTCGGCACGTCGAACTCGTAGTTCTCGTAACCGCAGTACGGGTCGGACTTGCGCAGGTCGTGCGGCAGCCCGGCGGAGCGCAGGATCGGGCCGGTGGCGCCCAGCGCCATGCAGCCGGTGAGGTCGAGGTAGCCGACGTCCTGCATGCGGGCCTTGAAGATGGGGTTGCCGGTGGCGAGCTTGTCGTACTCCGGCAGGTTCTTCTTCATGGTCTTGATGAACTCGCGGAGCTGGTCGACCGCGCCCGGGGGCAGGTCCTGCGCGAGGCCGCCGGGGCGGATGAACGCGTGGTTCATGCGCAGTCCGGTGATCAGCTCGAACACGTCGAGGATCAGCTCGCGGTCGCGGAACCCATAGATCATGATCGTGGTCGCGCCCAGCTCCATGCCGCCGGTGGCGATGCACACCAGGTGGGAGGAGAGCCGGTTGAGCTCCATCAGCAGGACGCGGATGACGGTGGCGCGGTCCGGGATCTGATCGGTGATGCCGAGCAGCTTCTCGACGCCCAGGCAGTACGCCGTCTCGTTGAAGAACGGCGTCAGGTAGTCCATGCGCGTGACGAAGGTGGTGCCCTGCGTCCAGTTCCGGTATTCGAGGTTCTTCTCGATGCCGGTGTGGAGGTAGCCGATGCCGCAGCGGGCCTCGGTGACCGTCTCGCCGTCGATCTCCAGGATCAGGCGGAGCACTCCGTGCGTGGACGGGTGCTGGGGACCCATGTTGACGACGATCCGCTCGTCGTCCGCGCGGGCCGCGGACTGGACGATCTCGTCCCAGTCGCCGCCCGTGACGGTGTAGACGAGGCCTTCGGTGGTCTCCCGGGAGGAGGCGTGATTGGACGTGTTCATCAGCTGTACGACCTCCGCTGGTCGGGAGCCGGGATCTGGGCGCCCTTGTACTCGACGGCGATGCCGCCGAGCGGGTAGTCCTTGCGCTGCGGGAAGCCCTGCCAGTCGTCCGGCATCATGATCCGGGTGAGGGCCGGGTGCCCGTCGAAGATCAGGCCGAAGAAGTCGTACGTCTCGCGCTCGTGCCAGTCGTTGGTCGGGTAGACCGAGACGATCGACGGGACGTGCGGGTCGCTGTCCGGGGCGGACACCTCCAGCCGCAGGATCCGGCCGTGGGTGAGCGAGCGCAGGTGGTAGACGGCGTGCAGCTCGCGCCCCTTGTCCCCGGGGAAGTGCACCCCACTGACGCCGGTGCAGAGCTCGAAGCGCAGGGCCGGATCGTCGCGGAGGGTCTTCGCCACCAGGGGAAGGTGCTCGCGGGCGATGTGGAGGGTCAGCTCCCCCCGGTCCACGACGACCTTCTCGATCGCGTTCTCGGGGACGAGGTCCTGCTCCTCCAGCGCCCCTTCGAGCTCGTCGACGACCTCGTCGAAGTACGAACCGTACGGGCGGACGCTCGGGCCGGGCAGGACCACGGTGCGCACGAGGCCGCCGTAGCCGCTGGTGTCGCCGCCGTTCGCGGCGCCGAACATGCCCTTGCGGACACCGATCACCTCGGGGCCCGTCGCACCCCTGGGGGCCGGGACGTTGTTGCCGCCGGCGGCGTCGTCACCGGGCTGGGGGCCGTTCTCCACGGCCGGGTCGTCGCTCACCGCAGGAGCCCCTTCATCTCGATCATGGGGAGCGCCTTGAGGGCCGCCTCCTCCGCCTCGCGGGCCGCCTCTTCCCGGTTCACGCCGAGCTTGGATCCCTGGATCTTCTGGTGGAGCTTGAGGATCGCGTCCATCAGCATCTCGGGGCGGGGCGGACAGCCGGGCAGGTAAATGTCCACGGGGACGATGTGGTCGACGCCCTGGACGATCGCGTAGTTATTGAACATTCCGCCCGAAGAGGCGCAAACACCCATAGAGATGACCCACTTGGGAGCGGGCATCTGGTCGTACACCTGCCGCAGCACCGGCGCCATCTTCTGGCTGACGCGGCCCGCCACGATCATCAGGTCGGCCTGGCGCGGAGATCCGCGGAAGACCTCCATGCCGAAGCGGGCCAGGTCGTACCGGCCCGCTCCGGTGGTCATCATCTCGATGGCGCAGCAGGCCAGGCCGAAGGTCGCGGGGAAGACGGATGACTTGCGCACCCAGCCCGCGGCCTGTTCGACGGTGGTCAGCAGAAAGCCGCTCGGCAGCTTCTCTTCCAGTCCCATGGAAAATTCAGCCCCTCAGTCCCATTCCAGGCCGCCGCGGCGCCACACGTAGGCGTAGGCGACGAAGACGGTGAGCACGAAGAGGAGCATCTCGACGAGCCCGAAGATCCCCAGCGAGTCGAAGGTGACCGCCCAGGGGTAGAGGAAGACAACCTCGATGTCGAAGACGATGAAGAGCATCGCCGTCAGGTAGTACTTGATGGGGAAGCGGCCGCCGCCGGCCGGCACGGGAGTGGGCTCGATGCCGCACTCATATGCTTCAAGTTTTGCCCGGTTGTACCGTTTTGGACCGATCAGCGTGGCCATGACCACGGAGAAGATCGCAAACCCTGCGCCGAGGGCGCCGAGCACGAGGATGGGCGCGTACGCATTCACGCTCCTCGCTCCTTCCAGTCGTCCTTGACCGTTGGACCGCTGCGCCGGCACTTGCATGTGAGGCAGTTCACAAGCCGGGCTGGTGCGCATCTTATGCCTGCTCGTCTGTGATCTGCGACACGGGTTACAACAACGAGTTTGTGATCTCCACCACCTGACGAACGATCATGAAGTCCGATGAGTGGTGATCTTCATACGCGAAGCATCCACATGATCACCAAAGGTGACATCCACCCCTGTAGTCGCAGGTGGAAGGTGTGTCGCACTATCAAATCGTGGCCCCTGCACGCAAATTGGCGGCATGGTGCGCGTGATGATAAAGGGATCGGCGTCCCCCGGTCGGAGGAGCTCGCGCGTACGGAGGTGGACGCGTGCGCGCGTTCACGAACTCCGGATCCGGGAGGGGCGTCCGGGAGGGTGATTCGGGAGGGGGCCCGGGAGCCGAATGCGGCGGTGAGTTCACGGCCGGGTCACAGAAGGGCCTCGGCGTCCGCTCAGTGTCCGCACAGCGTGATGTCGCTGTGACCTGTGCCACTCGGGATTCGCGGCCGCGAAAGGGGGCTTGGCCATCTGTCCGGAGGGATGGTAGGCCAAGGATCAATTCGGACTTATTGCAGAAACCCCATGATCACAGCCTTACGACGGGGTGTCCGATTGGCCCGTTGCGGCGTCAATAAGACTTCCGACGCGCCCGGTTCGTGCCCTTCGCGCACAACTGTGGCGCAGACCACGTTTCTTGAAGGGAACCGCAACGCCCTGATAGCGGTTGTACTCATGTCCCTCACCGCTCACATACCCAGCCACCGGAAGCCCCGCCGCAGCGCCTCGAAGCTCGCGGTCCGCGCCGGAGTTGCCGGTGGCGTCCTCAGCACCCTGGCCATGGCCGGCACGGCGAGCGCCACGCCCTCCGAGCCCTCCCCCGAGAGCACCCTCGAAATGCCGGTCCTGAACATGGACCTGGCCGCCGAGGTGTCCTCCTCCGTCACCAAGGCCGCGGAGAACACCCGCGCCGCCGCGGTCGGCGGCGAGCTCAACGCCCTGGAGGAGAGCGCCCGTACCGGCGCCGCCGCCGAGGCCAAGAAGGCCAAGGAAGACGCCCAGCAGAAGGCCGACGCCGAGCAGAAGGCCAAGGACGAGGCGGACCGCAAGGCGGAGTCCGACCGCGCCAGCCGCAGCACGGCCCGCACTTCGCTCTCGGCCAAGTCCTCCTCTTCCTCCGCGGGCTCTTCCTCCTCGGAGGGCTCCGGCGTCACCGCTCCGGCGACCGGCTCCGCCGCCGCCATCGTGAACTTCGCCCGCGCGCAGGTCGGCAAGGCGTACGTCATGGGCGGCACCGGCCCGTCCTCGTTCGACTGCTCGGGCCTCGTCCAGGCCGCGTACCGCCAGGCCGGCGTCTCCCTGCCGCGCATGTCGCAGGACCAGTCCTCGGCCGGCACCTCGGTCTCCCTGAGCGCCCTTCAGCCGGGCGACATCCTGTACTGGGGCTCCCGCGGCAGCGCGTACCACGTCGCCATCTACGTCGGCGGCGGCAACTTCGTCGGCGCGCAGAACCCCAGCACCGGCATCGTCGAGCGCTCCCTGAGCTACGACAAGCCGACGGGCGCCGTCCGCGTCCTCTGATCCGTTCCCCGGATCGTCCCTCAGCCGTACGCGTCCCCCGCGTCCCGAGCCGCTCTCGGTGACGCCCGGAAGGCCGGTGCTCCCCGCTCGGGGGTGAGCGCCGGCCTTTCGGTCGTCCCGGGGCGTCCCGCGGCGCCCACGGGGCCTTCAGGCCGCTTCTCGGGCGGGCCCACGGACCGCTCCACCGGGGCCGATCCCTCCGCCCCTCCCTCCGCCCCTCCCTCCGCCCCTCCCTCCGGTGATCCACCCGGTGACTCCCGCCGCCGGCCGCCGCCGCCCGCTCACGGGGGTCCGTCCGTCTGACGGTCAGCTCGTATCGAACCGGGCAAAGCCCTGCGAAGATGGCCGGGGCGCGCACGCCCGAGTCACCCCAGGAGGTGGTGATCCGTGATCACCAGGCCATCTGACAAAGCCCCCGGCCACGGTGCCGGTGCCCATCCGACCCCCGACCCCACAGCCGTCCCGGCCGCCGCCGGGCTCGGTCTCCTGTCCCTGGGAGGCTGGCTGCTGAACACCGCCCGCCCGTGGCAGAAGCCCAATTCCTCGATCACGCTCGCCCTCGACTGGACGGCATCGGCGACACTGCTGCTCTGCGGTCTGGTGCTGCTGGCCCGCTGTATCCGGACGGTCCACCGATCGGACGCAGCATCGTACGAACGAGGCCTCGACACCCCTCACGACCAGACGGGCCGCACCGGGGACAACCCCCCGGCGCAGCCCGCCTGAATCCTCCGCGCCCCGCGCCCTCGTCAGGCCTTCGGGGCCACCTTGGTTCCACCGAAGTAACCATCGGACGAGAAATTTCCTACCGCTGGTGTTACGTTTTAGGTATGAGCAGTCACGTGGCACCCCAGGCCGTCGAGCGGGCCGGTAAGAGATCCGTGTCGCTCGCCCAGTCATTGATCAAGGAAGTCGAGGAACGCGCCGGCAAGAGCGGGTTCTCCTCCGTTGTGGCCGAAGCTCTTGAAGAATGGCTCGCCGCTCAGAAGCTCCGCGAGGTCGTGACCGCCGACCGCAAGGCGTTCGGCCCCATCTCCGCCGAAGCGCGGCGGCAGGCGGAGCAGGAGTGGTAAGCAAGCGCCTCAAAATCAAGGCAAAGAGCGAGGGCACGCTCGTCCTGGACGCCCAGGGGCTTTCACTGCACGTCGACGGTGACGAGGGGATGCGTGCGCGCATCGAGGTCGCCCAGCAGAGCGGCCGGCGCGTGGCGCTGTCCGCACTGACGCCCTTGGAAGTGCGCCGAACAGGAGAAGCCGCCAAACGGCTCCAGTTCCTGCTGTCCCGGTTCGACGTGAAACCGGTCAACGACGCGGTGACAGAAGCCGCGGCAAAGCTGCTGGACGCCTCGGGCCTTGACGGACACGAATGCCTCGTGGACGCCCTCGTGGTCGCCACGGCCGCACTCTGTAGTCCCCCAGTGCTACTCGTCACTTCTGACAAGTCGCACATCCCAGCGCTGTGCAAGGCCACCGAGGAGCTTCCCGGTTCACCGAAGGTGAAGATCGTCAACGTGTGACGGCCGAACGCCACGAGCCGGGCCGCTCGACTACCCAACGAGCGGCCCGGCCTTGACCGATCAAGCGCGGGGCGCCACCTTCGAGAGGCCGTTGATGACGCGGTCCATCGCGTCGCCGCCCGTGGGGTCGGTCAGGTTGGCCAGCATCTTCAGGGTGAACTTCATCAGCACCGGGTGGGAGAGGCCGCGCTGGGTGGCGACCTTCATGACCTTGGGGTTGCCGATGAGCTTCACGAACGCGCGGCCCAGCGTGTAGTAGCCGCCGTAGGTCTCCTTGAGGACCTTCGGGTAGCTGTGCAGGGTCAGTTCGCGCAGGGCGGGGGTGGCGCGCGAGTGCGCCTGGACGATGACGTCGGCGGCGATCTGGCCCGACTCCATCGCGTAGGCGATGCCCTCCCCGTTGAACGGGTTGACGAGGCCGCCCGCGTCGCCGACCAGCAGCAGGCCCTTGGTGTAGTGCGGCTGCCGGTTGAAGGCCATCGGCAGGGCCGCGCCGCGGATGGGCTGCGTCATGTTCTCGGGGGTGTAGCCCCAGTCCTCCGGCATGGACGCGCACCAGGCCTTGAGGACCTCGCGCCAGTCCAGCTCCCTGAAGGCGGAGGAGGAGTTGAGGATGCCGAGGCCGACGTTGGAGGTGCCGTCGCCCATGCCGAAGATCCAGCCGTAGCCGGGGAGCAGCCGGTCCTCGGCGCCGCGCCGGTCCCACAGCTCCAGCCAGGACTCCAGGTAGTCGTCGTCGTGGCGGGGGGAGGTGAAGTAGGTGCGCACGGCCACGCCCATCGGGCGGTCCTCGCGGCGGTGCAGGCCCATCGCGAGGGAGAGGCGGGAGGAGTTGCCGTCGGCGGCGACGACGAGCGGGGCGGTGAAGGTGACCGGGGTCTTCTCCTCGCCCAGCTTGGCCTGGACCCCCGTGATGTGGCCGGTGCGGGGGTCGCGGACGGGCTCGCCGACGTTGCAGCGCTCGTAGAGGCGGGCGCCCGCCTTCTGCGCCTGGCGGGCCAGGGTCTCGTCGAAGTCGTCCCGCTTGCGGACGAGTCCGTAGTCGGGGAACGAGGCCAGTTCCGGCCAGTCCAGCTGGAGGCGCTGGCCGCCGCCGATGATCCGCAGACCCTTGTTGCGGAGCCAGCCGGCCTCTTCTGAAATGTCGATGCCCATCGACACCAGCTGCTTCGTGGCGCGCGGGGTCAGTCCGTCTCCGCAGACCTTCTCGCGCGGGAACGCCGTCTTCTCCAGGAGCAGGACGTCCAGCCCGGCCTTGGCCAGGTAGTACGCGGTGGTCGAGCCGGCGGGCCCGGCCCCGACGACGATCACGTCCGCGGAGTGCTCGGAGAGGGGCTGCTCGGAGAGGGGCTCGGTCACAGCGGGGTCTCCCGAAGGCTCGATAAGGGGTGCCCAACGGCACAAGACATGTGCAGTCTATGCAGCGAGAGAGATCGCGATCCGAAGGGCTGCCCACTGTGACCACCTCGCCGACCCGGCCGCTCCCCGCCGTCCAGCTCCGTGTGCCGACGGACGAGGACGCGCACGCCTGGCACCGGGTCTTCAACGACCCCGACGTCATGGAATTCCTCGGCGGGCCCGCCGAGCCGTCCTTCTACGAGGAGTTCACCGCGCGGCAGCGGCTGCACGACGCGCGGCTCGGCTTCTGCCTGTGGACGCTGACGGACGGGGACGGGGAGGTGCTCGGCTTCACGGGGGCGCAGCCGTGGCCGGCGGAGAAGGCGTGGGGGCCGGTGGGGGAGATCGAGATCGGGTGGCGGCTTGGCCGGTCGGCCTGGGGCAAGGGGTATGCGTATGCCGCTGCGCTGGCCACTGTTGACCGGGTGCGGGAGGCGGGCGTGCCGGAGGTGGTGGCGATGATCAACGACGAGAACGTCCGGTCGATCGCGGTCGCGGAGCGGCTCGGCATGCGCCTGGCGGACCGGTTCCTCCTTCCGGGCGGCGCCCGGTACGGCCGACGCTACGAGCTGACGCTCGGCCCGGAGTAGGCGGCCGCTGCGCGGAGCCGTCCCCTACCCGCCCTTCCACCGTTCCCCGGGCTCTGCCCGGACCCGGTCCTCAAACTCCCCCAGCTACCGCTGGGAGGGGCCCCCGGGACGGGCTGAAACACCCAGCCCCGCCGGCGTTTGAGGCGCGGGGTCCGGGGCGGAGCCCCGGCGACGGCGCCGCGCGTCAGAAGACGGACAGGCCCGTCAGCGTCGTGAAGCGATCCAGCGCGGCGACGGCGGCGACCGAGTTGCCCTGGGGGTCGAGGCCCGGACTCCACGCGGCCAGCGTGCACGCGCCGGGTACGACCGCCACGATGCCGCCGCCCACCCCGCTCTTGCCCGGGAGGCCGACCCGGTAGGCGAACTCCCCCGCCGCGTCGTACGTCCCGCAGGTCAGCATCACCGCGTTGATCTGCTTCGCCTCGCTGCGCGTGAGGAGCCGGGTGCCGTCGGCGCGCAGCCCGTGGCGGGCCAGGAAACGGCCCGCGCGGGCGAGGTCGGCGCAGCTCATCTCGATCGAGCACTGCCAGAAGTAGTGGTCGAGCAGCGTCGGCACCGGGTTGTCCATGTTCCCGTACGAGGCCATGAAGTGGGCCAGGGCCGCGTTGCGGTCACCGTGCTCGTGTTCGGAGGCTGCTACCTCCGCGTCGAAGGCGACGTCCGGGTTCTGGCTCTCCTCCCGGAGGAACCTCAGGAGTTCGCTGCTCGCGTCGCCCGTCAGCGTCAGCAGCCGGTCGGTGACGACCAGCGCGCCCGCGTTGATGAACGGATTGCGCGGGATGCCGTTCTCGTACTCCAGCTGCACCAGGGAGTTGAAGGGGTTGCCGGAGGGCTCCCGGCCCACCCGCTCCCAGAGGCTGTCGCCGCCCTCGGCGAGCGCGAGGGCCAGCGCGAAGACCTTGGTGATGGACTGCGTGGAGAACGGGGTCCGCCAGTCCCCCACTCCGAAGACGTTGCCGTCGAGATCGGCGATGGCCATCCCGAACTGCGAGGGGTTCACGGACGCCAGCGCCGGGATGTACTCGGCGGGGGTGCCGCTGCCCACCAGCGGGGCGATGTCGTTCGCGACCTGTTCCAGCAGCGCCTGGTAGTCCACCGGGAACTACCCCTTGACGCCGCGGTGCAGGGCCACGATGCCGCCGCTCAGGTTGCGCCAGGCCACCTTGGACCAGCCCGCCTTCTGCAGCAGCGCGGCCAGGTCCGGCTGGTCGGGCCAGGTGCGGATGGAGTCGGCGAGGTACACGTACGCGTCGGGGTTGGAGGAGACCGCCCGGGCCACCGGCGGCATCGCGCGCATCAGGTACTCGGTGTACACGGTCCGGAAGGGCGCCCAGGTGGGCTGCGAGAACTCGCAGATCACGACCTGGCCGCCGGGCTTCGTGACCCGGTACAGCTCGCGCAGGGCGGCGTCGGTGTCCTGGACGTTGCGCAGGCCGAAGGAGATGGTGACGGTGTCGAAGACCCCGTCCTGGAACGGCAGCTTCGTCGCGTCGCCCGCGGTGAGCGGGAGCCAGGGGTTGCGCTTCTTGCCCTCGCGGAGCATGCCGAGGGAGAAGTCGCAGGGGACGACGTACGCGCCGGTCGCGGCGAAGGGCAGCGAGGACGTGGCCGTGCCGGCGGCCAGGTCGAGGACCTTCTGCCCGGGGCGCGCGCCGACCGCCTTGGCGACCTCCTTGCGCCACAGGCGGGCCTGCCCGAGGGAGAGGACGTCGTTGGTGAGGTCGTAGTTCGCCGCCACGCCGTCGAACATGGAGGCGACTTCGTGCGGCTGCTTGTCCAGGGAAGCGGTGGTCACTGGCGTTGGCCCCTCGGGTGCGGATCGGCGGATGCGGCTCCATCCTCTCAGGCCGCCCCCGGCCCTCGCTCGGCGGCAGGGCCCTCGGCGGCGCCCTCAGCGGCGGCGGTGCAGCAGCCGGCCGCCGATGACCGTGGCCACGCAGGTGGTCGGGCCCCGCTCCAGCAGTTCCGCCGGGCCGGACACGGCGAAGACCGCGAACCGGGCCGGGGCTCCCGGCTCCAGGACCCCGTGGAAGGCCTCCTCGGGCGTGTCCCGTCTGGTGAACGGGTTCAGGGAGGCCGGGCCCTCGTAGGGGGCGGGCGGGAGGACGGCGAGTCCGGAGCGGACCACCGCCGTGCGCACCGCCGGGATCGCGAAGCGGCCGGTCACGGCCACCACCCCGCGCGCGAGGAGCTTCTGGGTGCCGCGCCGGGCGCTGTTGCCCCAGCGGGGTTCGGTCATCTTCAGGCCGTCCAGCGCCTCGGGGCCGCTGATCGGTTCGGTGCCGAGCTCGGTGATCTCGTACGGGTCGTCCGGGTAGTACGTCCGCTCAAGCAGCTCGTCGCCGCCGCGCACCAGCAGCCCGGGGGTCAGTACCCCGGGCCAGCTGCGGGCCCGCGCGTGCGGGTAGGCCGCGGCGAGCTCCTCGTACGGGCCCACGGCGGCGATCCGGTCCCCCTCGACCAGGACCGCGCCGCGGGGCAGCGGCGCGGTTCCGGCAGGTCCGGCAGGTCCGGCAGGTCCGGCGGTTCCGGTGACGAGGAGTTCGGCGGTGTGAATCGTGAGCACGGGCGCGTCAGTTCGTGGAGATGAGCTTCAGCTCGGGATGGGCCGTGCCGCCCTCGATCGCGGTGGAGGAGATGTGCGAGACGACGCGGTCGTCGACCGGGTCGTTCGCCGGGTCCTCGTGGACCAGGAGGTGCTCGTACGTCGTCGCGCGCTGCGCCGGGACGCGGCCCGCCTTGCGGATCAGGTCGATGATCTCCATGCGGTTGGAGCGGTGCTTGGCACCGGCCGAGGAGACGACGTTCTCCTCCAGCATGATCGAGCCGAGGTCGTCGGCCCCGTAGTGCAGGGAGAGCTGACCCGCCTCCTTGCCGACGGTGAGCCAGGAGCCCTGGATGTGGGCGATGTTGTCGAGGAAGAGCCGCGCGACGGCGATCATGCGCAGGTACTCGAACACGGTCGCCTGGGTGCGGCCCTTGAGCTTGTTGTTCTCGGGCTGGTAGGTGTACGGGATGAAGGCGCGGAAGCCGCCCGTACGGTCCTGCGTGTCCCGGATCATCGCGATGTGCTCGATGCGCTCGGCGTTGGTCTCGCCGGTGCCCATCAGCATGGTGGAGGTGGACTCCACGCCCAGCTTGTGGGCGATCTCCATGATCTCCAGCCAGCGCTCGCCGGACTCCTTGAGCGGGGCGATCGCCGTGCGCGGCCGCTCCGGCAGCAGTTCGGCGCCGGCGCCCGCGAAAGAGTCCAGACCGGCCGCGTGGATGCGCGCGATGGCCTCTTCGGCGCTCACGCCGGAAATACGGGCCATGTGCTCGACCTCGGACGCGCCGAGGGAGTGGATGACCAGCTGCGGGTAGGCCTTCTTGATGGCGGAGAAGTGGTGCTCGTAGTACTCGACGCCGTAGTCCGGGTGGTGGCCGCCCTGGAACATGATCTGCGTGCCGCCCAGCTCGACGGTCTCCGCGCAGCGGCGCAGGATGTCTTCGAGGTCGCGGGACCAGCCCTTTTCGGTGTCCTTGGGGGCCGCGTAGAAGGCGCAGAACTTGCAGGCCGTCACGCACACGTTGGTGTAGTTGATGTTGCGCTCGATGATGTACGTCGCGATGTGCTCGGTACCGGCGTAGCGCAGGCGCCGCGCGGCGTCGGCGGCCTGGCCGAGCGCGTGCAGCGGGGCGTGGCGGTAGAGGTCGAGTGCCTCTTCCTTGGTGATCCGGCCCCCTGCGGCGGCGCGGTCGAGGACAGACTGGAGATCGGCCTGGTCGGTCACCGGGGCGTCACCTTTCGGCTGGCGGGCTCAGGGGCGGTGTCAAGGGTCCGGACCGATCCAGCCTACGCCAGCCGTTGCCCTGGCCGGGCGGGGGGCGGAAGGCGGGGCGAGGTCCGGGCCGGCCGGGCCGGACTCCCCCTGCCCTGCCCCCGCCCGGCCAGGGCAACGGGCTCAGAGTCCCAGTCCGGCGCCGAGTCCCAGGCCCGCGTACACCACTCCCGCGAGGGCCCCGCCCGCCATGAAGGGGCCGAAGGGGATCGGGCTGGTGCGGTCCGCGCGGCGCAGGGCGATCAGGGCGAGTCCGTGGACCGCCCCCGCGAGGAACGCGGCGAAGGTGCCCGCGAAGAGCACGGGCCATCCGTACCAGCCGAGGATCTGGCCGACGGCGAGGGCGAGTTTGACGTCGCCGAAGCCCATGCCGCGGGGGTTGATGAGGAAGAGCAGGAGGTAGCAGCCGCCGAGGACGAGCCCGCCGAGCAGCGCGCGCGGCCAGGAGCCGCCGGCTCCGGGGAACAGGGCGGCCACGCCGAGGGCGGCGGCCGTCAGGGCGGCGAGCGGGAGGGTCAGCACGTCGGGGAGCCGGTGCACGGCCCGGTCCACGAGGCAGAGCAGCACGGTGAGCGGCGCGAGCAGCAGCCAGACGACCAGCTCGGGCCGCGCCCCGACCCCGGCCCCGAGCGCCAGACAGACGAGCGTCGTGGCGAGCACGGGCCCGGCCGCGGGCGCGTAGGCGGCGGCGCACCGCGGGCACGTGGCGCGCCCCAGCCAGCCACGGCCCGGACCGCCCAGCGGGTGCCCGGCCGGACAGGCCGACCGCCAGGGCAGCCCCGCCTCGACGGAGAGCCGGTAGCCGACCCGGGGCAGCAGCACCCCGGCCACCGCCCCCCAGAGCGCGACCCCGGCCACGAACGCCGTGATACCCATGTCAGCCCCCGCCCCACGACTTGGCGACGCACGCTAGCAGCGTCACCTGACCCCCTCAAGGAGCCGTCCGGCCGGCGCGGGGGCAGTGGGCCCTGCGGGGCTGTCCCCTACCCATCCCCCAGACTCCGTCCGGGGGGACCCCCAGTTCCACCGTTCCCTGGGGCTCCGCCCCAGACCTCGCGCCTCAATCGGGTCCGGGCAGCGCCCGGGGAACGGTGGAAGGGTGGGTAGGGGACTCCGCCCCGCAGGGTGCGTTCCGGCTCAGCCGCCGCCGACGGCATGGGCAAGGCACCGCCAGGGACAGGGGCTCAGGCGGGCTGGAAGCCGGCGAGCATCTGTTCCAGGGCCTGCTGGTCCGGGCCCACGAAGGGGTCGAGCCCCGGGGCGAGGCCCACGGTGTCGATCATCCGGGCGATGAGCCCGATCCCGGCGGCCGGCGGAAGGTGGGTGGAGAGCACGATCTCGGGATCCATCTCCTTGATCGGTGCCACGGTGGCGAGGAACCTCTCCCGGTCGGCGACGCACGCCCAGGGGCTGTCGATCGAGGCCCAGAGCAGCTGACCGGCCCGCAGCTCCTCGGGGCCGACCGCCCCGGCGTCCCCGCCGCCCGCCGCGAGCTCCCCGTCCGGCAGGGGCGAGCCGAAGCAGTCGGAGCTGAAGCAGGCCCGCGCGCGGTCGTCGTAGAAGCCCACGGTCGCGGGGTTGTCGAAGAGGGGCGGCCGGAAGGCGGTGAGGGAGCGGTCGCCCACGTCCAGGGTCTGGCCGGGGTTGAGCAGGAAGATCCGGTCCATCGGCAGCGGCCGTTCCACGGACATCTCGCCCACGCCGATGAAGGTGGTCACCACGCGGGCCCTCGGGGCGGCCTCCAGCAGGGCGAAGATCCCGCCGGTGTGGTCCCGGTCCGGGTGCGTCAGCCAGATCCACCGCACGTCTGCGGGGTCGACGGCCTCGGCCAGTGTCGTCAGGAAGTCCCGGTCGGGCAGGCCGAGGCCGGTGTCGACGACCACGGGTTCCCGGGCGTGCAGGACGAAGGCGTTGACCGGGAGGAATCCGAGCCCGGGCACTTCGAGGGCGTCCCCGAGGACGGTGATGTCCGGGGCGACTCTGCGTGTGGTCATGGCGGAGCTCCGATGGCCCCCCTGTGCGGCCCCCGGGTCCTCTTCCATCGTGTCCCCGGCCGGTCCCGCACGCACGCCCGTAAGCCGGGAAGTGAAATGGGAACGCATTACCGGTAAACAGCGGATATTCGCCTTTCCGGTATGCGGAAAAGGCGGGACCCCGCGCGACCCATAACCCGCGCTAATGCCCCACGTCGGCCGTCGCCAGAAGCTCTACCGCCACATCCGGCGCATACCCCGTCGTCGGTCCCGTCCGCCGCGCGAATTCACGTACGCCGGCCAGTTGCTCGGAGCCGAAGCGGAAGTCGAGGGTGGTGAAGTACCGCTCCAGCAGTTCCGCGTCGAAGGCCTCCCAGCGGGCCGCCTGCTCGGCGACCTTGGCCACCTCTTCGAGGGAGACGTCGCGGGAGGCGAGGAAGGCCTCGTGGACCTTGCGGACGACCTTGGGCTCGCGCTCCAGGTAGTCCTTTCGAGCGGCCCAGACGGCGAAGACGAACGGCAGTCCGGTCCACTCCTTCCACATCTGCCCGAGGTCGTGCACGGCGAGCCCGAGCCGGGGCGCGTCGTGCAGCGAGGCGCGCAGCGCGGCGTCGCCGATCAGCACCGCCGCGTCGGCCTCCTGCATCATCAGCCCCAGGTCGGGGGGGCAGGTGTAGTAGTCGGGACGCACCCCGTACTGCTCGGCGAGCAGCAGCTGGGCGAGGCGTACGGACGTGCGGGAGGTCGAGCCGAGGGCGACGCGGGCGCCGTCCAGCTGGTCCAGGGGGACCTGCGAGACGATCACGCAGGACATGACGGGGCCGTCGCAGCCGACCGCGAGGTCGGGGAAGGCGACGAGCTGGTCCGCGTTGCGGAGGAACTCCACGAGGGTGATCGGGCCGATGTCCAGGCCGCCCTGGACGAGGCTCGCGCTCAGCTTCTCGGGGGTGTCCTTGGTCAGCTCCAGGTCCAGCAGCGTGCCGGTTCTGGCCAGCCCCCAGTAGAGGGGCAGGCAGTTCAGGAACTGAATGTGGCCGACACGGGGCCGGCTGCGATAGGCGTCCACATCGCGAGACTAGCCCCCGTGTCTCCGTCAGCCGTCTGGCGGGTCTCAAACGTCCGAGTGACGTGATCTTTCCCTCTGGTCTCGGCCCCGAGGTGCGTGCTAGGCTCGACGCAAGTTGCAGTTTGGTTTCCCTTGCAGTACGAGGCCTGCGGAGAATGTGACCCGCAGGCTTTTGTAGTTTTCAGACTTCTTAGCAGGTTCTGGAGCAGGGCGACCCTTTGGCCCATAGGAGGGCTCATGGCTACCGGAACCGTCAAGTGGTTCAACGCTGAAAAGGGCTTCGGCTTCATCGCCCAGGACGGCGGCGGCCCGGATGTCTTCGTCCACTACTCCGCGATCAACGCCGCCGGCTTCCGCTCCCTTGAGGAGAACCAGCTGGTGAACTTCGACGTCACCCAGGGTCCGAAGGGCCCGCAGGCGGAGAACGTCACCCCGGCCTAGTCGCCTGGGCCAACCAATCGCGGTTGGATATGCAGTACCCAAGGAGCCCTGTCTTCTCTGCGCGAGCAGAGTCGACGGGGCTCCTGCCTTTGCCCTTGCCCTGGCCGGGTCGTCGGACGGGCCTACGGCAGCGCCCCCCGGCACCGTTGGACGGTGCCGGGGGGCGCTTTGCCGTAGGCGGGCCCTCCCGGGGTCAGGCCTTCGGGGCCGGAGCCGCGGTGATGGTGATGTCCACGAGTACGGAGACCTTGTCCGAGATGCGGAGGCGGAGGGTGTACTTGCCCGGGGTGACGCCCGTCGTGGAGAGCTCCGGGAGGGCGATCTTGCCGTCCTCGGTCGTCGCCGCCAGTTCCAGCTCCGTGAGCTTCTTGCCGTCCTTGGCCAGGAAGTACGGGGTCGCTCCCGCCGTCGCCGGGTCGGCCGGAACCCACTTCCCGTCCTTGTCCACCGTCCCGAACCCGGCCACGGCCTTCGCCCCGGCGACCGGCTTGTCCTTCGCCGTCGCCAGGAACTCGACGCCCTTGATCCCGGTCCCGGTCACCACCACGACCGGCTTGTCCGCGTCCGCCCCGGTACGGACCAGCAGGTCCGCGTCCGGGAGGGGTACCGGCTTCGCCGGGGTGACCGTGCCCGTGAACTTCACCGTGACCTCGCGCGAAGCGTCGTAGCCGCTCGCGCGCAGGACGAACGTGCCCGCCTTCTCGCCCGCCTTCAGCCTCGGGATCTTCACCAGGCCGTCCGCGTCGGTGTGGAGCACCACGAAGTTCTTGCCGTCGGCCGCGAAGACCGTCCCGGCGGTGGTGTCCTCGTCGATCGACAGCACGACGATCTGGTCGGTGGCCGGCTTGCCGTCGCTGAGCACCGCCTTGACCTGCGGGGCCTGACCGAACACCGTCCCCGCCTCCGCCGTGAGCTCGGTGTCGCCGACGGGCACGAGCTTGTCCAGGCGCGCGGTCGGAGTGGGCGTCGGGGTCGGGGTCGGGGTGGGCGTGGGAGTCGGCGTAGGAGTGGGTGTCGGAGTCGGCGTGGGAGTCGGCGTCGGCCTCGGCCTCGGCGCGGGCGGGGTCGGCGGGGTCGGCAGTACCGGCGGGTTCGGGGTCGGGTAGTTGCCTGCCGGCGGGTTCGGAACCCCGGCCGCGCCGTCCCCGGCCTGGTACTGCCGCATGTACCCGAGCACGGTGTTCACGTACTCGCGCGAGTTGTTGTAGCTGAGGACCGCCTTGTCGAGCTGCGCCGTGTCGGAGAGGTTCCGTCCTCCCGCGCACAGGTAGAGGCCCGCGCCGAGCGCGGCGTCGTAGATGTTGTTCGGGTCGCGCTTGCCGTCGCCGTTGCCGTCGGCGCCCCACGTTGCCCAGGTGGAGGGGATGAACTGCAGCGGGCCGACCGCGCGGTCGTACACGGCGTCGCCGTCCCACTCGCCCTTGTCGGTGTCCTTGATCTCGGCGAACCCGTTGCCGTCCAGGCGCGGTCCGCGGATCGGCTTCTCGGTGTACCCGTCCATCTTGAGCCCGTACCCGGAGGCGTGCACGGACTCGACCCTGCCTATGCCGGCGAGCAGTTGCCAGGGCAGGTGGCAGCCGGGGAGCGCGGCGGCCACCGATACCTGGGCCCGCTTGTACGCGTCGAGGGCGGTCGCGGGTATCCCGCTGACCGCCCCTCCGGGGCTGGCCGCGCCGGGCGGCAGCGGCGGATCGGCGACCAGGTCCGGCAGCTC
Organism: Streptomyces sp. NPDC059443; assembly: GCF_042750105.1. Classification (NCBI taxonomy): domain Bacteria; kingdom Bacillati; phylum Actinomycetota; class Actinomycetes; order Kitasatosporales; family Streptomycetaceae; genus Streptomyces; species Streptomyces sp. NPDC059443. The sequence continues at coordinate 13,259 of NZ_JBHYVM010000035.1, read as the reverse complement.
CAGCCGGGCGTCACCGCGATCGGTGGCCTGGGGGCTGTCGGGGGTCGGTTCGGCTTCGCCCGCGCCCGCGATGGGCGTGTTGGTCACGACCGCGGCGGTGGTCAGGCTGGCCGCGAGGGCGGCCGTGCACATGACCTTGCGCGAGGTGTTGACGAGATGACGGTGAAGTGGCTTCACAGTGCGGCAATCCCCCCAGGGCGACCGGTCCGGGCCGCCGTAAAACGTATACGCGCCCAGCTGTGCATCGGGCTACGTGCCCAGCTGCGCGTACGACTACACGTACGACCGGTCGGGCCGTGGATGTTAACTGTCTATCAGGTCTTTGGTCCCGACTCGCCGTTCCCCCGAGAGATGTGGCCCACCATTCGTCTCGTCTTCACCGGTGTCCTGTCCGGTAATAAACCAAGGACTTAAGTCCCTGCCCCATTCGCCCCAATGGCACATACTTGACCGCTCTACGGTCTTTATTCTTGTGTGATGGCATCCAGCAAGAAGGACCAGCGGCGCGAGGCCCGCGAGCGACTGCACGAAGAGCGCCAGGCACAGGCCCGGCGCGCGAAGCTGCGCGGGCGCGTGCTCATCGGCGGCTCGCTGGTGGCCGTACTGGCCCTCGCGGTCGGCATCGGCCTCTACGCCGCGAACTCCTCGGGCTCCTCGGGCTCCGGCGACGAGGCTGCAGGCAAGCCGTTCGTCCAGCCGGCCAACACCACCGGCAAGGACGGCATAGTCGTCCCGTACGGCAAGGCCGACGCGAAGAACGTCCTGTCGGTCTGGCTCGATCCCCGCTGCCCCTACTGCGCGGGCGTCGAAATCGGACTCGGCAAGACCATCAAGGAGCAGGCGGACGCGGGCACATACCGCGTCGAGTACCACTTCGCCACATTCCTGGACAAGGCGCTCGGTGGCGGCAAGGGCTCCAAGCGCGCGGTCAACGCCCTGGGCGCGGCGGTGAACGAGAGCCCCGAGAAGTTCATGGATTACCTCCAGGTGCTCTACAAGAACCACCCGGAAAAGGAATCCGACGACAAGTTCGGCTCGACGGCCACCCTGCTGGAACTCGCGGACCAGGTCCCGGGGCTGCGTACGCCGGCGTTCAACCGGGCCGTCAAGGAACTCACGTACATGCCGTGGGTCGAGAAGGTCGGCCAGGCCTTCTACGACCAGAACATGCAGGGCACCCCGGACGTGTCCATCAACGGCAAGAAGCTCACCGTGAACAGCGGAAACGGCATCGACTCGATCACCCCCGAGGCGTTCACCAAGCTGATCACGGAGAATCTGAAGTAGGCAGATCCACGGACAAATCCATGGACAGGGCCTCGGTGATCGTGGCGATGTGCTCGTAGGCCCGCTGGGCGGCGGCCAGGACGCGGTCCTGGGGCCCGGGTTCGGTGAGTACGCCGTTCAGGCGCGCGGTGAAATCCGCCCAGCGTCCGCGGTCGCCGCTGCCGTAGTAGGCCACGCCGTCCGTGGCGTCGAGCCCGTAGGCCTTGGCGACGTACGGGCGCAGCACCAGGCCGCCGAGCGTGGAGCCTTCCATGACGTACAGGATCCCGAGCAGCCCCTCGGATTCCGCCACCGCGGTGGCGCGTATCTCCCGTACGAACGCCTCGGCCTCGGCGGCCGCCCGCGCCGCTCCCGGAGCGTCGGCGAAGTACTTCACATCGCTCTCCACGAGCGCGAGTTTGTCCAGATCCGCCGACCACACCGAGCCGACGGGCAGGCTGGTGGCGCGCGAGAGTTCGCCTTCGAGCACCTCCAGCACCACCTGGTAGGCGGCGAGCTGCCCCACGTAGCGGTCGAGCGGGAGGGTCCCGGCGATCATCGCCGTCGCGAACCCGGTCGCCTCCAGGCGGTCGTGCCAGGCACGGGTACTGGACCGCAGGCGCTCGGTCAGGGTGGGAGCGCTGGGAGCGCTGGGAGCGCTCGCGGCGCTGGGGGCGCTGGGGGCGCTGGGGGCGCTCACGCGCCGCTCCGCTTCCGTATCGCCTGGTACAGCCGGTCGATGAGGTGTCCCTTGCGTTCGATCGTCACGTCGAAGTACGCCGCGCTGCGCTCGGAGCGGCAGACCCCGTACACGGCCTCCTTCGCCGCCCGCTTGAGCTCGACCGCTTCGGCGGCGAGTTCGAGGAGCGTCTCCTCCAGCTTCGGGTGACCGAGGACGAAAGGTTTCAGCCAAGCGCCGTCCGACTGGCGCTCCGCCGAGGGCGCGGAATCGAGGAGTTCCAGGAAGACCCGGTTGCCCAGTCCGTCGAAGTCCTCGTGGGCTTTGGCCCCGCCGATCTCCGGCACGATGTCGCTCAGGTCGTTGAACAGCTGGCTCGCCAGGCCGAGTTTGCGCATGGCCCCGTCCAGCGTGCGCCGCTCGTCCTCCACGACGTCCAGGGCCGCCACGGCCGCGTCGAGCGGCATCCAGAACAGCGTCCCCGTCTTGAGCGCGGCCGTCGACTCCCAGAACTCCACCCGCGCCTCACGGGACGCGGCCATCAGCTCGGCGCGGGTCTCCGCCGAGCGCGCGGATATGTCCACGGCCTGCCCCGTCAGACCCAGGCCGACCGCCCGCACCAGGCTCCGTACGACGGCCGGATCGGCCGCGTGGCCGAGCGCGGCCGTGATCAGCCAGGAGCCGGCGTTGAGCGCGAGCGGTACGCCGTGGGTGACGTGGAGCGCGGCCTCGCCGTAGCGGACGCCGCTGCCGTCCTGGATGTCGTCGAGCGCGACGGCGGCCTTCAACAGGATCCGCACCGCCACCGCGGCCCGGCGGACCGCCGCCAGGTCCGCAAGCTCCGCCGACTCCGCCGGGGCGCCCTCGCCGCCGCCCAGCTCATCGGGGAATCCCCGGTAGTTGCGGTACGCCCAATAGACCATCGACGGCCGCAGCGGCGCCGCCCTGCCGCCCTCCGGCGCCCCGACGGCGGGCGGCACAGCTGGCGGCAGGGCCTCCTGTCCCACCTTGGACCCGACGGCGTCCGAGACCGGCCCGTACAGGGAGCGCCGCAACGCGCCTTCGTACACCGACGCTTCCCCGCCCGGCCGCGCGGTGGCGAGGGACCCGAGGAACTCGGCCAGATCGTGTTCGAGCAACGCGGCATCCCCCCGCACCACCGCCTCGACCTCTGACACATCCACCTTCTCGGTCACTACGCCTCCGACTCCAAACATCACGCGCGTCAAACGTCAAACAAAAGCCTCAACAGCCATGAAGAGGGCAGCGTGATCGTAAACGCCCGGCGCCACAAGCCTGCGTCCGGATCCCGGGCAGGGACAGTGCGATTCAGGACACCTCCGGTGTCCCCCGCGTCGCCTGCTACCCCAGGTTCTTCTCCTCCCCCGCCGGCGTCAGGTCTACGAGCTTCCCCGCGACGCCCTGCGCCTCGAACGCCTTGACCAGCGACTCGATGTCCTCGGAGTAGATGTTCCAGCTGTCGGTGTGCAGCGGGACCACCTTGCGGGGGTCGAGGTCCTTCGCGACCAGGGCCGCGTCCTCGGAGGTGAGGGTGAGCGGGGCGTTGTCGAGGATCGCGGGGGTGCGGGCGGCGCCGGCGAAGAGGACGGCGGTGTCGATGGGGCCGAACTCCGCCTTGATGCGGTCGCCGGCCTCCTTGGCGACCTTGACCGAGGCGTTGTCTCCGGAGACGTACGTCGTGGGGACGTCCGTACCGCTGATCACGAAGCCGGTGACCTCCCCGTCCTCGCCACGGTCCACTCCGTCGGGCCCGTGCAGGGCGGGCACGGCGGTGACCGTGACGGCGCCGCCGGCGCTCTTCAGCTCCCGGGACTCCCAGCTCTCCAGGCCCGTGACGTGCGCGCCGAGCCGCCGGCGCGCGCCGGGGGTGGAGAGCACGACGGGCACCTCCTTGAGCAGCTCGCGGCCGGCGTCGTCGAGGTTGTCGTCGTGCTGGTCGTGGGAGAGGAGTACGGCGTCGATCGCGCCGATCCCCTCGGTCCCGAGCGCGGGGGCCAGGGTCTTCTCCAGGCCGCTCGGGTACTTCCCGGGCTGGTCGAAGGCCGGGTCGATCAGGATGCGCAGGCCGGCGATCTCCAGGATCGCGGTCGGCCCGCCGATGTGGGTGACGGTGAAGCGGTTCGGGCTCATGGGAATGACCAGCTCTCTCGCTACGGACGTACGAACAACCGGGAACGTGTTCAACGCTAACACATCACGTAAGCATTGATCACAAACCCCTGCGCTCGCAGCCCACCGACCCCCATCCACCCAGGCCAGAACTGTTAGCGCTGCTACCATGGGCCCATGTCGACGGCACGAGAGCGCATCCTGGAAGCCACCGCGGAACTGCTCGCGACCAAGGACGCGCTGGCGATCTCGACCCGGGTCATCTGCGAGCGGGCCAAGGTCGGCATGCCGGAGATCTACCGCCAGTTCGGCGACAAGGAGGGGCTGCTCACGGCAGTCGCGGACCTCGGCTTCGAGCGCTTCCTCGCCAACAAGCGGCGCAATCCGCTCACCGAGGACCCGGTGGCGGACCTGCGCACGGCCTGGGACAGCCATGTCGCCTTCGCGCTCCGCAACCCCCACCTCTACCGGCTGATGTTCACGCCCACGGGAGAGGTCAAACCGCAGGGGATCAAGGAAGCACAGGCCCTGCTCCTGTCGGCCGTGGAGCGCTGCCGCGACGCCGGGCGGCTGCGCACGGCCCCCGAGCTGGCCGGCCAGTCGATCCTCTCGGCCAATGTGGGCGTCTGCCTGATGGCCCTGTCCTTCCCCGAGCCGTTCGGCAGCCTCGACATCTCCCAGTCGGTGCGCGACGCCGTGATCGGCAAGGTCACCGGCGACGAACGGGAGGACTCGCGCATCACGGCCGCCACCGTCCTGGCCCAGGCCCTGGTCGGCACCCTCACCGGAACGGCCCCGGCGGACGAGGCGGCCGTGGCCGACCTGGCCCGCGCACTGCGTCCGAAGGCCCCGTAAGGCCTCGTAAGCCCCGCAAGACCCGTAAGCCCCGTAAGGCCCGGGTTCAGGAGCCTTCGACCGGCCCGGCCTGGTCCCATCCGGGCACCCGCACGTCGATCGTGAAACCTCCCGACCGGACCTCCTCACCACAGGTCCGGCACGTGGACATCAGATCGAGGTCGTGCTCGGCGTGGTCCCCGGAGCCGGGTCCGCCGCAGTGCCGGAAGGCGACCGGCGGGCTGTCCACCGCCCAGCGGTCGCCCCAGGCCAGCAGCGCGCGCATCACCGGCGCGAGATCGCGGCCGGCTTCCGTGAGGTGGTACTCGAAGCGCAACGGGCGTTCGCTGTAGGCGCGACGCTCGACCACGCCCGCCTCCTCCAACGCGCGTAGCCTGGCGGCGAGTCGGTCACGGGGGGCGCCGGTGTTGCGGACGATCCGGTCGAAGCGCCGGTTGCCGTAGAAGATCTCGCGGACCGCGAGGAGGGCCCAGCGTTCGCCGACGAGTTGCAGCGCGGCGGCCACGGAGCACGGCCGGCCGGGCACTTCGGGGTGCGGGACCGGGTTCTCGCCCTGCTTCGCGTTCGGGGTCACGTCTCCATCTTCCCCCTAGTCCGTTGTGTTTTCAAACCCACATGACTAACCTCCGGTCCATGACAGTTGGAATATCAAACCCACCAAGAGCGTCCCGGGCCGTGTTCGCGACGGTCGCCGCCGCGGTCTTCATGTCGAACCTCGACCTCTTCATCGTCAACGTGGCCCTCCCCGAGATCGGCCGCTCGTTCGGCGGCAGCGGCCTCGGCTCCCTCTCCTGGGTCCTCAACGGCTACGCGATCGTCTTCGCGGCGCTCCTCGTGGTCGCCGGCCGCCTCGCCGACCGCTCCGGCCACAAGCCGGTCTTCCTGACCGGACTGGCGGTGTTCACCCTCGCCTCGGTCGGCTGCGCACTGGCTCCCAACGTCGGGGCGCTGATCGCGGCGCGGCTCGTACAGGCCGCCGGCGCCGCGCTGCTGATGCCCACGTCGCTGGCGCTGCTGCTCGACTCGACGACCCCCGAGAAGCGCGCCGGGGCGGTGCGGGCCTGGGCGTCGATCGGCGGGATAGCCGCCGGACTCGGGCCGGTGGCCGGCGGGCTGCTGGTCCAGGCCGGATGGCACTGGGTGTTCATCATCAACGTGCCGGTGGGGATCGTGACGTTCGCACTCGGTCTCAAGGCGCTGCCGTCGCCCGGACGCGCCGGGGCCGAGAAGAGCCCGCTGCCCGATCTGTTCGGCGCCGCCCTCCTCACCGGCTCGATCGCCACGCTCGCGCTCAGCCTGGTCAAGGCCCCCGACTGGGGCTGGACGAGCGCCGGCACCCTCGGCGGCCTGGCCGGCGCCGTGCTGCTCGGCGTCTGGTTCGTCCTGCGCTCGGCCCGCCACCCCGTGCCGATCGTCGAACTGCCGCTGCTCCGGGTCCCGGCGTTCGCGTCCGCCGCGGCCGCCCTGATGCTGTTCACCGTCGCGTTCGCCGGAATGCTGCTCGGCGCGGTGCTGTGGTGCCAGGGCGTGTGGGGCTACTCGGCCCTGCGCACCGGACTGGCCATCGCGCCGGGACCCCTGCTGGTGCCGCCGGTCGCGCTGCGGATCGGCCCCGCCGTCGCCAGGTTCGGTGCGGGCCGCATAGCGATGGCGGGAACCGTCCTGTTCGCGGCCGGCGTCCTGTGGTGGGCCGCGATGCTCGACACCGGCTCGTCCTACGCCGCTTCGCTCGTGCCCGGCATGCTGCTGACCGGCCTCGGCGTCGGCATGACGCTCCCGGTCCTGACCGGGGTGTCGGCGGCCGCCCTGCCGCCGGCCCGCTTCGCCACCGGCTCGGCCATCACCTCGATGGGCCGCCAGATCGGCGCGGTCCTCGGCGTCGCGCTCCTGGTCGGCCTCCTGGGCACCCCGGCCCCCGGACACGTCGTCGCCGCGTTCCAGCACGGCTGGTACGCGATCGCCGCGGCCTCCCTGCTCGCCGCGTGCGCGACGATCCCGCTCGCCCGCAAGCCGCGGCCGGCCGTGGCCAAGACGGCCGAGGCCGCAGCGGCCTAGGACTTGCCGTACAGCTCCTCGATCTCTCGCGCGTACCGCTCCGCCACCGCGCGGCGGCGGAGTTTGAGGGTCGGGGTGAGGGTGCCCGCGTCGACCGTGAACTCCTCCGGGAGGATGCGGAAGGCCCGGACGCGGGCCGGGCGGGACACCGTGGCGTTGGCCGCGGTGACCGCCTCCTCCACGAGGGCCCGTACCGCCGGGTGGTCGCCCGGCGCGGCAGCCGGGTCCAGGTCGATCGACTCGCGCGCCGCCCAGGCGGCGATCTCCTCCGCGTCCAGGGTGATCAGGGCCACCGGGTGGGGGCGGCGGTCGCCGATCATGACCGCGCGGGAGACGTAGCGGGAGCGCTGGACGGCGAACTCCAGCTCGGTGGGGGTGATGTTCTTGCCCGCCGAGGTGATGATCAGCTCCTTCTTCCGGCCCGTGATGGACAGGTAGCCGTCGGGGTCCAGCTCGCCCAGGTCCCCCGTGTGCAGCCAGCCGCCCCCGTCCAGCGCCTCCGCCGTCGCGGTCGGGTTGGCGTGGTATCCCGGGAAGATCATCGGACCGCGCGCCAGGACCTCGCCGTCCTCCGCGATGCGGACCTCGCACCCGGCGATCGGCCGGCCCACCGAGCCGTAGCGGATCCCGGCCGGGTGGTTGAGGCTGATGACCCCGCCCGACTCGGTCATCCCGTAGCCCTCGAACACCGCGATCCCGCAGGCCCGTAGGAAGTCGAGGGTGGCCGGGGCGATCGGGGCCCCGCCCGTCAGCGCCCACTTCAGGCGGCCCCCGAAGGCACCCCTGACCAGGGAGTACAGGGACTTCTCCGCCGCCTCGTAGGCGTCGCGGGACCCGTCCGGCAGCCGGCCCTCCGCCGCCAGGAGCCCGAGGCGGACCGCCTCGGCGAAGCGGTCCGCGCCGCCCTCCTGGGCCTCCGCGAGGGAGAGCACCACCGAGTGGAGCTTCTCGAACAGGCGCGGGACGGACGGGAGATGGGTGGGTCGGGCCTCGGCGAGCTCGCCTATGACGTCCTCGATCCGGCCGCCGAAGTAGCAGAGCTCGCCGCCCTCCAGGAGGGTGGTGAACTGGATCAGCTGCGCCAGCAGGTGGGCGAGCGGGAGGTAGAGGTACGTGGAGTCCCCCGGGCCGCCCTTGATCAGCGGGAGCGTCGCGTCCTGGATCGCGCCCAGGTTGCCGTGCGTGAGGCGGCAGCCCTTCGGGAGGCCGGTGGTGCCCGAGGTGTAGACGATCGAGGCGTCGGCCCCGGGGACCACCGAGGCGGCGCGGGCGAGGAGTTCGGCCTCCGGCGCGGCTCCGGGCAGGGAGCGAAGCCCGTCCATGGCCACCACCGCGCGCAGCTTCGACAGCTTGCCGCGCAGCGCCTCCACCCGGGCCGCCTGCGCCGCGTCGTCGCAGACGGCCACCACCGCCTCCGAGTCCGACAGCACCCAGGCGAGCTCCTCCTCCCCCGCCGTCGGGTACACCGGCACCAGGACGGCCCCCGCCGCCAGGACCCCGAAGTGCGTGTACGTCCACTCCGGGCGGGTCTCCGCGAGCACCGCGACCCGGTCGCCCGGGGCCACCCCGAGGCCGAGCAGGGCGCGCCCGGACTCCCGTACGCGGGCGCGCAGTTCCCCGTAGGAGACGGTGGACCAGCCGCCCGCCGCGCCCTTGTGGCGCAGCGCGGTCTCGGCCGCGTACCGCTCGCCCGTCCACTCCGTGAACACCGCCAGTGTCCGTGGCCGCAGCACGGCTTCGTCCGTCGCGTCGTCCGTCGCGTCGCTCATCGCGTCGCTCATGGGCCCGCCTCCCCCTCGGTCGTACCGATGACGCTAGGCACCGGGAGGGCGGATGCGGCATGACCGGAAGCGTCACCCCCGCTGACCGCAGCGCTCAATGCGGCTACCGTCACCCCCATGGGGAGGCGGACGATCACCGTGCACCACGTGCGCGCCGTGCTCGCGGGCGCGCGCCGCAGCGGCATCGACACCGTGCCGCTGCTCCAGGAAGCCCAGATTCCGCCGCTGCTGCTCGGCGACGACCGGGCGCGCGTGACCCCCGCGCAGTTCGCGCGGCTGTTCCGGGCGCTGTACCGGTCCACGCAGGACGAGTTCCTGGGCCTGTCGGCCGTACCCAGCCGCCCCGGGACCTTCGCGATGATGTGCTACGCCGCGCTGGGCTGCCCCGACCTCGGCGCGGCGGTGGAGCGGTCGGCCGCCTTCTACGGGCTGTTCCCGGGCGGGCCGGAGCTGGCGCTCGAAGTCGAGGGCGGGCAGGCGCGGTTCACCGTACGGAACGACTTCGCGCGCGACGAGGAGCGGTTCCTCACCGAGTGCGTGCTCGCCATCTGGCACCGGCTGAGCAGCTGGCTGATCGGACGGCGGATCCCCCTCCTGTACGCCTCCTTCGCGTATCCGGCGCCGCCGCACGAGGAGGAGTACGAGCTCCTCTTCGACTGCCCGGTCCGCTTCGGCGAGCAGCGCACGGGCGCGGCCGTCGCCTTCGACGCGCACTGGCTGACCGCCCCGCTGGTCCGCGAGGAGCCCGCCCTCGACGCGATGCTGCGCCGGGCCCCCTTCGACCTCCTCTCGCGGCCCGCGTACGGGACCACGGTCGCGGAACAGGTCCGCCGGACCCTCACCCAGGCCCTGCGCACCTCCCCGCGGCTGCCGGAGCTCGGGGAGGTGGCGGGCCGCCTCGCGGTGTCGCCGGCGACGCTGCGGCGCAGGCTCCAGCAGGAGGGGACCTCCTTCCAGCAGCTGAAGGACCACGTCCGGCGGGACGCGGCGATCGCCGGCCTGGCGGAGAGCGGCGAACCCATCGCGGAACTCGCGGCCCGCCTGGGCTTCTCGGAGGACACGGCCTTCCACCGGGCCTTCCGCCGCTGGACGGGCACGACCCCGGGCGCGTACCGGATCGCGGCGGTTGAGGGCCCGGGCCAGGAAAGGTGAGCTGCGCGGTCAGCGACGTTCTGACCGGTCGGTCACTACGGTCTCCTCACCTACCCCCACCGGACCCCTTGGGAGAGCCGCCCCATGCGTATCCGAAACTCCGCGCGGACCGCTCGCACCGCCCGCACCGCCCTGGCCGCCGTGGCCGCCCTGGCCCTCTCGGCCGCCGTGCCCGCCACCACCGCCCGGGCCGAGGAGGCCACCGCCCGCCCCGGCGACCTCGTGAGCACCGCGCCCTCCGCGTTCCATCCGCTGCCCGGCCAGCCCACCAACACCAAGGCCTGGAAGATCCTCTACCACTCGACCACCGCCGAAGGCGCCCCGAACGTGGTCTCCGGCACCGTCATCGTCCCGCAGGACGGCCGCACCGGCCCGCGCCCCCTCATCACCTACGCCGTCGGCACCGTCGGCCTGGGCGACTCCTGCGCGCCGAGCAACAACCTCCCGTACGGCACCGCCATGGAGGCCAACCTCATCCAGCAGCTCACCCTGCGCGGCTGGGCCGTGGTCGTCACCGACTACGAGGGCCTCGGCACCCCCGGCCTGCACACCTACACCGTCGGCCCGTCCGCCGGCCACGCCATGCTCGACGCCGCCCGCGCGGCCACCCGCCTCCCCGAGGCCGGGCTCGCGGCCAACACCCCGGTCGGGATCATGGGTTACTCCCAAGGCGGCCAGGCCAGCAGCTGGGCCGCCGAGCTGCAAGGCTCGTACGCACCGGAGTTGCAGGTCAAGGGCACGGCGACGGGCGGTGTCCCGGCCGACCTGCTGAAGGTGGCCGACTTCAACAACGGCTCCTACGGCTCCGGCCTCATCTTCATGGCCGCCGCCGGCCAGGACGCCGCCTTCCCGGAGCTGAACCTCGACTCCTACCTCAACCCGGCCGGAAAGGCCCTGGTCAACGGCATGAAGGACGGCTGCGTCGCGATCGACTCCATCGCCGGCTCCTTCAAGCGGATCTCCGACCTGACCACCCGCGACCCGCTCGCGCAGCCGGACTGGCAGGCCCGCCTGAACCAGAGCAAGCTCGGCCGGACCGCTCCGGCCGCGCCCGTGTACCAGTACCACGCGCTCGGCGACGAGCTCATCCCGTACGCCGTCGGGCGCCAACTGCGCTCCGACTGGTGCGCGAAGGGCGCGAACGTCGAATTCGACACCATCTGGGTCGGCGAGCACGTCAGCGGCGTGATCACCCACTCCCTGGAGGCCGGTAACTGGCTCGCGGACCGGTTCGCGGGCCGCTCGACCCACCCCAACTGCTGACCGGCCCCGACCGGCCACGGCAGTACGGGGTTCCGCCCCGCCGGGGGTTCGCTACTCCCCGGCGGGGCAGGCCCGCGTCCCGGACGGCAGCCGGCCGTCGATGAGGAAGTGGTCCACGTAGCCGCGTACGCAGGGCGAGGCCACGTAGCCGGTGTGCCCGTCGCCCTTGTAGTCCAGGACCACGGCGTTGCCCAGCAGCTTCGCCGTCTCCTCCGTCCACTCGTACGGGGTCGCCGGGTCGCCGCGGGTACCGACGAGCAGCATCCGCGGGATCCCGGCCGGGTGGTCGATCTTCCGGATGAAATCGGTGCCGGCCGGACGCCCGTAGCAGGCCAGGACCGTCATCAGCTGGCGCGGCCCGAAGATCGGCGAGGCGGCGACGAACGCCGGGTCCAGCGCCTCGATCTCCCGCTCGATCGCCGCCGGGGACGCCTTGTCGTTGCTGCGGTCCGGGTCGTCGGCGCAGCTCACCGCTACGAGCGCGGCCGCGGCGTTGTCGGCGGGCACCTTGCCGGCCTTGTCCCCGCCGCCGGTGTCCGGCGGGGGCTTTTCGGCCGGGCCGCCGAGCTGCATCAGGCCCACCGGGTCGCCCTTGCGCTCGACGAGGGCGAGCGCGTCCGCGAGCCGGGGCCACAGCTCCTGCGAGTACAGGGCGGTCCCGATGGCCTCGGCCACGTCCTGCCCGGTGAAGCGGACACCGCCCTCGCCGACGAGCGGCTCGGCGTCGAGTCGGGTGACGAGGGCCTCCACCTTGTCCTCGGCGGTACGGGAGTTCGTGCCGTAGACGCAGCCCTCGCGGCGCGCGCACCAGGCGAGGAAGTTGTCCAGGGCCCGCTGCTGGCCGACCGCCGAGCTCAGGGCCTGCTCGGCGAGCGGCTCGCTCAGCGTGTCGACCCCGTCGAGGACCATCCGGCCGGTGTGCTGCGGGAACAGGGCTGCGTAGACCGCGCCGAGGCGCGTCCCGTAGGAGAAGCCGAGGTAGTCGAGCTTCTTCTCACCGAGGGCCTGGCGGATCACGTCCATGTCGCGGGCCACGCTGACGGTACCGACGTACGGGAGCACCTGCCCGGAGTACCGGGCGCAGCGCTTGGCCTCGGCACGCAGGGCGGCGAGGGTGGCGGCCCCGCTGTCCCCGGCGGAGCCGGTGCCGTCCGAGTCCCCCGCTTTCGGGGAGCCGCCGCAGCTGACGGGCTCGCTGAGGCCGACGCCGCGGGGGTCGAAGACGACGATGTCGTAGCTCTTGTTGAGCTGCGTGAAGGCGTAGGGGTAGGCGGCGAGGGTAGAGACGCCGGGGGCGCCGGGTCCGCCGAAGTTCATGACCAGCGAGCCGAGCGGCTTGCGGCCCGAGGAGGTTTCGGTGGCGGGGAGCTTCGCGAGGGCCAGCTTGACGGTGCCCTTGCCGGGGGCTCCGTGGTCGAGGGGCACGCTCAGGGTGCCGCAGCGCATCTCCGCGGGGGCCGACTTCTCGGGGCAGTCGCCCCAGCGGATGCGAGGGGCGCTCGCGCCGGCGCTCACACTCGGAGCCGGGCTCTGCGACGGGCTCGGCGAACTCGGGCTCGGCCCTGCCGCGAGGCTGCCGCCGAGCAGCAGGACGGCGGCGCAGCCGCCGGCGGCTATCCGCCGGCGGGAGCGGGAACGGGAACGGGAACGGTGCACTGCACCCTCCTCGGGCGACCCCCCGAACCAGTCAGCTCACCATAAGCGGCTCCTAGCCGCCCCGCTGCTTGACCTCGGCGATCTCCACTTCGGGCTGCGCGGGCGCCTCCCGGCCGGGCGCCCTACCCCGCAGGCGCCGAAGCCGCCCCCGGGCACCCTCGCACCCCCGGCGCCGGGCCCCTGGCCCTGGCCCCACAGCCTCCGCTGCGCGGGGCCTGCCCCTCCCCGCCCTTCGCCCGTTCCCAGGGCTGCGCCCTGACCCGCCGGGGCCGGGCTTCGCCCGAGCCCCTGGGGCTCCGCCCCAGACCCCGCGCCTCAAACGCCGGCGAGGCTGAAATTGCCCTGCGGGGCAATCCAGCCCCGCAACATCCAGCCCCGCCGGCGTTTGAGGCGCGGGGGTCCGGGGGCTGGCCCCCGGCAAC
>NZ_JBHYVM010000034.1:93343-96333 GCF_042750105.1 Streptomyces sp. NPDC059443 | reverse complement strand
AGGCTGGATTGCCCCAGCCCGCCCGGCGTTTGAGGGCCGGGGGCTGGGGCAGAGACCCAGTTTCGGGAAGGGGCGGGGTGGGGGGAAGCCCCGCAGGGACCGCCCCCGCCCTGGAGCTGCGCAGCGTGACGGCCGGGTACGACGGGGGGCTCGTGCTGCACGGGGTGGATCTCGTCGTGCGGCGCGGGGAGATCCTCGCCGTGCTCGGGCCGAACGGGGCCGGGAAGAGCACCGCCTGCCGGGTAGCGGCAGGGGCGCTGCCCCTCACTGGCGGGTCCGTCCTCGTCAACGGGCGGGACTCCAGCCGGGACGGAGCCGTACGCCGCTCCCGCGCCGGCGTGCTGCTCGCGCCCGAGGGCCGGGGGATCTTCCCCGCGCTCAGCATCGAGGAGAACCTGGCCCTGTACCTCCCGGACGCCGCCGAGCGGGACGCCGTCTACGCCCGGTTCCCCCGGCTGCGGGAGCGGCGCGGCATCGCCGCCGGGGCGCTGTCCGGCGGGGAGCAGCAGATGCTGGCCCTCGCACCGCTGCTCCAGCGGCCGCCCGAGGTGCTGATCGCGGACGAGCCTTCGCTCGGGCTCGCACCGCGCGTGGTGGACGAGGTGTACGGGCTGCTCACCGAGCTCCGCGACGCGGGGACCGCGCTGTTGCTGGTGGAGGAGAAGGCGGCCGAGATCCTCGGGATCGCCGATACCGTCGCCTACCTCTCCCAGGGCCGGGTCTCCTGGTGCGGCCCGCGCGCCGAGGTGGAGACGGACCGGCTGACCGAGGCCTACCTGGGGATGGGCACATGAGCGCGGGCAGCAGTAGCGGCACCGGCGGATACGTGCTGGAGGCCGTCGGGGTGAGCGTCCGGTTCGGCGGGGTCAGGGCGCTGGACGGTGTCGATCTCGGGATCCGGGCGGGCGAGGTGTGCGGGCTGATCGGGCCGAACGGGGCCGGGAAGACCACCCTGTTCGACGTCCTGTCCGGGATCCGGCGGCCCGACCGGGGCCGGATGCTGCTCGACGGGGTGGACATCACCCGTCGCTCCCCCGTCTGGCGGGCCCGGCACGGGATGCGCCGGACGTTCCAGCGCCAGCAGCTGTTCGGGCAGCTCAGCGTGGCCGACAACGTGCTCGTCGCGCAGGAGTGGCGGGGCGGGGGCGGCGGTCTGGCCGCCGATCTGGTCGCGTCCCCGGCCCGGCGCCGCCGGGAGCGGGAGCGGCGGGAGCGGGCCGCGCGGGTGCTGGCCGACTGCGGGGTCGGCGCGCTCGGAGCCTCGTACGCCGGTGGTCTACCGGTGGGTCGGGCCCGGATGGTGGAGCTGGCCCGCGCCGTGGCCGATCCGCCCCGGGTGCTGCTGCTGGACGAGCCCGCGTCGGGCATGTCGGCGCCCGAACGCGGGCAGTTGGCGGCGGTCGTGCGCCGGCTCGCCGAGGAGGAGGGCTGCGCGGTGCTGCTGGTCGAGCACAACGTGGCCTTCGTGATGGACCTCTGCGCCCGGGTGGTCGTCCTGGACCTGGGGAGCGTGCTCGCCGAGGGCACGGCCGCCGAGGTACGGGGAGACGCGCGGGTCCGGGAGGCGTACCTGGGGAACTACCCGGGGGCGTAGCCCCGCTCGCACCTGTTCCCGCCGTACGGATTTCACCCGTTCGGCGGGAATAGGCCACGCGGGAGTCCGGTTGTCGCCGGTCGTACGCGCAGCCAGTACCCGCACGCGTACCCGTACCGACGACCCGACGAGAACCAGAGGGAACGACCCGACGTGAACCAGGTCCCCGGCATCAAGCTCAACAACGGCACGATCATGCCCCAGCTCGGCTACGGCGTCTGGCAGGTCCCGGACGCGGAGGCGGAGCGGGCGGTCGGGACCGCGCTGGAGGCGGGCTACCGCAGCATCGACACGGCGTCCATCTACGGCAACGAGACCGGCACCGGCAAGGCCATCGCCGCTTCCGGGGTGCCGCGCGGGGAACTGTTCGTCACCACCAAGCTGTGGAACGGCAAGTCCGAGACCTGGGGCCGGGACAACGTGCTGCGCGAGTTCGACGCGTCGCTCGCCAAGCTGGGCCTGGACGACGTCGACCTCTACCTGATCCACTGGCCGCGCCCGATGCGCGAGGACTTCGTCGCCATCTGGAAGACCTTCGAGGAGATCGCGGCGAGCGGCCGCGCCAAGGCCGTCGGCGTGTCGAACTTCCGCCCCGCCGACCTGGAGCGGCTCGGCGCCGAGAGCTCCCTGGTCCCGGCCGTGAACCAGATCGAGCTGCACCCGCTCCTCCCGCAGACCGAACTGCGCGCCCTGCACGCCCGCCACGGCATCGCCACCGAGGCCTGGTCCCCGCTCGGCCAGGGCAAGGACCTCCTCACCCTCCCCGCCGTCACCGCGATCGCCGCCAAGCACGGCCGCTCCGCCGCGCAGGTGGTGCTGCGCTGGCACCTCCAGCTGGGCAACGTGGTGATTCCGAAGTCCGTGACCCCTTCGCGGATCCGGGAGAACCTGGACGTCTTCGGTTTCGAGCTCGATGCCGAGGACATCGCCGCCCTCGACGCGCTGGGCGCCGGATCGGCGGGGCGCCGCATCGGTCCCGACCCGGCCGAGTTCGACTTCTGAGCCCCGCGATGACGGCGCCGGACGGCGTGTACCTGGTCCGCAACTGCGCGAGCGGGCTGCTGCTCCAGGTCGAGAGCGGCAACCGGGTGTGCGTCGGGGCGGCCGAGGGGCCGGAGCCGGCCCGGCAGTGGGAGATCACCCCCGTCCACACCGGCGGCGGGATCTTCCACCTGGTCAGCGTCCACAACGGCAGGCGGCTCGACGTCGCGAACGCGTCCACGGAGAGCGGTGCCCGGATCCAGGTGTGGAAGGCGAACGCCTTCGGGGCCCAGGAGTGGGGGGGGGGGGGGGCCCCCCCCCCCCCCCCCGGGGCCCCGCCCCCCCCCCCCCCCCAGCGGCCGGCCCGGGGGGGGCGGCCCCCCGGCCGCGGGCCCCCCCGCCGCGACAGGGGGAG
>NZ_JBHYVM010000034.1:36611-93333 GCF_042750105.1 Streptomyces sp. NPDC059443 | reverse complement strand
CGCCGCCCCGCTGCCCCCGTTGTGCTGGCCCCTTATCCTGGGGTTCATGGCTCACCCCTTGGGGGCCCCGGAGTGGTTCTTCGCGCAACACCCCCCCGACCCCGGTGTCGTCTCCCTGATCGCCGCGATCAGCGGCCTGCCGCTGGAGGCCGACCCCGAGGGCCGGGCCCGCCAGGCCGAGGACACCGACTCGCCCACGCAGTGGTGGCGCCTGGAGCGCGTCCACGCCTGACGGGCCGGCCACACCTGACGTGCCGACCATGCCTGACGTGCCGACCGGCCGCGCCGACCGGCCGGGCGACCGCGGGCGTCAGTGCCGTACGAAGCCGATCAGGCGGTACGTGGGGTCCGCGCGCGGGGAGTCCGGCGCCGGCAGCCGGGCCAGCCGGTCCGCCAGCTCGTGCGGGGTGGTCCCGCGCGGGCTGACCCGGGAGGCGTAGCGGCCGGCCAGCAGCGCGGCGGCGCTCTGGCGCGGGCTCCGGCCCTGGCCGTGGCCGGTGAAGCGGGCTTCGGCGCCGGGGCGCAGGCCCGCCGCGGCCGCGTGGGCGGTGACCTCCGCCGTGGAGTCGGCGGGGTCCCGGGTGAGGTGCGGCGCGAGCAGCGCGTCGATGTCGCTGCCGACGTCGTGGGCGGAGTCCTTGTCGACGGTGGCGAGGAACACCCCGCCGGGGCGCAGTACCCGGGCCGCCTCGGCGACGACCGTGGCCACCGCGCCCGGTTCGCGCAGCAGGTGCAGCAGCCAGATCGCGGTCACCGCGTCGAGCGAGCCGGAGCGGACGGGCAGCCGGGCCGCGGAGCCGAGGACCACCGGGACGCCCCGGGAGAGGGCCATGGCGGCCATCCCGTACGAGGCGTCCGCGCCGAACACGCGTGTCCCGGGGCGGGCCGAGGCGATCCGGGTGGTGACGATCCCGGTGCCGCAGCCGAGGTCGAGCAGGGTCGCGGTGGCGGGCGGGAGGAGGCCGAGGACCGCCCCGGCGGCGGCCTCGGCGCGCGGGACCCCGCCGCGCGTGGCGTCGTAGGCCTCGGCCTCGGCGTCGTAGTCGAGCAGCGGCTTCGTTATCGGCATCAGGCGGCGCCGTGGGCGGGGGCGAGGGATTCGACGCGCTCGGCGAGGGTGAAGTCGGCCTCGGTGACGGAGTCTCCGGCGTCGTGCGTGTTCACGGAGACGCGGACGGTGTTGTAGCCCAGGGTGAGGTCGGAGTGGTGGTTCAACTCCTCCTGCACGGTGGCGATGTGGCTGACGAGGGCGCTCGCCGCGAAGTGGCTGCCCAGCCGGTAGGTGCGGAAGATCCGGTCGTCCTCGAAGGCCCAGCCGGGGAGTTCCCGCAACCGGTCCTCGATCTCCTTCTGCGAAAGCGGTTCTCTCGACATCCGCGGTCTCCTTCTGCCCGATTGACCTGACGTGACGTCAAGGTTCCCACAGCTCAGGCCACAGGGAAGGTTTCGCGCCATAGTGCGTGCGGGTACTTCCGCGCCTTCCGTGACCACCGCGCCGCCCCTATGCTCCTGCGCCGGACGTGACCGTTACCGCCGGTAACGCCGATGGGTGTCGCCGGGTACCGAGGGAGCATCATCGTGACGCGCACAGGAAACTCCAGGCGCACGTTCATCGCGGGGGCCGCGGCCACCGCAGGCGCGTTATCCGCCGCCGGGGGCCTCGCGACCCCCGCCGAGGCCGCCGCCGAAGCCGCCACCGAAGCCGCCCAAGCCGCCGCGGCCGGGCAGGCGCGCCGCGTCGCCGTCCTCGGCGGCGGGGTGGCCGGCCTCACCGCCGCGCACGAGCTCGCCGAGCGCGGCTACGCCGTCACCGTGTACGAGCGCCGGGCGCTCGGCGGCAAGGCCCGCAGCATGGACGTGCCCGGCAGCGCGCGCGGCGGTCGCCGCCCGCTCCCCGCCGAGCACGGCTTCCGCTTCATCCCCGGGATCTACCACAACCTGCCCGACACGATGCGGCGCATCCCCTTCCCCGGCAACGCCAACGGGGTCTGGGACAACCTGACCGCCCCGCGCGAGATGATGTTCGCCCGCGCCGGCGGCCGCGAGGACCTGCGCGCGCCCATCCCGTGGCCCGACAGCTCCCCCGCCACCCTGACCCCCGACGAGCTGCGCCGGGCCCTCACCGGCATCCTCCAGTCGCTGGTCCGGCTCCCGGCGCACGAGACGGCGTACTTCGTCGACCGCGTGCTCGTCTTCCTCACCAGCTGCGACGAACGGCGCAACGAGCAGTGGGAGAACACCCCTTGGTGGGAGTTCACCCGGGCCGCGCAGATGTCGAGCGAGTACCAGCGGATCCTCGCCGTCGGCATCACGCGCAACATCGTGGCCACCAAGGCCGAGGAGGCCTCCACCCGTACGGTCGGCACGCTCGGCGAGGCCTTCGTCTTCAACCTGCTGGGGCGCGGGGCGGACGGCCCGCCGGACCGGATCCTGAACCTGCCGACCAACGAAGCGTGGATCGGCCCCTGGGAGACCCATCTGCGCTCCCTGGGCGTGGAGTTCAACATCGGCTGGACGGTCCGCGAGGTGCGCTGCGCGGACGGCCGCGTGAGCGGGGTCGTAGTGGAGGACCCGGCCGGCGCGGCCTCGACCGTCACCGCCGACCACTACGTCAGCGCGCTGCCCGTGGAGCACGCCCGCCGCACGTGGAGCCCGGCACTGCGGGCGGCCGACCCGATGTTGGGGCGCTGCGACAAGCTGGAGACCGACTGGATGACCGGGATCCAGTTCTATCTCACCGAGCGCGCACCCCTGGTCCACGGACACCTCAACTGCATCGACTCCCCCTGGTCGTTGACGGCGATCCAACAGGCCGAGCACTGGCCGGCGCGGGACTTCCCCGCCGACTACGGGGACGGCACGGCCGTGGACTGCCTGTCGGTGGACATCTCCGAATGGGACAAGCCCGGGATCCTGTACGGGAAGACGGCCAAGCAGTGCACGCGCGAGGAGGTGGCCCGCGAGGTGTGGGCGCAGCTGAAGGCCTCGCTGAACGACACCGGCAGGACGCTGCTCTCGGACGGCAAACTGCACTCGTGGTTCCTGGACCCGGGGGTGGAGGGGACCGGCACGCCGAACCCGACCAACCAGGACCAGCTGCTGATCCACCCGACCGGCACCTTCCACAACCGGCCGAGCGCGGGCACCCGCATCCCCAACTTCTTCCTCAGCGGGGACTACGTGGCGGTCGACATCGACCTCGCGACGATGGAGGGAGCCAACGCCTCGGCCCGCGCGGCCGTCAACTCCCTTCTGGACCGGGATGGTTCGACGACGGCGCGGTGCTCGGTGAAACCGATGTACCGGGCTCCGGAGGTGGAACCCCTCAAGCGGCACGACCTGTGGCGCTACCGCCTCGGCCTGCGGAACGTCTTCGACCTGGGGTGAGCCCGGCGGGTTACCGTCGGGGCATGACGACGACGGCAACGGTGGGAACACTGCTCCGCACTTGGCGGGAGCGGCGCGGGATCAGCCAGCTGGAGCTGGCGGGCCGCGCCGACTCCTCCTCCCGGCACATCAGCTTCGTGGAAACCGGCCGGTCCCGGCCGAGCGAGGAGATGGTGCTGCGGCTCGCCGACCATCTGGACGTCCCGGTGCGGGACCGCAACGCACTGCTGCTGGCGGCGGGTTACGCGCCCCGGTACGCGCACACCCCGCTGGACGACCCCTCGATGGGGGTGCTGCGCGAGGGGCTGGAGCGGCTGCTGACCGGCTACGAGCCGTATCCGGCGCTGGTGGTGGATTCCACGTACGACGTGGTGGCCGCCAACCGGGGCGTCATGATGCTGATGGAGGGGCTGCCCGAGCACCTGCTGGCGGGGCCGCTGAACGCGATGCGGCTGACCCTGCACCCGGAGGGGCTCGCCGCGCGGATCCACAACCTGCGCGAGTGGCGCGGGCACCTACTGGCCCAGATGGAGCGGCAGATCGCCCTGGCCCGCTCGGAGCCGCTGCGTGCGCTGTACGAGGAGGTGGCGGCGTATCCGGTGCCGGACCGGCCGGGCGACAGCGAGCCGGAGGAAGCCGTTCCGTACATCGCGCTTCCCTTGCGGATCGAGCACGACGGACACCTGCTCTCCTTCGTGTCCTCCATCTCCACCTTCAACACGCCGATGGACGTGACCGTCGCCGAGCTGGCCATCGAGACCCTGCTCCCGGCCGACCCGGCGACGGTGAAGTACCTGCGCTCACTGGCGCCCTGAGCCCGCGCGCAGCGCGAGCTGCTGGAGGAGGCCGAAGGAGGCGACGGTGAGGGCCTGCGCCGGGATCCACACCGCCCCGGCGGTGGTGGGTGCGAACCACACGACGAGGGCGACGAGACTGAGCGCGGCCCAGGCGTAGTTGGCCTCGATGACGAACCTGACCGGGAAGGCCGGGGGCTGCCGGCGCGAGGCCAGTAGGCCGACGCCCGCGCCGAAGAGCACGAGGAAGAGGCCCAGTTCCAGCAGCAGCCCCTGCCCGATACCGAGCAGCCGGCCGAGGGGCGCGGAGAAGGCGGCGTAGGCGAGCCCGTTGCCGGTGGTGACGACGGCGTCGAGGGCGAGGAAGCGGCGCAGCGCGGCCTGCGGGACGGTGGTGCGGGCTACGGCGGTGAGCAGCGTTGCGGACATGGCGAATCAGCCTCCGTCGAGGGTCGAATGCACGGGTGGGGTACGGATGAAGTACGGAGTGGAGTACGGGTGACCGGGCCCCGGAGCCGAGTGCGCGGCCCGGGACCCGATGGCTCCACTGTGCCGCCGGGGCCCCGGCCGGTCGATTACCTCCGAGGTCATGCCCGCACGCGGGTCCCGGCTGGTCCCGGCGTCCCCACCTTTTTTGAGCCGGACGGAAAGAAAGGTTGGGGGGTGCCCTGTTCCGCCACGGAACAGGGGGATACGCTTCACGCTGAGCAACCATTCGAACCTTCTCTCTACTGACGGAGAAACACCCGGTGCGTGCCACCGCCAGCCCCGACCTCACCGCGGCCTGGGGCCGTGTCGTGGCGTTGGCCGAGCGGCGCGGTCAGGATCCGGAGCACGTGCTCTCCGTGGAGCGGCTGAGCCACCTGTCCGGGGTGGAACCGGCCCGCATCCCCCCGGTCCTGGCCGGTACCGCCGCCGAACTGCCCCTGTGCGAACGGGTGCACCAGCGGTTCCTGCGGCTGCGCGCCACCCGGCGCGACAAGCACGGCCGGGAGTGGCCCCTCGCGGCCATAGCCGAGGACTTCGACGCACCCGGCGCCTCCCTCGGCCCGCTCAACGCGGGCACCGGACTGCCCCGGCTCGGTCACGCGGCCGGAGTCCAGCGGTTCTTCGGGGTCTACGCCGGCTTCCTGCTCGCCGACAGCAAGAGCGCGGTGGAACGGGCCCTGGCCACCACCGGGAGCGGACCGGCGGGCCCGTCCACCGGCGGTACGGACGACCTCGAACACCTCTCGTACCTCACGGGCATCACCCCGCAGGCCATCCGGCTCACCCTCGACGGCAACCCGCCGCGGCTCCCGCTGAAGGAGCAGGTCCGCCGCCGGTTCGAGCACCTGCGCCGCACCCGCACCCGGGAAGACGGCCAGCCCCACTCCCTCTCCGCCATCGCCGCCTCCTTCGACGCCTCGGGGCAGTCCCTGACCCGCCTGGCGCAGGGCGAGGGGCTGCCCAACCTCGCGGCGGCCGCCGGGATCCAGCGTTTCTACGGAGTCGAGGCCGGCTTCCTGCTGGCCGACGACACCGAGGCGCTCGGCGCCACCCTGACGGGGATCGAGCGCGAGCTGGAGGCCGCGGAGCGGCCCGCGGAGAACCCGATGCTCGCCGTGATGCGGGCCCACGACGTACGCAGCATCGTCACCCGGGCGGGCAGGCTCTCGCCGGGCGGCTGGAAGTCGCTGGCCGACCACCTGGACGACCTGCTCGCCCGCGAGGGACAGCTGGGCCGCCCGGCCGCCGAACGCCCACGCGACGGCGACGGCCGTGGCCACGGCCACGAACGCAGCGCAGGCAACGACCGCAGTGCCGAAGGGGATGATGCGCCATGAGGACCACACGGGCCATGCGGAAACTCGGCGCCGACCTGGTGGCGGCCGCCCGCCTGACCCCGAACACCGAGGCCGCCGGCATCATCGCGGGGCTGTGCACCGCATACGGGCGCGGCCGCGACCGGCCGGTGCTGTTCCGGTTCGCCGCCTTTCCGCCCGACACGGCCAGTGGGCTGTGGCTGGAGATGGAGGACCGCGACCTCCTCGTCATCGAGGAGCGCACCCGGCCCGAGCACCAGCTCGTCATCGCCTGCCACGAGCTGTGGCACATGGACGAGGGCACCTGCGACCGGCACGGCTCCGGCATGGCGGTCGCGGCCCGACTGACGGGACGCCACGGCGGCCTGGCGGAGCTGCTGCGCTCCGACCAGGGACTGAGCTCCGTCGTCCGGCAGGCCGCGGCCCGTGCCGACCGGGAGGACCCGGCGGAGATCCGCGCGGAGACCTTCGGGCTGCACCTCGGAAAGATCCTCAAGGCATTCCTTCCACCGCCCCGGGAAGAGCAGGTCCCCGAGGCGATCGAGCGCATCAAGACCTCGTTCGGCTGTGGACGTTGAGCGGGCCATGGCAAGCACGCGCGGCGGCTGACCGCCGCCCTCCCGCCGACGCACCTACTTCGCCGATGCGCACGCGCACGGCCCTGACAGAGAGCACCACACGATGACCCAGTCTTCTCCGCCCCGCCACGCCGTCGTCATCGGCGGCAGCATGGCCGGCCTCCTCGCGGCGGCCGTCCTCGCCGAGCACGCGTCGGTCACCATCATCGACGCCGACACCCTGCCCGACAGCCCGGAGCCCCGGCGCGGCCTGCCGCAGGCCCGCCACGTCCACGTCATGTGGTCGGGCGGCGCCCGCGCCATCGAGGACATCCTCCCCGGCATCACCGAGGACTGGACGGCGGCGGGCGCGATCCGCCGCAGCCTGCCCACCGACCTGGTCACCAAGACCGCTCAGGGCTGGATCCCGCGCTGCGGGGAGAAGCAGTTCAACATCTCCTGCAGCCGCGACCTCCTCGACTCGGTGGTCCGCGCCCGCGTCACCGCCCTGGACGGGGTCACCACCCTCCAGAAGAGCCGTGTCCGCTCCCTGGAGGGAACGGCCGCCCGGATCACCGGCGTCCGCGTCGACACCCCGGAGGAAGAGGGCAGGCTGATCACCGCCGACCTCGTGGTCGACGCGAGCGGCCGCGGCTCCCGGGCCCGCAACTGGCTCCAGGAGCTCGGCGTGGGCGGCATCAGGCAGGCCGAGGTCGACTCCGGCCTGGTCTACGCGACCCGGATCTTCGAAGCACCGGAGGGCGCCCACGCGATGGGCTTCCCCATCGTCAACGTCCAGTCCGATCCCCGGGTTCCGGTCCCCGGCCAGACCGCGACGATCGTGCCCATCGAGAACGGCCAGTGGCAGGCCACCCTCTCGGGGACCCGAGGCGGCCAGCCCACCGGCGACCCCGAGCAGTTCATCCCGTTCGCCAAGGGCATCCGCGACCCGATCGTCGGCGAACTCCTCGAAGGCAAGAAGCCCCTGACCGACGTCGCCGTCACCCAGGGCACCGCCAACCGCCGGGTCTTCTTCGAGAAGGCCGAACTCCCCGACGGGTTCTTCGCCGTCGGCGACTCGGTCGCCACCTTCAACCCGCTCTACGGCCAGGGCATGACGGTCGCCGCCCAGGGCCTGCTGGCCGTCCGTACGCTGCTGCGCGCCAAGGGGCTGGCGCACCCCTCCATCGGCATGGAGGCGCAGCGCGCCATCGCCCCGCAGGTGGCCACCGCCTGGGAGCTCGCCACCTCGCAGGACATCCTGTACCCGGGCGCCACCGGGATGAAGCCGCGCGCGGGCGCCGGCCTGCTCAACTCCTACGTCTCCCGGCTGATGACCGGGGCCACCACCCGGGAGGAGCTGACCGCGGCCTTCCTGGAGGTCATCACCATGAGCAGCCCTCCCACCTACTGGCTGCGTCCGGCGGTGGTCTGGCAGGTGCTGCGCGCCTCGGACCAGGGGGCCCTCAAGGCCCCGCCGCTGACCGCCGCCGAGTGGGCCGTCGCCGGACTCGACCAGGAGACCGATCCCGTGGAAGCCCGCCAGTAACCCGATGTCGGACGGGCTCATCCTCTACGTGCCGGGTTTCGTGATCGTCCTGGCGCTGATCATCAAGGCTCCGACCCTGCGCCGCGGCTGGGACCAGCCGCTGATGCGCGCCGTGTGCACGCTGCTGGTGGTCGGTTCCCTCGCCATGTTCCTGTCCGGTCCGCCGACCATCGCCGCCGTCAACCGGCTGACCGGCGTCGTCAACTTCTCCGCCCCGCTCGTCTACAGCGTGCTGACCACGTTCTCCGGATCGTGCATCGTGCTGATCCTGCACTGGGGCGGCGGGCCGACCCCGGGCGTGCGGCGGGCCACCCGGATCACGGTGGTCGCGTACAGCGCCGTCGTCGTGGCGATCGTCCTCCTCTTCGCGAAGGGGGACGCGCCGGTGGAACGGCTGCGCGACCTGGACACGTACTACGCCAACACGCCGTGGATCCGGGAGATGATCGCCCTCTACCTGGCCGCCCACGCGGTGGGCAGCACGGCGCTGACCCTGCTGTGCTGGAAGTGGCTGCGGCGCGTGGATCCGGCCATGCGGGCCCTGCGCACCGGGCTGGCGCTGCTCATGCTCGGCGGGGTGATGGACGTGGGCTACCTCGTCGCGAAGTGGGCGGCCGTGGGTGCCCGCTGGTCCGGCCGGGACTGGGACGGCCTGTCGACCTACCTCGCGCCGCCGCTGGCCTCCGCGGCGGCCCTGCTGGTGGGGACCGGATTCATCGTGCCGCTGGTCGGCGAATCGGCGGCCTGGCAGGACTTCAGCCAGTACCGGCGGCTGCGTCCGCTGTGGAAGGCCCTGCACGGATTCGCCGCGTCGAGCGTGATGACCGTGCCGCTGACCTGGTGGTCGCCGGTCGGGATCCGGCTGATCCACCGCGAGTCGGTGATCGACGACGGGCTCCTGGCCCTCGCCTCCTGGTTCGACCCCGCCGTCCGCGGCGAGGCCTACGAGGCCGCGCTCGCCCAGGGCCGGTCCGAGCGGGACGCCGCCCTGGTGGCGGACGCCGCGATGCTCGCGGCCGCCTGTCTGCGCCGGCTGGCGGCCGGTGCGGAGCGGCCCGTCGGGGAATCCGGGCAGCCGGGCTCCTGCCGGCTGGGCGCCCGGCCGCTGGCCGAGCTGGCCCGCGAGTTCCACGCCTCCCCCATCGTCGCGGAGGCCCGCCGCCGGGCCGCGGCCCGGGTCTGACCCCGAAGGGCCCCCAGCGGGCCGCCAGGGGCCCTCTCGGGGCCGCGGGAGGGCCCGGGCCGGGGAAAGACGGAACGCCCCGGGCCGAAGGGTCCGGGGCGTTCGTCGTACGGTCACGCCCGCCGCGGCGGGCGGAGGTCGCTCAGAGGTCCGCGAGCGCCAGCCCGGCCTGCGCGGCGGCCGCCTGGACGGTCTGCTCCAGCAGTACCGCGATGGTCATCGGGCCGACACCGCCAGGCACGGGGGTGATCAGCGAGGCGCGCGCGGCGGCCGATTCGAAGTGGACGTCGCCGACGTTGCCCTCGTTGTACCCGGCGTCGAGGACCACCGCGCCCGGCTTGATGTCCTCGCCCCGGATGAACTCGGCCTTGCCGACGGCGGCGACCAGCACGTCCGCCTGGCGCACGATGGACGGCAGGTCCACGGTGCGGGAGTGGCAGTAGGTGACGGTGGCGTTCTGCTCCAGGAGCAGCATCCCGGCCGGCTTGCCCAGGATGGCGCTGCGGCCGACGACCACGGCGTGCTTGCCGGTCAGGTCCACGTCGTAGGCCTCCAGCAGGCGCATGATGCCGCCGGGGGTGCAGGAGACGAAGCCCGGCAGACCGAAGCCCATGGCGGCGAAGGAGTGCATGGTGACCCCGTCGACGTCCTTGCCGGGGGCGATGGCCTCGAAGGCGGCGCGCTCGTCGATGTGGTGCGGGACCGGGTGCTGGAGCAGGATGCCGCTGATCTCCGGGTCCTCGGAGAGCGCGGTGAGCGTGGCGACGAGCTCCTCGGTGGTGGTCTCGGCCGGCAGCTCCACGTGGCGGGAGGTGATCCCGGCCTTCGCGCAGCGGTTCTGCTTCATGCGGACGTAGGTGACGGACGCGGGGTCCTCGCCGACCAGGACGGTCGCGAGACAGGGCGCGGTGCCGGTGCGCTCGGTGATCTTCGCGGCGTACGCGGCGGTCTGCTCCGAGATGCGGCGGGCGAGGGCGGTGCCGTCCATCAGCCGGGCGGCCGGGGTGCCGGCGGTCTGCGTGGCAATCGTGGCCTGGGCAGTCGTCATGGGGTCTCCTGAGCGTGGCTGCGGGATCGCGGTTCGCCCAGGCGCGCGGCAGTCGACGTACGGAGGCACGCCGGGCCGCTCCCCGGTGGTGATCCACCCGAACGCCAGTCACGGCCCGCCGCCCAGTGTAGGCGAACCCGCGGGACTCCCCGCGGGTGCCCCGACCCCGGCAATCCGGTGGATGACCGGCGCCCGGGCTGGGAGGATCTAGACATGACGCCCACATTCGACCATCTCGTCGCGGAAGCCGAGTCCGTCTCCGTGGACGGCTGGGATTTCTCCTGGCTCGACGGCCGGGCCAGCGAACAGCGGCCCTCGTGGGGCTACCAGCGCCTCCTCGGGGAGCGCCTGTCCCACGTCCAGGCCGCCCTGGACATCCAGACCGGCGGCGGCGAGGTCCTCGCCGGAGCCGGACCGCTGCCCCCGCTGATGGCCGCCACGGAGTCCTGGCCGCCGAACATCGACAAAGCGACCCGGCTGCTGCACCCGCTCGGCGCAGTGGTGGTCGCGGACAGCGACGAGCCCCCGCTGCCGTTCGGCGACGAGGCCTTCGACTTCGTCTCCAGCCGGCACCCCGTGACGATCTGGTGGGAGGAGATCGCGCGGGTGCTGCGGCCCGGCGGCACGTACCTCTCCCAGCAGGTCGGTCCGGCGAGCGTCTTCGAGCTCGTCGAGTACTTCCTGGGACCGCAGCCCGAGGAGATCCGGCGCTCGCGCCACCCCGACGACGCGGTCGCCGACGCCACGAAGGCCGGGCTGGAGGTGGTCGATCTGCGCTCGGAGCGACTGCGGACGGAGTTCCACGACATCGGAGCCGTGATCTACTTTCTACGGAAGGTGATCTGGATGGTGCCCGGCTTCACGGTCGGGCAGCACCGGGACCGGTTGCGCGAGCTGTACGAACAGATCGAACGCGAAGGCCCGTTCATCGCGCACACCGCCCGATTCCTCATCGAGGCCCGCAAAACGGGCTGACAAAAAGGGCGGACGCCGCCACCGCCGATCGGTTGCCCGGTCACAGCGTGGCGCAGGTCACTCAATTCAGCGCGTAACGAATCTACTCGGGCGTGCGATGAACCGACAGGTGTCCTCGTGCGGCTCGGAATACAGACCCCCCTCGGGTCTGTTTCCCGAGTTCGCGCGATGATGTCCCGCCACCCCTTATCTGTTCGCAACGAGAGGCTCCTTGTGTCGCTCAGCCCGTCCCGTACGTTCCCCACGGAGATCGCCGAATCCGAGGCCCTGGTCGCGCTTGTCGAGCGTGGCCGCGAGCAGGGTCACATCAACGGTGATGACGTGCGCCAGGCCTTCGAGGCCGGCCGCATCCCGGTGGACCAGTGGAAGCGGGTCCTGCGCAGCCTGAACCAGGTCCTCGACGAGGAAGGTGTCGCACTTCACGTCAGTGCGGCGCCCGCCACGAAGGCTGCCGCCAAGAAGCCGCGCAAGGCGGCCGCCGCCCCGGCGCGTGCCGTCGCCAAGAAGGCCGCCGCCCCGCCGCGCCTCATCGGCGCGCGCAAGACGGCCGCGGCCCCGGCCCCCGCCGCGGCGATATCCGACCCGTCGGCCTCCGGCACCGAGGAGGAGGTGGCGGCGGATGCCGCCGCCGCACCGAAGAAGCGGACGGTCAAGAAGACCGCCGTGAAGAAGACCGCCGTGAAGAAGACGGCTGCCACGAAGAAGGGCGCCAAGGACGGCGACGAGGGCGAGACCCCCGTGGCCGAGGGCGAGGACTGGGCAGCGGAGGACCTCGGCGACGACGAGGAGGAGAAGACCCCCAAGGCCGGCGGCACGCAGGGCTTCGTCCTCTCCGACGACGACGAGGACGACGCCCCGGCGCAGACGGTCATGGTGGCCGGCGCCACCGCCGACCCCGTCAAGGACTACCTCAAGCTCATCGGCAAGGTGCCGCTGCTCAACGCCGAGCAGGAGGTCGAGCTCGCCAAGCGGATCGAGGCCGGTCTCTTCTCCGAGTACAAGCTCGAAGAGGAGGAGGACCACAAGCCCGCGTTCAAGCGCGAGCTGGAGATCCTGGTCGAGGACGGCCGCCGCGCCAAGAACCACCTGCTGGAGGCCAACCTCCGCCTCGTGGTCTCGCTGGCCAAGCGCTACACCGGCCGCGGCATGCTCTTCCTGGACCTGATCCAGGAGGGCAACGTCGGTCTGATCCGCGCCGTGGAGAAGTTCGACTACACCAAGGGCTTCAAGTTCTCCACGTACGCGACCTGGTGGATCCGCCAGGCGATCACGCGCGCCATGGCCGACCAGTCGCGCACGATCCGCATCCCCGTCCACATGGTCGAGATCATCAACAAGCTGGCCCGCGTCCAGCGCCAGATGCTCCAGGACCTCGGCCGGGAGCCCACTCCGGAGGAGCTGGGCAAGGAACTCGACATGACCCCCGAGAAGGTCATCGAGGTCCAGAAGTACGGCCGCGAGCCGATCTCCCTGCACACCCCGCTGGGTGAGGAGGGCGACAGCGAGTTCGGCGACCTCATCGAGGACTCCGAGGCGGTCGTCCCGGCCGACGCGGTCTCCTTCACCTTCCTCCAGGAGCAGCTCCAGTCGATCCTGGGCACGCTCTCGGAGCGCGAGGCGGGCGTGGTCTCCATGCGTTACGGCCTCAACGACGGCCAGCCGAAGACCCTCGACGAGATCGGCCGCGTGTACGGGGTCACCCGTGAGCGCATCCGCCAGATCGAGTCGAAGACCATGTCGAAGCTCCGTCACCCGTCGCGTTCGCAGGTGCTGCGCGACTACCTCGACTAGAACCGGGGTCCGCGCCCTCAGGTCAGCCGGAAGACCGGCCCCTGGGGCGTGAACGGCAGGGAGGCACCCTGCGGAACCAGGAAGGCGTGCTCGCGCCGGATCCGCAGGGTGTCGGTCCAGCCGTCCGTGATCACCAGCACCGGAGCCCGCGGCGGGAAGTCCTCCGCCCGCAGGAGCAGGTCGATGCCCGGCTGGAGCACGGTCCCGCCCCGGCCGCGCACCTTGACCCGGCCCGCGATTTCGGTCGGGGGCAGATAGCCCGCGTCGTACGGCGCCGCGTCGCAGAACACGACGCGTGCCGCCGGAACGTCGCGGGCTTCGGCGTACGAGGCGATGGCGCCGAGCGCCTTGCCGAGCAGCTCCCGGCTCATCGACGCCGACGTGTCGAGCACCACCCCGAAGGTGCAGCGGGCGGTCTCCTCCGCCGGGAAGTACCGTCCGGCCCGCGGGATGTCCGGGGTGGACGCCTGGCGGCGGGCCGGGCGCGCGAAGCTCCGTACGGGCTCCGGGCGGGGCACGTACGGCGTCGGGCGGCGGAGTCAGGCGGCGGAGTGCTCCAGCAGGTGCTTGAGCTTCTCCTCGCCCCGGGGCATCTCCTTGCGGACCATGGGCTTGACCACGAGCGGGACCAGGGCCCTGCCCAGGCCGTGGCCCTCGAAGTCGATGGCGAGGGTCACGCGCGAGCGGGTCCCGCCGTCGAGGGGTTCGATGCGGCCCCGCACGTCCGGCCGGACCGGCCCGTCCAGGCCGTGCATGTGCCAGCTCCTCGGCGGGTCGAGCTCCAGGACCTGCATGGTCGTGGGCAGGCGCCGCTTGCCGATCTGCCGGGTGACCATCACCTTCGAACCGACCTGGACGGGAAGATCGCCCATCGGAACGGCGGAGACGGCGCTGTCCTGCCACTCCGGCAGGTGCGTGGGGTCCGTGACGTACGCGTAGACGTCCTCGGGCCTGCGGTCGATGTCGATGCTCTTGCTGATCGCGGACATGGCGACTCCTCGGAGCCCCCCTGGAGGTCCTCCTCCTTACAAATTACGCCGCGGGCACGGACCCCGCGCCACCCTCGTGGCCACCGGGCGCGACCGGGACCTGGGGTCCGTCCGCCTCGCGGAGCCAGCCCCGCAGCACCTCGTGCACCGACTCCGCGCCCACCAGCTCCCCGCCCGGCAGGGTCTCCGGCTCCGGCAGCTCCACCGGCCACATCAGGAACGGGTGCCCCTGTTCTCCGCCCAGGCCCCCGTGCGAGCCGATCTGCTCCTCGAAGGCGTGCACCGCGCCCGTTCGCGGGTCGTACGCCGAGTTCACCATGATGTCGGCCACGTGCGGGAAGGAGTCCGTGCGCCGGACCGCCCGCGCCGACCCCGGCCCGAAGCCCGCCGTCGCCAGCAGTTCCTCCGCCGCGCCGGGCACGTCGAGCCGCGCCTCGGCCCCGTCGGGCCCCAGCACCACCCCGTCCACCAGCAGGAAC
This sequence comes from Streptomyces sp. NPDC059443, assembly GCF_042750105.1. Classification (NCBI taxonomy): domain Bacteria; kingdom Bacillati; phylum Actinomycetota; class Actinomycetes; order Kitasatosporales; family Streptomycetaceae; genus Streptomyces; species Streptomyces sp. NPDC059443. Next base: position 78,776 of record NZ_JBHYVM010000034.1, on the reverse strand, counting down.
CCGACCCCGGGATGGTTCGCCAGGGTCTCCAGCAGCGCCGGGTGCGCGCGGTCGATCCGCTCCCGCGAGGCCCGGCCGGGCAGGTCCGGGAAGGAGATCAGCCCGAGGTTGCCCGATGCCAGCACCACCGGGTCCGGGCCGGGCCCGGGACGCGCCTCCTCGGCCGTCTCCTCCACCGGCCGGTGCAGGGCGGCCCGTACGGCGGCACGCGCCTCGGCCCCGCTGTGCGTCCGGCCGGCCCTGCGGGACACGGGCAGCCCGCAGCCCGCGCGGACCAGGTCCTTCAGGGTGAGCCCGTACCGGCCGAGGAAGGTCTCCCCCGGGCTCTGGCCGTGGTCCGAGAGCAGCACGATCCGGTAGTCCCGGGGCGCGTGCTCGGCGACCCGGGCGATCAGGGCGAGGCCGCGGTCCATGCGGGCGAGCACCTGGTCGGTGTCCCGGCCGTGCGGGCCCGAGTGGTGGGCGACCTCGTCGTAGGCGACGAGGTCGGCGTAGACCGCGGCGCGCCCGGCCAGCATGTCGCCGATCACCGCCGCGACCACCACGTCCCGCTCCACCACCGTCGCGAAGGCGCGGATCAGCGGGTACAGCCCCCCGCGCCCGACGCGCGGCCGCTCCCCGCGCAGGCGTCCCCGTAGCGACTGGGTGATCTCCCGGCCCACCTCGGCGGTGAAGGACAGCGCGGTGCGGACGGAGTTGGCCGGGTCGGAGAAGTACGCGAAGTAGCCCGCGCGGGAGCGGTTCTCCGGGCCCCGGCGCGCGGAGACCGACAGGACGAGGGCCAGCTGGCCCGCGCCGCCGCTGAAGAGGTTGCCGCGGCTGGCTCCGTCGAAGGTGAGCAGGCCGCCGTCCCCGGTGCGCTCCACCGCGCGCCGCTGGAGTTCGGCGGCGCTGGTGGGCCGGTTGCAGACCATGACCTCGCCGGTGTCCTTCTCGTACCAGCGGAAGGCGGGCACGTCGAAGTTGGATCCGTGCAGGATGCCGAGCTGGCTGGCGCCGGTCTGGCTCGACCAGTCGGTCCGCCAGGACCTGATGCGGTGGGTGCGCTCCAGCCAGTCGGCGACCGTGGGCATCAGCCCGCTGCCCGCGGCGCGGCGCAGCACCTCGTACCCGACCCCGTCGAGCTGGAGGAAGACCAGGCCGGGGGCGTGCTCGTCGGCCCCGGGCTCGCCTGCGCGCCGCTGCCTGCGGCGGCGCCGGTCGGCGAGCCGGTAGAGCCGGCGCCGGTAGGCCTCGTCGTCGCGTACGGCGAGGGCGGTGGAAGTGGCCGACGCCACGGCGGACATGACGGCCGCGACCACCACGGCCGTCTCCGGGGCCGCCTCGCCGCGCCCGGCCGGGATCAGGCTGAGGGCTATGAGCAGCAGGGAGCCGTTGAGGAAGAAGACGAGCAGGCCGAGCACCAGGGCCGGTACGAGCAGCAGCGCGCGGACGAGCACGGGCCAGACGAGGGCGCTCAGCAGACCGAACGCCCCGGCGCCCAGGGCCGCCGTCAGTCCTATCTGCGTGATGCTGTCGCGGTCGCCGCCCTCGGCCTGGAGCCTGAAGTCGGGGAGGATCCCCGCGAGGGCGAGCATCGTGAGGGTGGACACCGCCCAGACGATGATCACCCGCAGCACGGCGCCGCCCGCGCTCCGCCACCGGCCTCGCAACACGCCGCACCCACCTCACCACCGTGGCCCGCACCGCGCCGCCGAGCCCCCGTCCCACTCGTTCCAGGCTCGCACAGCCGGGCCGTCACGGCCGGATGACACGGGTGGCGCATGTGCGTACGGGAGGTGGCGCGGGGTGCGTACGGAGGGGGCGACCTACGTACCGTCGTAGCCGGCGGTCGGCATGGAGAGGCGGCGGTGCACCTCGGCCTTCATCGCGGAGGTGTACCGCGGCTCGTCGAGCCCGGCGGTCTCCAGCCGTACGCCGCGCCGCCGGCACTCGGCGGCGAACTCGTCCACGGAGCGCAGCGCGCGGTCCAGCACCCGGTGGTTGGCGGCGACGAACAGGTCGACGCGGCCCGCGTCGACGTCGGTCCAGAGCCCGCAGTGGTCGGCGCGCAGCCCGTAGACGAGCAGGTGCCGGGTGACGACGTACCCCTGGCCTTCGGCCCAGCGGGCGCACATGGCGTGCTGGCTCCGGGTGTCGACGGCGAAGGGATCGGCGTCCAGATCCTCAAGCGGGGCCAGGCTGGCGATCGCGGCCACGCGCAGCTCATCCATGCCGCCCGACCCTACTCCGATCCGCCGCCGGGGAGGAGGGGGCGTGGGAGGCCGGTTCCGGGCGGCCCGGGCGGGCAGCCTTTAGGCTCGACGGAGGCGGGAGCGGACGGGAACGGGCGCGGGAACGGGCGGGAAGGCGGAGGGGGAACGGATGCCGGTGGAGATCACCTGGTGGGGTCATGCCACGTGCACGGTCGAGGACTCCGGGGTCCGGCTGCTGACGGACCCGCTGTTCACCCGGCGCCTGGCACACCTGCGGCGCCGTCGCGGGGCGGTGCCCCCGCCGGAGGCGGCGGTCGCGGACGCGGTGCTCGTCTCGCACCTGCACTCCGACCATCTGCATCTGCCCTCGCTGGCACGGCTGGCGGCCGGGACCCGGCTGCTGGTGCCGCTCGGGGCGCGGCGGGCGGTGCCGGGTCTGGCGCGGATCGCGGACGTGCGGGGGCTGGCGGTGACGGAGATGGCGCCGGGGGACGAGGTTTCGGTGACGGGCTCGGCGCGGGACGCACGGGGCGTACCGGTCGTACGGGTACGGGCGGTCAGCGCGCGGCACGACGGGCGGCGGCTGCCGTTCGGGCCGCAGCTCGCCCCGGCGCTCGGGTACGTGGTGGAGGGCGCGGCGCGGACGTACTTCGCCGGGGACACCGGGCTGTTCGACTCGATGGTCGAAGAGGTCGGGGCGGTGGACGTGGCCCTGCTGCCGGTGGGCGGCTGGGGCCCCTACCTGGGCCCGGGTCACCTGGACGCGGCGGGCGCGGCGCGGGCGCTGGCCCTGCTGGCGCCGGCGGCGGCGCTTCCGGTGCACTGGGGGACGTACTGGCCGATCGGGATGGACGCGGTGCGGCCGCACGAGTTCCATTCGCCGGGCGAGGAGTTCGTACGGTGTGCGCGGCGGGAGGCCCCGAAGGTGGCCGTCGTGGTGCCGGCGCACGGTGAGGCGGTGCTGCTGCCGTGACGGTGTCCGTGTCCTCGGCCCTGCACCAGCTCGCGGAGACGGCGGCCCAGGTCCCCGGCGAATCCACCCAGCAGGCCGTCGGCTACCCGACGTTGTTCGTCCTGGTGGCGCTGGGCGCGCTGGTACCGGTCATCCCGACGGGCGCGCTGGTCAGCACGGCGGCGGTGGTGGCCTTCCACCAGGAATCCCTGCCCTTCGGCCTGTTGCTGGTCTTCGGGGTCTCCTCGCTGGCCGCGTTCACCGGTGACCTCGCGCTGTACTGGCTCGGCCGGCGCGGGGTCCACTCCCGCAACGGCTCCCGCTGGCTGGAGGCCCTGCGGCGACGGGCCTCCCCCGAACGCCTCGCCCGGGCCCAGCGCAAGCTGGACGAGAACGGGGTACTGGTCCTCGTGGTCTCCCGACTGCTCCCGGCCGGCCGGATCCCGGTGATGCTGGCCTGCCTGCTGGCGGAGCTCCCGCTACGCCGCTTCGCCCGCGGCGACGCCCCGGCCTGCCTGGCCTGGGCGGCGACCTACGGCCTCATCGGCATCCTGGGCGGCTCCCTCTTCTCGGACCCCTGGAAGGGCGTGCTCCTGGCGGTGGCCCTCACCCTGGCCATCAGCGCGGCCCCGCCCCTATGGCGCCGTCTGCGCGGCCGGCCCGATCGGCAAGACACGGCCTAGGCCGGCCGGAGGACCCCCGACCCGCCGATCGGGAGGTCCCAGAGGTGTTCGCGGGGGCGGCCGGTGCGGGTCCAGGCGGCGCGCGTGCGGTGCAGGGGTTCCATCACCGGCTCGGCGGACAGGGCGAACGTGGCCCAGTGCATGGGGGCCATCCGGCGCGCCCCCACGTCGAGGCAGGCCTGGACGGCTTCCTCCGGGTCGGCGTGGACGTCCCGCAGCCACCACCTCGGGGCGTACGCGCCGACGGGGAGCAGCGCCAGGTCGATGCCGGGATGGCGGCGGCCGATCTCGCCGAACCAGTGCCCGTAGCCGGTGTCGCCCGCGAAGTAGACCTTCTTCGGGGTCCGGGCCCGCAGGTCGGTGAGGATCCAGCCGCCCCACAGGGTGCGGCACGCATCGAGCAGGGACCGCTTCGACCAGTGGTGCGCGGGCACGAAGTCGAAGCGTACGCCGCCCAGTTCGGCCGATTCCCACCAGTCGAGCTCGGTGACCCGGGTGAAACCCCGGCGCCTGCACCAGCGCGCGAGCCCGGCCGGGACGAAGAGCGCCGTGTGGCGCGGGAGCCGCTTGAGGGTCGGGGCGTCGAGGTGGTCGTAGTGGTTGTGGCTGATCACCACCGCGTCGACCGGCGGCAGTTCCTCCCAGCGCACCCCGACCGGGGTCATCCGCGCCGGGGTTCCGAGGATCCGCCGGGACCAGACGGGGTCGGTGAGTACGGTCAGCCCGCCGAGCCGCAGGATCCAGCTGGCGTGCCCGGCCCAGGTGACGGACACCGTCCCGGTGGCCGGGGCGGGCAGCGGGGCGGGGGCGTACGGCAGGTCGGGGATGCCGCGCAGCCCGTCGGGGGCGGGCCGGAAGGCGCCCTCGCGGGCGAGCCGGGCGAACGCGCGCAGACCGGGCAGCGGAGTGGTCAGCCGGTCGGAGAACGACCGGGGCCACAGCCGGTGTTCACCCAGCGGGCGCACCACGGGAGCCGCGGGCCGCACCGGCGGGCGACGGACGGCGGCGGCGTTCCGGTCGGGCACGGAGCCGGACGCGGGGGCTGCCGCCGCCGCTCCCGGCGCGTCCGTCTGATCCCTCATCGAGAAGTCTCCGTTCACCGGCGGGAGCCGGACAGCTCGGTCGGGCGGCACGGTCGGGCGGCACGGTCGGGCGGCTCGGTCGGGCGGCTCGGTCCGGCGGCTCGGTCCGGCGGCTCAGTCCGGCGGCTCAGTCCGGCGGCTCAGTCCGGCGGCTCAGTCGGACAGTCCGGCCAGGACCGACCGGAGCCGGTCCAGGGAACCCCGTACGTGCGGCAGCCGCAGGGGGTCGGCCGCGGTCAGCGCGGCGAGCCGCTCCTCCGGGGTATCCCCCAGCAGCGGACCGGTCGACAGCCGGACCCGCAGGGCGACCGGTTCGTCCGCGAACCGCTGCCCGCCCGGGGTCGGCGCGCCGAGCCGGCCGCCCAGCCAGTCCTCCAGTTCCATCGCGTCGCCGACACCCCGGCGGGCGAGCCCCGCGCGCAGCGGAGTCAGGTCGGCGTAGAGGTGCCGGCCGGCCTGCGGGGGCCGGGCGAGCGCCCCGACGGCCAGCAGTTCCCGGTGCGCGGCGGCGGCCACCGCCCCGTGCAGGGCGGCGGCCGCGGCGGTGCGGCCGGCCACGGGGGCGGGCTCGTCGAGGGCGTGCGCGGCGGCTCCGGCGACGGGTCCGGCCACGAAGGCGCCGGTCGCGGTGAGCACGTCGAGGCTGCGGGCCCGCAGCCAGGTGCCGTGCGGGGTGCCGGGGAAGCGGATGACGGCGGCGGGCCAGCCGGCGGGCAGCAGTGCGCCGGAGAGGTCGAGGAGGACCGCGACCTCGTCGGGCAGCATCTCGGCGGGGCTGAGCACCAGCATGTCGTGCGGCCGGTGGACGGGCCGGTGGACGGTGTCGCGCCAGGTCTCGTCGCTGACGACGAACAGCCCGGCGGAGGCGGCGGCCTCGCAGGCCTCCCGCAGCAGTTCGGGCGAGGGCACGGTGGCCGTCGGGTCGTCGGCGACGGACAGCAGCAGGACGCGCGGGTCACCGCCCTCGGCGCGCACCCGGCGCACCGTCTCCAGCAGCGCGTACGGGTCCGGTACGCCGCCGCACTCGGCCGGGGTCGGCACGTGGTAGGCCCGCCGTCCCAGCAGCCGGACCTGCGGCGTCCACCAGGCGGGACAGGGCCGGGGCAGCATGACGTCTCCGCCGTACGCGCCGAGCAGCGCGAGCAGCAGGGCGGGGGCGCCGGGTCCGGCGGCCACGTGGTCGGGGTCGGTCGGCAGCCCGCGCCGGTCCCAGTACCGGGCCGCCGCGGACCGTACGGGCACTCCCCCGCCCGGGGGCTCGGGGGCGGAGCGCCAGGCGGCCGCCGCGAGGACGGCGGTGAGCTCGGGCAGGACGGGCAGGCCCGGCTGCGGGGCGGGCGGACCGTAGCGGACCGGGCCCCGGCCCTCGGCCGTCGTGCGCTGGATCCCCGACACCGCGCGCCACCTCTTCCCGCCGTCCCCGCCGCCGCTCGCCGACCATGCCTTTATACGGTTATTCGCCCATACTCGCCCGTTATGGCCGCCCGGCTCAGCCGTCCCTTCCCAGCAGCCCGAGCAGCCGGGTCTGGGCGTTCGCCCCGGCCGGCACCTCCAGCGGCGCGGCGAACAGGCCGCTGGCGGCCAGCCCGTCCGCGTAGGGCATGACCTCCTTGATGGCGAACTCGACGAGGCCGTCGGGGAGCCGGTCGTCGGCGCCGATGGCCCGGGAGAGGTCCCAGGCGTGCACGGCGCAGTCGACGGTCAGTTCGGAGCAGTACGCCGACCCGAGCGTGGGCCCGTAGGACAGGCGGACGGTGCGGTCCAGCGCCCCGGGGGCGGTGAACGCCGCGTGCGCGGCGACCGAGGCCCGGTCCCAGGCGGCGACCGGGTCGGCGCCGAGGACGTCTCCGGAGAACGCGTCCCCGACCTCCTCGACGGTGCGGCCGTCGGAGAGCAGCGGCGGGATCCACAGCTGCTCGGAGGTGACGTGGTTGACCAGATCGCGCACGCTCCACTCGCTGCACGGCGTCGGCGCGTCCCACTGGGTGTCCGAGACGGCGCGCACCCGCTCCCCGAAGAGCCGCAGGGCCTCCGCGTGCCGGTCGAGCGGCGAGTCCGGCAGGCGCGGTTCCGCAGCCTGCGAGCCGCCCGCCGCCTGCGCGCCCGTCACCTGCGGGTCCGGTACTTGGTCCGGCATGACTCTCACCGTCCTTCGCCAGGGTCTCCCCTCCCCCGGGTTCACTCTCCTCGCACCCGCCGCACCCTGCCACCGACCCCGCACCGACCTGCCCGGTCTCCTTGACGCACAAGGATGGTGTCCACATGTCAAAACGCATATCTCATATCGCGAACTGATCGTTTACGGTGGCACCATCGCTTCGACGACGAAGGAGACCCGGCCATGAACGCCGCACAGTCCGCCAACGCCCCGCACGAGACCGCCGTCTACACCCACGGACACCACGAGTCGGTGCTGCGCTCGCACCGCTGGCGCACGGCACGCAACTCGGCCGCGTACCTGATCGGCGAGGTGCGTCCGGGCATGTCCGTCCTGGACGTGGGCTGCGGTCCGGGCACCATCACGGCGGACCTGGCGGAGCTGGTGGGACCGCGGGGCCGGGTCACGGCCGTGGACGCCGCGCAGGACGTGATCGAGCAGGCCGCCGCGCATGCCGGGGAGCGCGGCCTGACCAACATCGAGTTCGCCACGGCCGATGTCCACGCGCTGGACTTCCCGGACGATTCCTTCGACGTGGTCCACGCCCACCAGGTGCTGCAGCACGTCGGAGATCCGGTCCAGGCCCTGCGCGAGATGCGCCGCGTGTGCCGGCCGGGAGGGATCGTGGCCGCGCGGGACGCGGACTACGCGGCGATGACCTGGTACCCGCTGACCCCGGGACTGGAGGAGTGGCTGGACCTGTACCGGCGGGTGGCCCGCGCCAACGGCGGCGAACCGGACGCCGGACGCCGGCTGCGCTCATGGGCGCGGGCGGCGGGCTTCGCGGACGTGACCTGCACGGCGACGTCCTGGTGCTACGCGACCCCGGACGAGGCCGCGTGGTGGTCCGCGCTGTGGGCGGACCGTACGACGGCCTCGGCCTACGCCGCCATCGCGACCGACGGCGGACACGCGACCGGGGCGGAGCTGACGGCCATCGCGGAGGCGTGGCACACCTGGGGCGCCTCCCCGGACGCCTGGTTCTCGGTCCTGAACGGCGAGATCATCTGCCGCGCCTGACGCACCCGCGCGGGGTCCGTGTGGTTCAGGACGCGAGCCGTACGGGGAGCAGCTCGGGCCGCTTGGCCGTACGCCCGTCCCCCGAGGAGCGCCCGCGCAACCGCCGGCCGATCCAGGGCCCGGCGAACCCGACGGCCCACCGCAGCTCCCCGGCCGCGCCCCGCAGGCCCGCCGGGGCGGCCGGCGCCGGGCCGGGCAACGGGCGGGTCCAGGAGTCGTCACTGCCGGGCAGTTCCAGGGCGTGCGCGACGCCGGCGGCGATCATCGCGTGCCCGAGCGGCGAGGCGTGCAGCCGGTCCGCGCTCCACATCCGGGGGTCGGTGCACGCCTCGTGCGGAGCGAAGTCGGCGACGGCCACCCCGTGCCGCTCCGCCGCCCGCCGTATCCGCTCGTTGAGGGCGTCCACGCGCGGGGCCGCGCCCTTGGCGAGCGGGACGAGCTTCGCGATGTCGGGGAAGGTGACGGTGGCGACGCGGGCGCCCTGCGCGGTGAGCGCGGCGAACATCGCCTCCAGGTGCCCGGCGACCTCGTCGGCGTCGAACCGGGGCCGCAGCACGTCGTTGACCCCGGCGACGACGGTGGCCAGGTCGGGACGGAGCGCGAGGGCGGGCGCGAGCTGCCCCGCGCGGACCCCCGCCGCGAGCCGGCCGCGTACGGCCAGGTTGGCGTACCGGACATCGGGGGCGTGCGCCGCGATCAGCTCGGCGAGCCGGTCCGCGCACCCGCGCAGCCCCGTGCGGTCGTCGCCGTCGCCGACGCCTTCGGTCTGGCTGTCGCCCAGTGCCACGTACCGCAGGGGGTGACCGCGCTCATCGCTCGGCACGGGGTGCCCGCCTCTCGCTCAGGATGGTGGTGGTGCGCTCGTACCAGGCGCGGTTGGCCCGCTCGAATTCGAGGCCGCGCAGGCAGGTGAGGTAGGGGCCGATCCGCTCGCCGTGGCGCAGGAACTCCTCCTCGGCGCGCTCGCCCCGCATCTTGCGCAGCAGGGCGTCGAACATCTCGATCTTGGCGTCGGCGAAGGCGATCCGCTCCGCGAGCTGCGCGATCAGCGAGTCGGTGTCGACGTAGCCGGCGGCCTGGATCTTCACGAGCAGGTCGTCGCGGATGAAGGAGGGCTTGGTGGCGGTGGCCGCAAAGCGTTCCAGTTCGGCCATTCCCACGGAAGTGACCTGGAAGAGGCGCTTGTTGGGGCGGCTCTCCTGGATGACCTCCCGGCCGGCGATGAGCCCTTCCTGTTCCAGCTTGGCCAGCTCGGCGTAGACCTGCTGGGGCAGGGCCTGCCAGAAGTTGGCCACGCCCATGCCGAAGGACTTGGCCAGCTGGTAGCCGCTCAGCTCCTCGTCGAGCAGGGCCGCCAGCACGGCGTGACGCAGGGCCAACGGTCCGCCTCCTCATGTCCGTCGTCCGCCGATGTCTGTTCACCGGGGCGCGACTCATGATAGTCAAGAAACTGACTAATCACATCGTTGACTATCCAGGAGAGTTCATGAGCACCGTGGACCGATTCCGCGCCGCCGTCGACCACCGCGATCTCACCGCCCTGGAGGCACTGTTCACCGAGGACGCCCGGCTCTACAGCCCCGTGAAGTTCACGCCCTTCGAGGGCAGGGCGATGGTGATGGCCCTCTTCGGCGTCCTCCTGCGCACCTTCGAGGACTTCCGCTACGTCGGCCGGTTCGAGGGCAGCGTGGAAGCGGCCGGCGCCGGCGCCGCCGAGGGTCCGGCCGCGGTCCTGGTCTTCCGGGCCACCGTGAACGGCAAGGAGATCAACGGCATCGACATGCTGCACTTCGACACCGACGGCGAGGGGCTGATCAAGGAGATCACCGTGATGGTCCGCCCGCAGTCGGCGGTCCAGGCCCTCGGCGAGGCGGTGCTCGCGGGCCTGGTCGCCGACGGACTGGTGTCCTAGACCCTGTCGTCCCGGTGTCCCGGCGGGCGCATCCGGAAGTTGTACGGGCGCGGCAGCGGGCGGTCCGTGAGCGTGGACCAGACCTCCGAGAGGATCTCGTCGCCCTCGCGGAGGTCGGGGAGTTCGAACCCCTCCTCGAAGACCCGCCGGGCCGCGCCCACATGGCCTTCGGCCGCCAGCAGCCGGGCCGCCGCGAGTCGGAAGCGGCCCTCGTCGCGCAGGGCGGGCCGGAGCCGGTCCCACACCGCGCGGGCCTGCGGCAGCAGCCCCGCCGCCAGCAGGGCGGCGAGGGCCTCCCGGCCCAGCGCCGATTCGGCGGCCAGCCAGCCGTCGCCGCCCCGGCTCTCCTGGGCCAGGTCCTCGAAGGCCTCGGCGTACCAGCGGGCCGCCCGCGCCGGGTCCCCGGCCAGGCCGTCGGCGACCGCCAGGCACCTCAGCAGCGGCCACCGCGAGGGGGCCAGCGCCAGCCCGCGCTCCCAGCTGCGCACCGCCTGGGCGATGTCCCCGGCGTGCCACTGCGCGACCCCGAGGTGGTACTCGGTCAGCGGGTCCGCCCGCGCCGTTTCCAGCATGTCCCGCCAGTGCGGGGCGACCAGGCTCGGGCCGGGCGGCGCCACCCGGCGCGGCGCGGGGAACACCCCGCTGCGCCAGAGCTCCAGCCACGGCGCCTGTTCCTCGCCGAGCGTGTCCTCGGGGAAGGGGGTGCCGGGCAGCTTGTGGCCTCCGCACCGCACCTCCAGCGCGCCCCAGCCGGAGCCGGCAGCCAGCCGCTCGCCCGGCTCGGTGTCGGCGCACCCGCGCCACGCCTCGTAGGCCGCGTCCACGGCCGCCCCGGGGAGCGCGGAATCCAGCGCCGCCCCGGCCGCGCCCCGCGCCGCCGCCCAGTCGTCCCCGTGGACGGCGGCCGGGTCCGCGGACAGGGCCCCGTAGGCCTCCAGCCAGCTGAACTCCGCCCCGGCCTCCAGCCGTACGTGCTCCAGCTGGGTCCGGGCCAGCCCGGCCTGGATCTCCGCGTACCCGGCCGTGCCCGGCTCGGTAAGCCACTCCTGCCAGCGCCGGCCGCCCTCGCCCGCGCCCCAGACGAAGAGCTTGCGGCCGCGCAGCCGGTCCGTGGAGGTCTGCACGAGGCCCCGCCCGTCCGCGTCGAGGGAGGCGATCCAGGGCCTGGCCCCGCTCTGGACCTCGTAGAAGAAGTCGGCGGGGTACTCGCTGCGCAGCGGGTACGTGCGGTCCGCGCCCTCCCACTCCGGTACGGGGATCTTCCGCAGGGACCGCTCGTACCCGAAGTGCCAGGCCTCGTCGGCCGGCGCCAGGACGCGCGTGTCCGGGCCCTCGGGCACGGCGATGTTGGACCACCAGTAGACGGGCGCGGGCCGCTCGTGCGGATTGCGCACGCGGACCCCGACGTAGAGGAACTCGGAGTCCTCGGGCAGCCACAGGTCCACCTGGAACGGCAGGTCGCGCAGCCGCTCCCACTCCCACAGCCGCACCATCACGCCCCCGTCGGGCGCCGGGACCAGGGCCGCGTGCAGCGGGGCGCAGGAGAGGGTGGTGTGGCCGGTGGCGCCGATGTTCCACTCGATGCCGCCGGAGAACCAGGCGCCGTTGAGGGCGAAGTTGGCGGGCTGGAACACCGGGTTGCGGTAGAGCAGTTCGCGTCCGGTCGGGAGGTGCACGAGCGAGTGGATCCGGCCACCGAGTCCGGGCAGGACGGTGACGCGCAGATGCGCGTTCTCGATGACGATCGTTTCGATGTCCCGCTCCGCGCGCCGCCGTTGGTAGCCGTCCAGGATCCGGACGGGCAGCAGCGAGCGCAGCGGCTCGTACCCGATCTGGCGTGCCATGTCGCGCGGCAGGCTCTGGCGCTCACGATCGTCGAGTACGTGTACGTCGTCGAGGGCGCGGAGGGCGGGCAGCGGGTTCTCGGGACCCAACGGTGCGGCGGGGAGGGTGAGTACGGAGCGGCTGACGGTGGTGGCCATGGGGAAATGGAACACGCCACGGCCGCCGGTGCACAGGGATTCGGCGGATCACCACCGGTCAGGATTACGCAAAACCCTTCGCCGCACGGGCCGGTGATCGACCATGGGTGTCATGAGCGAGCGCAGCAGACGAGCCGAATTCTTCGGCGGAGCCGAGGCCGAGAGCCGGTTCCTGGGACGGCCCACGACGGGTGACGAGCGGCGGATGCTCGCCGCGATGCTGGGGGCGCAGCGCGCGACCCTGGAGAACAAGTGTGCCGGTCTCGGCGAGGAGTTGGCCACTCGGTCGGTGGAGCCTTCCAGCCTGTCGCTGCTGGGGCTGGTACGCCACCTCGCGGACGTGGAGCGCCGCTGGTTCCGGCGGGTGCTGGCCGGAGCGGAGGCTCCGCCCCTGTTCTCCTCGGCAGAGGATCCCGACGGGGACTTCGACGGGGCGGTGGCAAAGCCCGCAGTGGTCGAACAGGCGTGGGAGGCCTGGCGCGAGGAGGTGGCTTTCGCCGAGCGGTTCACGGCACGCGCCCCCGACCTGGAGGTGTCCGGGAAGGACGGGTGGCTGGGCGAGGTCTCGTTGCGCTGGGTGCTGATCCACATGATCGAGGAGTACGCGCGGCACAACGGCCACGCGGACCTGCTGCGCGAGCGCATCGACGGCGCGATCGGCGTCTGACGCGCGGGCACCGGGACCCGCGGGCCCAGGCCCGGGAGCCCCGGGCCCCGGCCCGGCCGGGCCCGGCCGGGCCGCCACGGGACCGCCGGTCAGGCGAACGCCCCCGCCACCAGGTCCGCGAGCAGCGCTCCGGCGCGTCCGTCCGGGTCCAGGTCCGGGTCGTAGACGGTGACGTCGAGGCCCACGCAGCGCGGGGAGCTGATCAACACCCCGAGCAGCTCGGCGAGTTCGTCCGGGATCAGCCCGCCGGGGTCCGGGCTGTCGACGGCCGGCATCACCGACGGGTCCAGTACGTCGGCGTCCAGGTGGATCCAGAACCCGGCCGTTGCCGGGGGCTGCAGCCCGGTCAGTGCCGTCCGCGCCACCGGTCCGGCGCCGCGGTCGCGGATCGCCCCGACCGTGGCGGCGAAGATCCCGGCGGCGCGCAGCTCGGCGAGGTCGGGGTCCCCGTCGCGCAGCCCGAAGAGCCGTACGTCCTCGTCGCGGACGTACGGCGCGAGGCCCTCCAGGTTCGCCAGGTCCGCCTGGCCGCGCCCGGTGGCGAGCGCCAGCTCCTCGCCGCCGGCCGCGCCGACGGGCCCGTTGACGGCCTCGTTGCCGGGGTGGCGGAAGTCGGCGGAGCCGTCGATCGCGGCGATCCCGTACCGCCCTAGGCGGCGCATGGCGAGCGAGGCGCCCAGCTGGATGGAGCAGTCGCCGCCGAGGACCACGGGGAACTCCCCGGCCCGCAGGTGGCCCTCGATCCGGTCGGCGAGGGTGACGGTGTACTCGGCGAGGGGCCCGGCGTGGAACACCCCGTCCCCCTCCTTCCAGTCCCCCCGGTCGTAGCGCGGCGGGACGACCACCCCGCCCTCGCGCGCGCCGAGCCGGGCCAGCAGCCCCTGTTCGCGCAGGGCCCCGGCCAGTTTGCAGACGCCGGGTACGGTGCCCGGCGCGGGAGGCCGGAGTCCGAGGTTGGACGGTGCGTCGAGGAGCACGAGGGTTCGCATGGACTCATCCTGTGCGATGCGGGGCCGGGGGACGAGGCATTTCGGCCGTGATCGCCCAGCGTTCGTGGTCCCGCCAGGCGCCGTCGACGTGGAGGAAGTCCGGGGAGAGCCCTTCCAGCCGGAATCCCCGGCCGCGCACGAGGGCGATGGAGGCGGTGTTCCCCGGCTGGATGTTGGCCTCCACCCGGTGCAGGCCGAGGCCGTCCGCCGCGAAGGCGTGGCCGAGGAGCAGGTCGAGGGCCTCGCCGAGCAGCCCTCGGCCCGCCGCGTGCGCGAAGGCCCCGTAGCCCACGGCCCCGCACTGGAGGGCGCCCCGGACGATGTTGTTGACGTTGGCGAAGCCGGCGATGGCGCCCGTCTCCCGCTCGCAGACGAGGAACCCGGCCCTGCCCGCGCCCCCGATCAGCGGAGCCGCGTAGGGCTCGTACTCCTCGATCGTGGCGGGCGGGGACAGCCAGGGGTGGTGGAGCCGCCGGCTCTCGCGGACCCGGGCGGTGAACTCCGGCCCGTCCGCGAGCCGGAAGGGGCGCAACCCCACGCGGGGGCCCGTGACGAGGTAGGGGAAATCGACCACGCCCACAGGGTAGGTGTATGACACCATCGCCTTCGTGATCGACGAGGAGAACGACGGCATCCGCCTGCTGGCAGCGCGCAACAACGCGGAGTGGTGCGATGCCGTGTGCCGCGCGCACGGACTGGAGGGCTCGCTCGGCGAGGACGTCTGGACCAGTGCGCGGCGGACCCCGCCCTACTACCCCGACGCGGTGACCCTGACCCGCGGCACCGACGGGGCCGCTCTGATCGACGCGATCGACACCGACTCCCCCGGCGCCTCGGTCAAGGACAGCTTCGCCGCGCTCGACCTGGCCCCGGCCGGCTTCGAGGTCCTCTTCGACGCCCAGTGGATCCACCGCCCGGCCACGGCCCCCGCCCCGGACGCCGCCCCCGCCCCCTCGCTCGACTGGTCCCGGGTCGGTTCGGCCGACGAGCTGGAGGCCTGGGAGGCCGCCTGGGACGGGGAAGGGAGCACCGGCCTGTTCCGCCCGGCGCTCCTCACCGCCGACATCGCCTTCTTCGCCGGCCGGGACCCCGACGGGCGGATCCTCGCCGGAGCCGTCGCCAACCGCACCGGCGAAGTCGTGGGCATCTCCAACGTCTTCACCGCCGACGGGACCCCGGACGACGCCGCCTGGAGCGGTGGCCTCGCCTCGATCGCCGGGCTGTGGCCGGGCCACGAGGTCGTCGGCTACGAGTCCGGCGACGACCTCGACCCGGCCCGCCGCCACGGCTTCACCACGATCGGCCCGCTCCGGGTCTGGCTGCACACCGCCTGAGCCGTCTCACGGCTCCAGCACGAGCAACGGAACGTCCGTCCGTTCGAGCCCGAACACCTGGCTGTACAGGGACAGTTCCGACTCCAGTGCCCGGATCATCGAGTCCGCGCGCCGCAATCCGTGCCCCTCGCCCGCGAAGGTGACGTACGCGTGCGGCACCGCCCGCCCGTGCATCGCGGCGAGCAGCCGTTCCGCCTGCGCGGGCGGGCAGACCGGGTCGTCCAGGCCCTGGAGGAGGACGAACGGCGCGGTGATCCGGTCGGCCAGGGCCACCGGGGAGCGTTCGCGGCTGCGCAGCGCCAGGGTCTGCGGCGGGCCGGCGAGGCCTTCGACGTAGCGGGACTCCAGGTCGTGGGTCTCCTCGGCGAAGCCGACCAGGTCCAGTACGGGGTAGATGATCGCCGCGCACGCGTAGAGGTCGGTGGAGGCCAGCGAGGCCGCCGCCGTCCAGCCGCCCGCGCTGCCGCCCCGGATGGCGAGCCGCGCGGGGTCGGCGGTGCCCTCGGCCCCCAGCGACCGCGCCACCGCCGCGCAGTCCGCCACGTCGACCACGCCCCACTGCTCGCGCAGCCGCTCCCGGTAGGCGCGTCCGTAGCCGGTGGAGCCGCCGTAGTTGACCTCGACCACGCCGATGCCGCGCGAGGTGAAGTAGGCGATGTTCAGGTCGAGTACGGGCGGCACGTGGTCGGTGGGGCCGCCGTGCGCCCACACCACGTACGGGGGCAGTTCCCGGTCCCGGGCCCGCAGCACGGGATGGTGCGGCGGGTAGACGTGGGCGTGGATCTGCCGGCCGCCGCGGCCGTGGAAGGTCCGGCTCTGCGGCTCCGGGTAGTACGCCGGGTCCACCGGATCCGCCCTCCCGCCGCCCACCACCCGGGCGTGCCCGGTGGCGGTGTCCAGCTCCACCACCTCGTACGCGCTGCGCGGACTGGCCGCGACCCCGTAGACCCGGTTTCCGGCGACGGCGAGCGTGGGCTGCCAGGCCGTCCACGGACCGGCCGCGTCGACCAGGTCGCCGCTCTCCGGGTCGAGCACGCCCAGTACCGAGGAGCCCTGTCCGTGCAGCACGGCGACGAGCCCCCCGGGCAGCGCGGCGATCCAGCGCAGTCCGGGCTTCCAGAGCGGCCCGCCGAACTCCTCTTCCCGGGGGCACAGGTTGACGGCCCCGCCCGTCGCGGGGTCCACCCGGTACGGGTTCCACCAGCCGCCCCGGTCGCTCACCGCGAGGAGGGTCCCGTCACAGGCCCACTCGATCTGCGCGACGGCCTCCTCGGGTCCGCCGAGTACGGTACGGGGCTGCGCGAGCCGACCGTCCGGGGTGACCTCGGCGAGCCTCAGCTCGGTGCCGTCCCACGGCATCCGGGGGTGGTCCCACACCAGCCAGGCCGCCTGCCGCCCGTCCGGGGAGATCCGGGGGCCGGTGGTGAACCGGTGCCGGTCGTCGGTGAGCTCCCGCACCCGGGAGCGGTCCTCGGCGGCCGTTCCGTCCAGCGGTACGGCGGCCAGCACCCGGCGCACGTCGCCCGGTCCGTGACCGGTGAACTCCTCCAGCACGCACCAGACTTCGCCGCCGCGCAGCACGGGGTCGGCCCAGCGCAGCCCGCCGCCGACCGCCGAGACGGGGGTCAGCGGGCGCGGTGCGGGGCCGCCGGGCGCGTCGGGCTCGTAGGCGTAGAGCCGCTGGTCGGCGAAGTGCGCGAACACCACCAGCGGTCCGCCGGACGGGCGTTCGGTACCCGCCCAGGGCCGGCCGCCGTACTCGGTGACCCGGCTGCGCACGTTCCAGGGCGCGGGCAGCACCGAGACGGGGTGGCCGCCGTTCACGGACCGCCGGACCAGCGCGCGGCGGCCGCCCTCGGCCGGCCGGGGCTCGGTCCACCACACCTCGGGGCCGACCGTGCCGACGTACTCGGGCCGCCCGTCGAGGGAGGCGGCGAGCGCGG
This sequence comes from Streptomyces sp. NPDC059443, assembly GCF_042750105.1. NCBI lineage: Bacteria > Bacillati > Actinomycetota > Actinomycetes > Kitasatosporales > Streptomycetaceae > Streptomyces > Streptomyces sp. NPDC059443. The sequence goes on along the minus strand of NZ_JBHYVM010000034.1, from coordinate 61,859 downwards.
CGTCGATGGGCGAGGGCCAGCTGCCGTAGGGAGCGGTCCGGAGCCCGTCGCCGCGTGGGGCCGTCATAGGGTGCGCAGGGCGTGGTCGAGGACGCGCACGCCGAAGTGCAGGGCCTCGACGGGGACCCGCTCGTCGACGCCGTGGAAGAGGGACCAGTAGTCGAAGCCGGGCGGCAGCTTCAGCGGGGAGAAGCCGTAGCCGGTGATGCCGAGGCGGGAGAACTGCTTGGCGTCGGTGCCGCCCGCCATGCAGAAGGGGACCACGTGCCCTTCGGGGTCGAACCTCTCGACGGACTCGCGCAGGATCGCGTAGGTCCGCCCGTCCACGGGGGCTTCGAGGGCCACCTCCCGGTGGTGGAACTCCCAGCGCACGTCGGGCCCGGTGAGTTCGTCGAGGACGGCGATGAACTCCTCCTCGCCGCCGGGCAGCATCCGGCCGTCCACGAACGCGGTGGCGGTGCCGGGAATGACGTTGAGCTTGTAACCGGCGCTGAGCATGGTGGGGTTGGCGCTGTTGCGGATGGTCGCCTCGACGAGGGCCGAGGCCGGTCCGAGCTCGCGCAGGACGGTGTCGAGATCGAAGCCGGGGTCGCGCGGATCCACCGACATCCCCTGGAGGGCGGCCAGTTCGGTGATGCAGGCGACGACCGTGCCGGTGAGGCGGACCGGCCAGCGGTACTCGCCGATCCGGGCCACGGCGGCGGCGAGCCGGCTGACGGCATTGGCCCGGTTGGGCTTGGAGCCGTGTCCGGCGGTGCCGGTGGCCGTCAACTTCAGCCAGGCGGTACCGCGTTCACCGGCGGCGATCGGGTAGAGGGGGGCCCGTCCGGGGCCGGGGTGCACGGTGAAGGCGCCCGACTCCCCGATGCCCTCGGTACAGCCTTCGAAGAGTTCCCGGTGACGGTCGGCGAGGAAACCGGATCCGTCGGCCGCGCTGTCCTCCTCGTCGGCGGTGTAGGCGATCACGATGTCCCGCCGGGGTGTGACCCCGGCCCGCGCCCAGGCCCGTACGACGGCCAGCACCATCGCGTCCATGTTCTTCATGTCGACCGCGCCCCGGCCCCAGACCACCCCGTCGCGGACCTCCCCGGAGAAGGGGTCCACGCGCCAGTCGGCGGCCTCGGCGGGGACCACGTCGAGGTGGCCGTGGACCAGGAGGGCGGGGGCCGAGCGGTCGGCCCCCTCGATCCGGGCCACCACGTTCGTGCGGCCCGGGGTGCGCTCCAGCAGCACAGGCTCTGTTCCGGCGGCCGCCAGCCGCTCGGCGACGTACTCGGCGGCCGGCCGTTCCCGGCAGTCGCCGCCGCCCCGGTTCGTGGTGTCGATCCGGATCAGGCCGGAGGTGAACTCCACGGCCTCGTCGAGCGCGGTCCGGTCCACCGGGGAGTCCAGGACCGAGCCGGGGACGGGATCGGACATGTCAGCCATACTGCTCCTCCACCGCTGCCGAGACGATCGTCGTGACCGCCTTGAAGGTCCGGATCCCCTCATACATGGTCGCGCTGGTGTACGCGACTTTGCGCATCCCCGACCGTGCGACGCCGGGCACCACCGTGGCGGCCATCGCCAGGTGCTCCGCGTCGAACTCCACCTCCACCGTGAAGGGCCCGCCGCGCACCGGTTCGTGACGGACCGCCAGGGCGGCCGCCGCCTTGGCGGCGGCCCTGATGTCGGCGGCGGTCCGGGCGGGGGTGCGGCAGACGGCCGCGTAGCGCGAGACGTGGTCCTTGACCGCGACGGTCACCGCGTCCGGGGCGTAGCCCGCGGCGTCCACGCAGGTCAGGTCGTCTCCCGTGACGAGCACCACGGGGACCCCGTACTCGGCGACGACGTGTGCGTTGAGCACTCCCTCGCTGGCCCGGATCCCGTTCAGCCAGACCCCGGTGATGGAGTTCGCGAGGTAGGTGTGGGCGAGCACCCCTTCGGCTCCGGCTCCGGTGTGGTAGCCGACGAAGGCGATGCCGTCGACGTCCCCGTGCTGGACGCCCTCGACCATGGAGAGGGACTTGTGGCGGCCGGTGAGCATCTCGACGCGCGCGTCGAGCCGCTCCAGCAGCAGGTTGCGCATGGTCCAGTGGGCCTCGTTGACGAGGACCTGCTCGGCCCCGGCGTCGTAGAAGCCGAGCACGGCGGCGTTCACGTCGGAGGTGAACATCGTCCGGCAGCGTTCCCACTGCGGCGTCCCGGGCAGCACGTCGGCGGGCCAGGTGACGCCGGTGGCGCCTTCCATGTCGGCGGAGATGAGGATCTTCATCGGGCCCCCGGGCGGTCGGTAGCGCTCAGACCCCCACCCTAGCCGCCCGGCCCCCACGCGACCCCGGGGCCACGCCCGTGGGCGCGCCGGACCGCGCGGCCGCGGGCCGGCGCGTCCGGTTCACTCGATCCGGTGAGGCCGCGTCCCGGCCTCACCGGCAACGGCGGTGCTCAGCCCTGGACTTCGGCGGCCAGGTTGGTGAGGAGGGTGTCGTAGATGCGGGCCAGGCCCTTGGGCGCGAAGGTGCGCTCGAAGAAGCCGCCGATGCCGCCGGCGCCGTTCCACACGGTGGTGACCACGGCCCTGGACTGCCCCTCGCCGGCCGGGGTGACCGTCCAGGTGGTGACCATGGAGGAGTTCCGGTCCTTCTCCACGAGCTGGCCGTCGGTGGGCTCGCTGACCTCCAGCAGGCAGTCGCGCACCCGCTTGCTGGTGGCCTGGAGCTTCCAGTGGACGAGGGTGCCCTCGCCGTCGCCGCCCTCGCGCACCTCGTACTCGCTGAAGTGCTCGGGCAGCAGCTTCCCCCGGGTACCGGTGTAGTCGGCCAGCGCGTCGAACACGGTCTCCGCGTCCGCCGTGATGATGCGCTCCGTGGTGGCCTCGACCTGCGCCATGGCTGCTCCTCCAACAGTGGTGATCTCTCGTCGCGGCAAGCCAACCACCTCCGGGGCGGGCGCCCAAATCCGGGCCCGTCGGGAAGGCGGATGCCGGCCGCTCCGAGCCCGCGCACGGGCGCCCGTACGACCGTACGACCGACTGAAGGGTCATCACATCGGGCCAATCGGGCTCCCAATCCCCCCTTCCGGGCACGGGTTCCGGGACGATTCCGCCCAGAACCCTCGGCTGGGAGGCCCCATGACCCCCGTGAACCGTCCGCCCCTCAAGAAGCGCGCCGCCGTCCTGCTGGCGGTCACCACCGTCGCCGCCGCCCTCGCGAGCCCGGTGACGGCCGCCGCCCCGGCCGCGCCCGCGCCCGCGCCGCCGCCCCTCCAGTGGTCCAGCTGTGCGACGTCCCGCTACCCGACGCTCCAGTGCGCCTCCCTCAAGGTCCCCCTCGACCACGACCGGCCCGACGGCCGGCAGATCTCCCTCGCCCTGACCCGGGTCCCCCACACGGCCGCCCGCTCCCAGGGCCCGCTGCTGGTCAACCCGGGCGGCCCCGGCGGCAGCGGCCGCACCCTGGCCGGGTACATCGCCTCCGCGCTGCCCAAGGACGTCGCCGGCCAGTACGACGTGATCGGCTTCGACCCCCGGGGCGTCGGCAAGAGCGAGCCCGTCCTGGACTGCGGCGCCGGCCACTTCACCCCCGTGCGGCCCGACTCCGTACCCCTGGACGAGGAGACCGAGCGCGCCAACCTGGAGCGGGTGAAGTCCTTCGCCGAGTCCTGCCAGACCAAGCACGCGGACGTGCTCCCGTACATCGGCACGGTCTCGGCGGCCCGGGACCTGGAGGTGCTGCGGGGCGCCCTGCGCGCCGACAAGCTCAGCTACTTCGGCTACTCCTACGGGACCTACCTGGGCGCGGTGTACGCCAAGCTGCACCCCGACCGCATCCACCGCCTCGTCCTGGACTCGGTCGTCGACCCGGCCGGGGTCTGGTACGAGGACAACCTCGCCCAGGACCAGGCCTTCGACGCCCGCCACAAGTCCTTCCTGGCGTGGGTGGCCCGGTACGACTCCACCTACCACCTGGGCACCGACCCGTCCGAGGTCGAGGCCCGCTGGTACGCGATGCGCTCCGCGCTGCGCACGGCCCCGGCGGGCGCCAAGGTGGGTGCGGCCGAGCTGGAGGACACCTTCATGCCGGGCGGCTACTACAACGGCTACTGGCCGCACCTCGCCGCGGCGTTCTCCTCGTACTCCGTGGACAACGACCCGAAGCCGCTGGTGGCGGCGTACGAGCGGTTCGGCGCGGTGGAGCCCTCGGCGGGCAACAGCTACAGCGTGTACACGGCCGTGCAGTGCCGGGACTCGGCGTGGCCCAAGGACTGGAACAAGTGGCGGGCCGACATGTGGCGCACGCACGCCAAGGCGCCCTTCATGACCTGGAACAACGCCTGGTACAACGCCCCCTGTGCGTTCTGGCCGACCGAGCCGCTGCAGGCCCCGGACGTCGCCAACACCGCCCTCCCGCAGGCGCTCCTCTTCCAGGCGACGGAGGACGCGGCCACCCCCTACGAGGGCGCGGTGAGCATGCGGCGCAAGCTCGCAGGCTCCGCGCTGGTGGTCGAGCAGGGCGGCGGCAACCACGGCATCGCGCTCAGCGGCAACAAGTGCCTGGACGAGAAGCTGGCTTCGTACCTGCTGACGGGCAGGGCCGCGGACGCCGTCTGCCCCGCCCAGCCGGCCCCCAAGCCGCTCCCCGCGACCCGCGCGGTCCCGCCGTCGGCGGGCGGCGCGGCGCTGCACGGCCTGCTGGGCTTCCGGGGCTAGGCCGGCCGGGTCCTGGCCGTCCGGGTCTTGGCGGTCCGGGTCTTGGCGGTCCGGGGCGGAGCGGGCAAGATCGCCCCCATGACCACTTCACAGGACGGCCACCTCACCCGCATCGCCGCGCCGGAGGGCGTCGCCCCGGGCACCGGGTACAACCACGTCGTCTGGGGCACCGGGCGGTTCGTCGCCGTGTCCGGGCAGTGCGCCTTCGACGAGAAGGGCGAGCTGGTCGGCGAGGGCGACGCCGACGCCCAGGCCCGGCAGGTGTTCGAGAACCTGCGCCGGTGCCTGGCGGCGGCCGGGGCGACCTTCGAGGACGTGGTGAAGGTGACGTACTTCGTCACGGACGTCGCCCACCTCCCCGCGGTGCGCGCGGCCCGTGACGAGGTGTTCGCCCCGGACCGCCTCCCGGCCTCCTCGGCGGTCCAGGTGTCGGCACTGTTCCGGCCCGAACTGCTGGTGGAGGTCGAGGCCTTCGCGATCGTCCCGGAGCGGACGGGGGCCGGGGCCGGCACCGGGTCCGAGTCCCGGACCGAATCCGGATTCGGGACCGGCTTCGGGACGGGGTTCGGCAACGGCTTCAAGACCGGGTTCGCCGGCTAGGGGCCCGGGCCGCCCGGCCGATCGGTGCGCGCGGCGACGTCCACCCCCGGCAGCGGCAGATCCTGCCCCAGCCGGAACAGCACGACGGCGCACAGCGTCACCGGCAGCCTCTGCCGCAAGCGCGGAACCCGCAATGCGCGCACGAACCCGGTCACCGCGATCCCGGCCCCTCCGCTCGACGCCTCACCGGGTTGCCACCGCCCTTGGCGGCCCGCACGCGCACCCGTACCGCCACGCAGGCGGCGGACAGGGCCAGGAAGACCACCCAGGCGAACACCCCGTTGGTCAGTTGCCATACCCCGCGGGTGATCCCCAGAACCACCACCAGCCCGCCGAAGAACCAGGAAGAGTCCTGCATGGGCGCGCCCTGGAACTGGTGGTATTCGTGCCACACGCGCCCCTGCGGGGTCCGCAGGGAGTTGAGCTCCCGCCCGACGAAGTAGTTGACCACCGCGCCCACCAGGAACGCCGCGACCCCCAACGCCCCGAACGCGAACCCCTTCAGGTTCTCCTCGCCCACCAGCCGTCTCACGCCGACCACCAGGAAGAGCGGCAGGAAGAGGCACAGGATCACGCTGAGGAAGCCCCACCCTCGGGTTTTCATGACCGTACTCATGCCGACTCCTCTGAAGTGGACGCGGCCAAGTGTGGCTCACGCGACCTCAGTTATGGAAGGCATTTCTAGAACTTCCCTCTAGATAAACAGAGCTACTCCGGCTGCAGCGAGCGCCAGATCCGGTCCGGCAGCAGCCGCGCGGCCTCCGCGAGGTCGAAGTCGTACGTACTGGAGAGCCAGCGGCGGGCCGCCTCCGCGACGGGACCCATCACGAGTACCTCGATCACCGACGCCGGCATCGGGGCTACCTCACCCCTCTCCATCCGGGTCCGCAGCCACTCGTTCATCGGCGCCGTCATGACCTCCTTGGCCGCGCGGATCTCCTCGGCGTGCAAGGCCAGCGAACCGGAATAGGCGGAGGCGTGCAGGAAGAGAGCCGACTCGCGCTGTTCCCGGGTGAAGCCGAGGTAGGCCTGGACGATCGCGCGGACACCGGTGCGGGCGGTGCGGCTGCGCAGCAGGGCCTCGTTCATCTCACCGAACAACTTGCCCATGCACTGGGTGTACAGCGCGGCGGCGAGGCCGTCGAAGCTGCCGAAGTGGTGGTAGAGACTGCCGAGGCTGACCTTGCCGGCCGTTGTGACGGCGCTGACGGTGAAGCCCCGCTCGCCGGACTCGGCGTACACGCGCAGCGCCGTGGCCAGGATCAGATCGACGGTTGCCTCGCCACGCTGCTGCTTCACCATCGGGTCAGGGTAGAGGAGATTGCGACTGGAGAACCGAGTCCTGGCCGGGCTCCAGCCCCCGCAGGGCCGCGGTCGCCGCCACCGCCAGCCGCGGGTGCGACTGGGCCCGTACGAGGACTTCGCGGGCGCGCCGGTCCGCCAGCGCGCCCAGCCCCTCCACGCAGGCCAGCGCCACCCGCCAGTACGGGTCGTTCGGCGCGAGCAGCCGCGACAGGGTACGGATGAGCGCCGGGGCGGATTCGGGGGCGCGCAGCGCCGCCAGCAGCCGGACCGGGTGCAGGGCGTAGGCCGTCCGCAGTTCGTTGGTCGCCAGGGCCGCCGCCGCGCGGGCGGTGCGCGGGTCCCCGAGGACGGCCAGCGCCTGCGCGGCGGCCTCGCAGCGCGGCGGGTCCCGGTGGTTGAGCAGCAGGACCAGCGCTTCGAAGGCCCGCCGGTCACCGGCCAAGCCCAGCCGGTACGCGGCCAGTTCCCGGGCCCACAGCGGCCGGCCGGCCTCGGACAGGGAGGCCGCCAGCTCGTCGGGGCCGGCGGCGGCCAGCGCCACGTATTCAGCGGACCCGGCTTCAGCGGACCCGGCTTCAGCGGACCCGGTCTCCGCGGACCCGGTCTCCGCGGCCCCGGCCGACTCCGCCCGCAGGCGCTCCAACACGTCGTTCACCCGGCCACCCTAGAGCGGACGCGACGGCCGCCGCGACGGGTTCCCCGACACCCGGTTGATCGATGATCGATGATCGGTACATTTGAGCGGTACAGGTCACATCTGCGCACTCTGGCGGACCAGTTGCCGGCGGGCTACTGTCCCTACAACACGTACGAGGGCGGCCTGGTGACGCAGCCACCTCGTACCAGTCGGTTCTGCACGACCTCCGCACCACCTCACGGCGTGACCCCGGGACAGGGCTCCGCCGCTTCCGCCCTCAGGGCTGCTCCCCTCCGGGATCCCCCGGGATGCCCCCGGATACCCCTGGGCTTCTCCGTACGGCTTTCCGCACGCCGTTCCGTACGGCATCCGCGCGCGCCGTGCGCCGCGCGCCCCCCTCAGTCGTCACCCTCTTCCACTGGAGTCCCGCGATGGACCTTCCGTCCACGTCCAGTCAGTCCTCCCCCTCCTCCGAGCCCACCCGGCCCGCCCTGCAGACCATCGCCGTCGTCGGCCTCGGCACCATGGGCACCGGCATCGCCGAGGTCCTCGCCCGCGCCGGCCGCGAGGTCATCGGCATCGAGATCAGCGACACCGCGGCCCGCCGGGCCACCGCGGCCCTCGCGGCCGCCACGGCCCGCTCCGTGACCAGGGGGCTGCTCACCGAGCAGGAGCGCGAGGGCGTGCTCGCCCGTTTCCGCACCTTCTCCGAACTGGGCGCCGCCGCCGAGGCCGATCTCGTCATCGAGGTCGTCCCCGAGTCCTACGAGCTCAAGCAGCGGATCTTCCGCGAGCTCGACGCGATCGTGCGGCCCACGGCGATCCTGGCCACCGGCACCAACGCCCTGTCGGTGACGCGGATGGCCGCCGAGTCGCAGCGCCCGGAGCGCGTGGTCGGACTGCACTTCTTCAACCCGGCCCCGGCGATGAAGCTGGTCGAGGTGGTCTCCAGCGTGCTGACGGCCCCGCCGGCCGTCGAGGCGGTCACGGCACTCGCCCGTGAGCTCGGCAAGGAGCCCGTCGCGGTCGGCGACCGCCCCGGTTTCGTCGCCGACGGCCTGCTGTTCGGCTACCTCAACCAGGCCGCCGCGATGTACGAGGCGAAGTACGCCTCCCGCGAGGACATCGACGCGGCGATGCGGCTGGGCTGCGGCCTGCCGATGGGCCCGCTCGCCCTGCTCGACCTGATCGGCGTGGACACCGCCCGCACCGTCCTGGAGGCCATGTACACCGCCTCCGGCGACCGGCTGCACGCCCCGGCCCCGATCCTGGGCCACCTCGCCGAGGCGGGCCTGACCGGGCAGAAGTCCGGGCGCGGGTTCTACACGTACGAGGCCGCGGGCAGCCAGGTCATCGTCCGCGACCTCCAGACCCCGCCGGACGGCGACCTGGTCCGGGCGAGCCGCCCGGTCTCCACGGTCGGCGTGGCCGGTTCGGGCACGATGGCGAGCGGGATCGCGCAGGTCTTCGCGCAGGCCGGCTACTCCGTGGTGCTGGCGGCCCGCAGCCAGGAGAAGGCGGACGCGGCCAAGGCCGCCATCGCCAAGTCCTTGAGCCGCGCGGTGGACCGTGGGCGGCTGACCGCGGACGCGGCGGCGGCCACCGTGGGGCGGATCACGGCGGCGGGTTCGCTGGAGGCCTTCGCCGAGGTGGATCTGGCCGTGGAGGCCGTCGCCGAGGACCTCGCGGTCAAGCAGGAGCTGTTCCAGAACCTGGACAAGGTCTGCAAGCCGGGCGCGGTGCTGGCCACCACGACCTCCTCGCTGCCGGTGATCGCGATCGCCCGCGCCACCTCGCGTCCGCAGGACGTGATCGGCATGCACTTCTTCAACCCGGCTCCGGCGATGAAGCTGGTCGAGGTGGTCCGGACCGTCCTGACCGCCGACGACGTGCACTCCACGGTCCGCGGGATCTGCGCCAAGGTGCGCAAGCACCCGGTGGACTGCGGGGACCGGGCCGGTTTCATCGTGAACGCGCTGCTGTTCCCGTACCTCAACAACGCGATCAAGATGGTCGAGCAGCACTACGCCGGGATCGACGACATCGACGCGGCGATGAAGCTGGGCGGCGGCTACCCGATGGGCCCCTTCGAGCTCCTCGACGTGGTGGGCCTGGACGTGTCGCTGGCCATCGAGCAGGTGCTGCACAAGGAGTTCCGCGACCCGGGCCTGGCCCCGTCACCGCTGCTGGAGCACCTCGTCGCGGCGGGCTGCCTCGGCCGGAAGACCGGCCGCGGATTCCGTGAGTACGCCCCCCGCCGGTAACCGGCGGCCGGCCCACGAGCCGGATGCGTGGGGAGGGCTGCTCGGGTCTGCCGGACCCTCACGGCAGGCCGTACCTTCCGAGCCCAGTGCGGGCCCTCCCCCGCATCCATCCCTGTCCCAGACCCCTCGGGAGCGCTCTCCGGCGCGGATGAAGTACTTTCGCTCTATGTCCCAGCCCGTCAAGACCTCGCCCCGCGCCTCCTCGGCCTCCGACGCCCCGGAGAGCCCGGCCGGCACCAAGGCGGCCGCCCAGCGGCTCAAGATGCGCCGCGAGCTGGCGGCGGCCGCGATGGAGCTGTTCGCGACCAAGGGGTACGAGGCCACGACGGTCGACGAGATCGCCGCGACGGCCGGAGTGGCTCGCCGGACCTTCTTCCGGCACTTCAGGTCCAAGGAAGAGGCGATCTTCCCGGACCACGACGACACCCTGACCCGTGCGGAGGCCGTCCTCGAAGTGGCTCCGGCGCACGAGCACCCGCTCGACACGGTGTGCCGGGGGATCAAGGAAGTCATGAAGATGTACGCCGCCTCGCCGGCGGTGTCGGTGGAGCGCTACCGGCTCACCCGCGAGGTGCCGGCGCTGCGGGAGCGGGAGATCGCCTCGGTCGCCCGCTACGAGCGGCTGTTCACCCGCTACCTGCTGGCCCACTTCGACGAGACCGACCACCACGACGGCAACGACGACCCGCTGCTGGCCGAGGTGGCCGCCTCCGCGGTGGTCACGGCCCACAACCACGTGCTGCGGCGCTGGCTGCGGGCGGGCGGCCAGGGGGACGTCGAGGCGCAGCTGGACCACGCCTTCTCGATCGTGCGCAAGACCTTCGGCACCGGGATCGGCGCGGGGCGCACGCTGGGCTCGGCGCAGCCGGCGCAGGGTTCCGCTTCCGCCGCGGAGACGGCCCCGGCCGCGGCCTCGGTCCGTACGCAGGGCGAGGTGCTGGTCGCGGTGGCCCGGACGGACGCTCCGCTCGACGAGGTCATGCGGACCATCGAAGAGGCGCTCAAGAAGAGATAGCAGTACTCAGCAGTAACGCTCGTCACAGCGGCCGCTCCCGTTCCGGGGGCGGCCGCTTTCGTTTGTCCGGGTTGCCCCTACTCACAGGTAACTCTGATCGATCATCGCTCATCGGTGCAGGTCAATCGGCAAATGAGAGAAAGTTTTGGCACGCGGTGCCTTGCTGAGTGACACGGGGTGCCATACGTTGAATCTCGTCCGGATGTCCCCGCGGTCCAGCCCACTCGGCACGGAACGCGCCCCGGATGCCTGCGTCACCAGGCCCCCGCACCGCCCCACCACAGGCAACGCGCAGCAGCACCTCAGCCGAATCGACGGCGCCCCAGCACACCGAAGAACACAGCTCCACGCTCCTCAGCTCCGCCGCTCCACACCACCCGTTTCCCTGAGCGCACCCTCATCAGCGCATGGCCGGAGGCAACACCGTGAAGGACATCCTGGACGCGATCCAGTCGCAGGCCGCTACGGCCGCCGACTTCGCGGCCCTTCCGCTCCCCGACTCGTACCGCGCGATCACCGTGCACAAGGACGAGGTGGAGATGTTCGCCGGGCTCACCACCCGCGAGAAGGACCCGCGCAAGTCCCTCCACCTGGACCAGGTCCCGGTGCCGGAACTCGGCCCGGGCGAGGCCCTGGTGGCCGTCATGGCCTCCTCGGTCAACTACAACTCCGTGTGGACCTCGATCTTCGAGCCGGTGTCCACCTTCAGCTTCCTGGAGCGCTACGGGCGCCTCTCGGAGCTCACCAAGCGCCACGACCTGCCGTACCACGTCATCGGCTCGGACCTCGCGGGCGTCGTCCTGCGCACCGGCCCCGGCGTCAACGCCTGGAAGCCGGGCGACGAGGTCGTCGCGCACTGCCTCTCGGTCGAGCTGGAGTCCTCGGACGGCCACAACGACACGATGCTCGACCCCGAGCAGCGCATCTGGGGCTTCGAGACCAACTTCGGCGGCCTGGCAGAGATCGCGCTGGTCAAGTCCAACCAGCTGATGCCGAAGCCGGACCACCTGAGCTGGGAGGAGGCCGCCTCCCCCGGCCTGGTCAACTCCACCGCCTACCGCCAGCTGGTCTCCCGCAACGGCGCCGGCATGAAGCAGGGCGACAACGTCCTGATCTGGGGTGCCAGCGGCGGACTCGGCTCGTACGCCACCCAGTTCGCGCTGGCCGGCGGCGCCAACCCGATCTGTGTCGTCTCCAGCGCGCAGAAGGCGGACATCTGCCGGGCGATGGGCGCGACCGCGATCATCGACCGCAGCGCCGAGGGCTACAAGTTCTGGAAGGACGAGCACACCCAGGACCCCCGGGAGTGGAAGCGCCTCGGCAAGCGCATCCGCGAGCTGACCGGCGGCGAGGACGTGGACATCGTCTTCGAGCACCCGGGCCGCGAGACCTTCGGCGCCTCGGTCTACGTCACCCGCAAGGGCGGCACGATCGTCACCTGCGCCTCGACCTCGGGCTACAACCACGAGTACGACAACCGGTACCTGTGGATGTCGCTGAAGAAGATCGTCGGCTCGCACTTCGCGAACTACCGCGAGGCGTGGGAGGCCAACCGCCTGGTCGCCAAGGGCAAGATCCACCCCACGCTGTCCAAGGTCTACTCCCTGGAGGACACCGGCCAGGCCGCGTACGACGTCCACCGCAACCTCCACCAGGGCAAGGTCGGCGTCCTCGCGCTGGCCCCCGAGGAGGGCCTGGGCGTCCGGGACCACGAGATGCGCGCGACGCACCTGGAAGCCATCAACCGCTTCCGAAACGTCTGAGACAGCCTCAAAGGCCAAAGGGACAGCCTGAGATGACAGAGCGCCAGAAAGACCGTCCGTGGCTCATGCGGACGTACGCCGGCCACTCCACGGCCGAGGCGTCCAACGAGCTGTACCGCCGCAACCTCGCCAAGGGCCAGACCGGCCTGTCGGTCGCGTTCGACCTCCCGACGCAGACCGGCTACGACCCCGACCACATCCTCGCCCGCGGCGAGGTGGGCCGGGTCGGGGTCCCGGTCTCCCATCTGGGCGACATGCGGCGGCTGTTCCAGGACATTCCCCTGGAGCAGATGAACACCTCGATGACGATCAACGCCACCGCCATGTGGCTGCTGGCGCTCTACCAGGTGGCCGCCGAGGAGCAGGGCGCGGACATCGCCCAGCTCCAGGGCACCACCCAGAACGACATCGTCAAGGAGTACCTCTCGCGCGGGACGCACGTCTTCCCGCCCGGGCCCTCGCTCCGGCTGACGACGGACATGATCGCGTACACGGTCAACCACATCCCCAAGTGGAACCCGATCAACATCTGCTCGTACCACCTCCAGGAGGCCGGAGCCACGCCGGTCCAGGAGATCTCGTACGCGATGTCCACGGCCATCGCCGTACTGGACTCCGTGCGCGACTCGGGCCAGGTCCCGCCGGAACGTTTCGGCGAGGTCGTCGCCCGCATCTCCTTCTTCGTGAACGCGGGCGTCCGCTTCATCGAGGAGATGTGCAAGATGCGCGCCTTCGGCCGCATCTGGGACAAGGTCACCCGCGAGCGCTACGGCATCGAGGACGCCAAGCAGCGCCGCTTCCGGTACGGGGTCCAGGTCAACTCCCTGGGCCTGACCGAGGCGCAGCCCGAGAACAACGTCCAGCGCATCGTGCTGGAGATGCTCGCGGTCACCCTGTCCAAGGACGCCCGCGCGCGCGCCGTGCAGCTGCCCGCCTGGAACGAGGCGCTGGGCCTGCCCCGGCCCTGGGACCAGCAGTGGTCGCTGCGCATCCAGCAGGTCCTGGCGCACGAGAGCGACCTGCTGGAGTACGAGGACATCTTCGCCGGCTCGCACGTCATCGAGGCCAAGGTCGAGTCCCTGGTGGCCGAGTGCCTGGCCGAGATCGACCGGATCCAGGAGATGGGCGGCGCGATGGCCGCCGTGGAGTCCGGTTACCTGAAGGGCGAGCTGGTCGCCTCGCACGCCGAGCGGCGGGCCCGGATCGAGGCCGGCGAGGACAAGATCGTCGGCGTCAACTGCTTCCAGCAGACCGAGGAGAACCCGCTCACCGCCGACCTGGACGGCGCCATCATGACGGTCGACCCCGCGACCGAGGCGCTGACCGTCGAGCGGATCGCCCGCTGGCGCGCCGAGCGGCAGGAGTCCTCGGACCGGCAGGGCAACGGCGACCCGTTCGTCTTCCCGACGGTGATGCAGGCCCTGGACCGGCTGAAGGAGGCCGCCGCCGGGACCGAGAACCTGATGGAGGCCACCCTGGAGTGCGCCCGCGCCGGTGTCACCACCGGCGAGTGGTCGAGCGCCCTGCGCGAGGTGTTCGGGGAGTTCCGGGCTCCGACCGGGGTCTCCTCGGCCCCTGTGGCGGTCACCGCCGAGCCGGGCACCCCGATGGCCGAGGTCCGCGCGAAGGTGACCCGTACGGCCGAGGACCTGGGCTCCGGCCGGCTGCGCCTGCTGGTCGGCAAGCCCGGCCTGGACGGACACTCCAACGGCGCCGAGCAGATCGCCGTACGGGCCCGCGACGCCGGTTTCGAGGTGGTCTACCAGGGCATCAGGCTGACCCCCGAGGAGATCTCCTCGGCGGCCCTGGCCGAGGACGTGCACTGCGTGGGACTGTCGATCCTGTCGGGCTCGCACAGCGCGCTCGTGCCGGACGTACTGGAACGCCTGCGCGCGGCGGGGGCGGGTGACATCCCCGTCGTCCTCGGCGGCATCATTCCGAATGCCGACGCCGTGGCGCTGAAGGCCGCCGGGGTCGCCGCGGTCTTCACCCCGAAGGACTTCGGCATAACGGAGATCATCGGCCGTATCGTCGACGAGATCCGCAAGGCGAACAAGCTCCACCCGCTCGACGGCACCGAAGGCACCGTCGGCGCGGACACCACTGACGCCAACCACACCGTCAACACAGCTGCAAGCACGGAGGTCCCCGCATGACCACGCCCTCTTCCCCGGTCAACCGGCTGCGGCCGCGCCGCTCCTGCCTCGCGGTGCCGGGTTCCAACCCCCGGTTCCTGGAGAAGGCCCAGGGCCTGCCGGCCGACCAGGTCTTCCTCGACCTGGAGGACGCCTGCGCCCCGCTCGCCAAGGAGGGTGCCCGCCACACGATCGTGGAGGCGCTGAACCAGGGCGACTGGACCGGCAAGACCCGCGTGGTGCGCGTCAACGACTGGACCACGCACTGGACGTACCGCGACGTGATCACCGTCGTCGAGGGCGCCGGTCAGAACCTCGACTGCATCATGCTGCCGAAGGTCCAGGACGCCCAGCAGGTCGTGGCGCTCGACCTCCTCCTGACCCAGATCGAGAAGACCATGGGCTTCGAGGTCGGCAAGATCGGCATCGAGGCACAGATCGAGAACGCCAAGGGCCTGGTCAACGTCGACGAGATCGCCGCCGCGTCCCCGCGGCTGGAGACCATCATCTTCGGCCCGGCCGACTTCATGGCCTCGATCAACATGAAGTCCCTGGTCGTGGGCATGCAGCCGCCCGGCTACGGCGCGGACGCCTACCACTACATCCTGATGCGGATCCTGATGGCGGCCCGCATGCACAACCTCCAGGCGATCGACGGACCCTTCCTCCAGATCAAGAACGTCGACGGCTACCGCGAGGTCGCCGGGCGCGCGGCGGCGCTGGGCTTCGACGGCAAGTGGGTGCTGCACCCGGGCCAGGTCGACGCGGCGAACGAGGTCTTCTCCCCCTCCCAGGAGGACTACGACCACTCCGAGCTGATCCTCGACGCGTACGACTGGTGCACCTCCGAGGCCGGTGGCAAGAAGGGCTCGGCGATGCTCGGCGACGAGATGATCGACGAGGCCAGCCGCAAGATGGCCCTGGTCATCGCGGGCAAGGGCCGCGCGGCGGGCATGGAGCGCACCACCAAGTTCGAGATCCCGGGAGCCTGATCAGCATGCAGTTCGGACGCACCTACGAAGAGTTCGAGATCGGCGCGGTCTACAAGCACTGGCCGGGAAAGACGGTCACCGAGTACGACGACCACCTCTTCTGCCTGCTGACCATGAACCACCACCCGCTCCACATGGACAGCAACTACGCGGAGAACACGACCGACTTCGGCAAGAACGTCGTCGTGGGCAACTACATCTACTCGCTCCTGCTGGGCATGTCCGTGCCGGACGTCTCCGGCAAGGCGATCGCCAACCTGGAGATCGAGTCGCTGCGGCACGTGGCTCCGACCTTCCACGGGGACACGATCTACGGCGAGACCACGGTCCTCGACAAGACCCCGTCGAAGTCGAAGAACGACCGCGGCATCGTCTACGTGGAGACCAAGGGCTACAAGCAGGACGGCACCCTCGTCTGCGTCTTCAGGCGCAAGGTGATGGTCCCGACCGAGACGTACATCAAGGAGCGCGGCGGCGAGCAGCCCGGCCGCCCCACGCTGAAGGAACAGGGGAAGTAGAACCATGAGCCGACTTGCCCAGACCGCCGGCCTGACGGACGACCAGAGGGACATCCTCAAGACCGTCCGGGAGTTCGTCGACAAGGAGATCATCCCGGTCGCCACCGAGCTGGAGCACCGCGACGAGTACCCGCAGCGGATCGTCGACGGTCTCAAGGAACTCGGCCTCTTCGGCCTGATGATCCCGGAGGAGTACGGCGGCCTGGGTGAGTCGCTGCTCACCTACGCGCTGTGCGTGGAGGAGATCGCGCGCGGCTGGATGTCCGTCTCGGGCATCATCAACACGCACTTCATCGTGGCGTACATGCTCAAGCAGCACGGCACGCAGGAGCAGAAGGAGTACTTCCTCCCGCGCATGGCGCTGGGCGAGGTGCGCGGCGCGTTCTCGATGTCCGAGCCGGGGCTCGGCTCCGATGTGTCGGCCATCACCTCCAAGGCGGTGAAGGACGGCGACGAGTACGTCCTGAACGGTCAGAAGATGTGGCTGACGAACGGCGGCACGTCCACGCTGGTGGCCGTCCTGGTGCGCAGTGACGAAGGACACCCGGAGGGCACCGCCCCCCACAAGTCGATGACGACCTTCCTGGTGGAGAAGGAAGCCGGCTTCGGCGAGGTCCGTCCCGGCCTGACCATCCCGGGCAAGATCGACAAGATGGGCTACAAGGGCGTCGACACGACCGAGCTCATCATGGACGGACTGCGCATTCCGGCCAATCGTGTCCTCGGCGGCCAGACCGGCCGAGGGTTTTACCAAATGATGGACGGGGTCGAGGTCGGCCGCGTCAACGTGGCGGCCCGTGGCTGCGGCGTCGCACAGCGTGCTTTCGAGCTCGGTGTCTCGTATGCCCAGCAACGTCACACTTTCGGCAAAGCCATCGCCGAGCACCAGGCGATCCAGTTCAAGCTGGCCGAGATGGCTACCAAGGTCGAAGCCGCCCATGCGATGATGGTCAATGCAGCACGCAAAAAGGACTCCGGGGAACGAAACGACCTCGAAGCAGGGATGGCGAAGTACCTCGCCTCCGAGTACTGCAAGGAGGTGGTTGAGGACGCGTTCCGCATCCACGGTGGCTACGGCTTCTCGAAGGAGTACGAGATCGAGCGTCTCTACCGGGAGGCTCCGATGCTGCTCATCGGTGAAGGTACCGCCGAGATCCAGAAAATGATCATCGGGCGACGCCTGCTTGAGGAGTACCGACTGCAGGGCTGAAAGTACCTTTTGCGGCGAATCATCCAGTGGTTTTCCGCAAAAGTGTCACTAGCAGTCACTGGCCGGCGGTCATCGACTCGGCTTCTGGCTTGCCCAGTTGTTGCGTGCAACCGATAGCATTCCAGTAAAGCCGCCGTCCCGTCCCCGTATTTCCGGCGCGGCATCACCCGCTACGAAGGTCATCCATGCCCCACAGCCAAACCTCTGCACCTCGCGTCGGCCTCCTCGGTGGACGCCTCGCGCGCGGAGCATCGCCGTGGCTTCTGCCGACCGTCGCCACCGCCGCTCTCAGCCTCACCCGGGCCCGCAAGTCCGGACGCTGGGCGGCAGTGGCCGTGCCCACCACCGCTCTCGCGGCGGGCATGCTGTGGTTCTTCCGCGACCCCGAGCGTGAGATCACGCAGGGCCGGGTCATCTCGCCCGCCGACGGTGTGGTGCAGAGCATCATGCCGTGGAAGGACGGGCGGACCCGGGTCGCGATCTTCATGAGCCCGCTGAACGTCCACGTCAACCGCGCGCCCCTCGCGGGCACGGTGACGTCCGTGGAGCACGTCCCCGGTGGATTCGTTCCGGCGTTCAACAAGGAGAGCGAGAACAACGAGCGCGTTGTCTGGCACTTCGACACCGAGCTCGGCGACATCGAGATGGTGCAGATCGCCGGCGCCGTCGCGCGCCGCATCGTCCCGTACCTGCCGGCCGGTACCAAGGTGGAGCAGGGCGAACGCATCGGTCTGATCCGCTTCGGCTCCCGCGTCGACATCTACCTCCCCGAGGGCGTCGAGGTCGCGGTCGAGGTCGGACAGGCCACCACCGCGGGGGTGACCCGAATTGACCGTGACTGATCCTGAGACTCCGGCTGCCGGCTGGGTGCCGGAGGCCTCCGCCTCCGAGGAGGAGTCCGCCGAAGACGACATGCCGCTCTCCCTGCGGCTGTCGATAGCGGACACCCTCACCCTCGGCAACGCGACCTGCGGATTCATGGCGGTGTACTTCACCACCACCGGGATCCTCATCCCGCACCTCACCGGCAGCGGCGAGTCGGGCATGGCCCGGCACAGCGCGGCCACCGCGGTGATACTGATGCTGCTCGCGGCCGTCTTCGACCTCTTCGACGGGATCGTGGCCCGCAAGCTGCGCAGCTCGCCGATGGGTGCGGAGCTGGACAACCTGTCCGACCTGATCAGCTTCGGGCTGGCGCCCGCGTACTTCGTGCTCGTCTACGGCATGGTCGCCGACGACGCGCACCAGAAGATGTCGGCGCTGGCGGCGATCGTCGTCCTGCTGGCGGTCGTGCTGCGCCTGGCCAGATTCAGCTGCGTGACGATGAAGGACGGCATGTTCCAGGGCATGCCGAGCCCCTTCGGCGCGCTCACGGTCGTCTCGATCGTGCTGCTGGAGCTTCCCTTCATCCCGACGCTCCTCGCGATCGTCGGCGTGGCCTGGCTGATGGTGAGCCGGGTCGAGTACCCCAAGCCGCGGGGTGTCCTCGCGGTGGCGATGCTGAGCTGGATCGTCGGGGCGATGGGGCTGCTGGCGGCCTGGGCGTTCGACGCCCCGGGCGGCGCGCTGCTGCTCCAGACGGGCTGCGCGCTGCAGATCGCTCTGGCGGCGACCATCCCGCTGTTCGCGACGACCCGTCGCGCGAACACCTTCCGCCACAACCGCCGCGAGGCAAGGGCCACCCAGGCCCGCTGATCCGCTGGCCGCGGCTTTACGCGTACGAGAGGGCCCCCGGGGCCGCCCCACCAGGCGGACCCGGGGGCCCTCTCGCGTGGGCGGGGGCGCCGGGTGCCGCAGCGCGGGGTGTGTGTCCCCTACCCACCCTTCGCCCGTTCCCTGGGGCTCCGCCCCAGACCCCGGTCCTCAAACGCCGGACGGGCTGAAGAAAGGCGCCCGGTAGCCTTGGTGTCGGAAAACCGCCAGCCCGGGGGGCCACTGCCCGGGAGGATGGAGCCATGTACACCGACACCGAGCGCTGTGTCCGGGCCGTCCGGTCCAAGGACGCCCGCTTCGACGGATGGTTCTTCACCGCCGTCAGGACCACCGGGATCTACTGCCGGCCGAGCTGCCCCGCCGTGCCGCCCAAGGTCGAGAACATGACCTTCCTGCCCAGCGCCGCCGCCTGCCAGCAGAGCGGGTACCGGGCGTGCAAGCGGTGCCGGCCCGACACCTCCCCCGGCTCCCCCGAGTGGAACGCCCGCGCCGATGCCGTCGCCCGCGCCATGCGGCTCATCCAGGACGGGGTCGTGGACCGGGAGGGGGTCCCGGGGCTGGCGGCCAAGCTGGGGTACTCCGCCCGCCAGGTGGAGCGCCAGCTCAACGCCGAGCTCGGCGCCGGCCCCCTCGCGCTCGCCCGCGCCCAGCGCGCGCAGACCGCCCGGCTGCTGATCGAGACCTCCGGGCTGCCGATGGGCGACATCGCCTTCGCCGCCGGGTTCTCCTCCATCCGGACCTTCAACGACACCGTCCGCGAGGTCTTCGCCCTCGCCCCGAGCGAGCTGCGCGCACGGGCGGGGAACGGCGGCCGTCAGGCCGCCCGGGTGCCCGGCACCATCAGCCTGCGGCTCCCCTTCCGCACCCCGCTCAACCCCGACAACCTCTTCGGGCACCTCGTCGCGACCGCCGTCCCCGGAGTCGAGGAGTGGCGGGCGGGCGCGTACCGCCGCACGCTCCGGCTCCCGTACGGCACCGGCGTCGTCGCGCTCACCCCGCAGCCCGACCACATCGGCTGCCAGCTCGCCCTGACCGACCTGCGCGACCTCACCATCGCCATCAGCCGCTGCCGCCGCCTCCTGGACCTGGACGCCGATCCCGAGGCCGTGGACGGGCAGCTGCGCGCCGATCCGCTGCTGGCCCCGCTCGTGGACAGGGCTCCCGGGCGCCGGGTGCCCCGAACGGTCGACGCGGAGGAGTTCGCCGTACGCGCGGTCCTCGGGCAGCAGGTGTCCACGGCCGCGGCCCGGACCCACGCGGCCCGGCTGGTGAGCGCCCACGGCGAGCCGGTGGCGGACCCCGATCCCGAGGGCGGGCTGACCCACCTGTTCCCGTCCTCGCAGGCGCTGGCCGGGCTCGACCCGGAGGCGCTGGCCCTGCCGCGCAGCCGGCGGGCCACCCTGACCACGCTCGTCTCGGCGCTCGCCGACGGTTCGCTGCCGCTGGGCATCGACAGCGACTGGGAGACGGCCCGGGACCGTCTGAACGCGCTGCCCGGCTTCGGCCCGTGGACCACCGAGATCATCGCGATGCGGGCGCTGGGCGACCCCGATGCCTTCGTCCCCTCCGACCTGGGGATCCGGCGGGCCGCGAAGGGGCTCGGGCTGCCGTCCACGCCCTCGGCGCTGACGGCCCGCGCGGCGCACTGGCGGCCCTGGCGCGCGTACGCCGTCCAGTACCTGTGGGCCACCGAGGACCACGCCATCAACTTCCTGCCCGCCTGAACCGAGGAGCACCAGCACCATGTCCAGCAGCAGCACGCGCGGTACGTCCACCGGCCGCAAGCAGCACACCGTCGTCGACAGCCCCTACGGGGAGCTCACCCTCGTCGCCACCGACGGGTTCCTCAGCGGCCTCTACATGTCCGGCCAGCGCCACCGTCCGGCCGAGGAGTCCTTCGGCGAGCGGGTCTCGGCCGGGGAGGAGCCGTTCCCCGAGGTGGTGCGGCAGCTGGCCGCGTACTTCGCCGGGGAGCTCACCGAGTTCGATCTCCCGGTCCGGCTGGAGGGCACCGAGTTCCAGCGCAGCGTGTGGGAGCAGCTCGTACGGATCCCCTACGGGCAGACCTGGTCCTACGGGGAGCTGGCGGCCCGGCTCGGCAAGCCGAACGCCTCGCGCGCGGTGGGTCTGGCCAACGGGAAGAACCCGGTCGGCATCATCGTGCCCTGCCACCGCGTCATCGGGGCGTCCGGCTCCATGACCGGCTACGGCGGCGGCATCGACCGCAAGGTGCGCCTGCTGGCCTTCGAGTCGGGGGCGGAGCAGCTCTAGGAGCTGTGGTCAGATCACCACGAGCGGGACCAGCAGGGCGAAGGCGGCGCCCGCCTCGACCGCGTAGGCGTACAGCGACGGGTGCTGGACGGGGGCCGCGAGCAGGACCACGCTCTGCTGGGCGGCGGCCGCGCCCACCCACTCGGCGGCGGCCCCGAGGCCGCCCTGGTACCAGCCCTCGCAGGCGCCGGGGCCGGTGACGGCCAGGACGTCGTCCTCGCGGCGGTAGAAGGCCTGCCAGCCGTCCGCCGGCACGGACCAGGCCTCGAAGTCGGTGAACGAGGCCCAGCCGCCGTCGCGGATCGCGGTGTCGAACATCCAGACCGGCACCCCTTCGGGGGTGACCTCGCCACCGGCCTGCTGATCGGTGGTGAAGTGGACCATGGGCAGGGCGTCGGGCCCGTCGGCGGTGCTGGGCCAGGCGTACATCGTGATCATCTGCTGAATTCTGTCCTGCTCGGTGTAGGCAAGAAATCAAGAAATAACGAGCGGGCTCCCGGATCAGGAAGTCCGCGGCCTGCGTCCGTTCTCCAGTTCCGCGGCGCCCTCGCCCGACCGCAGGACCCGGCAGGCCTCCACGGTGCGCAGGGCCAGCGATCCGAGCAGATAATCCGTCAGTTCGGCCGGTTCGACCAGCCGCCACGAGATCAGCTCCTCCTCCTGGAGCTTGATGGAGGCGAGCTGCTCCGCGTCGAGCACGCCGCCGTCGTAGATGTACCCGACGAGCGGCGGCCGGTCCGGACCCAGGCTCCAGTCCACGGCGAGCAGCCGGCCGAGCGGCAGGTCGAGGCCGATCTCCTCGGCGCTCTCCCGGCGGGCGGCCGCGCGCGGGGACTCGCCCTCGTCGGACTCGATGGTGCCGCCCGGCAGCGCCCAGCCCTCCCGGTAGTTGGGCTCGACGAGGAGCACCCGCCCCGCGGCGTCCCGGTAGAGCACGGCCGCGCCGGCCAGCACCCGGGGCAGGCTCGCGATGTAGGTGGCGTAGTCATCCGTGGTGGTCACCCCGTAACCCTACCCAGTGCCGCGTCAGGCGACGTTCGGTCACGCCCCGGGGGTGCTCCCGCCCGTGCCGCCGTCCTCGCGGTCGCGGTTCCTGGACTCGGCCACGCGGCGCAGGCGCGGGTGGCGGGACGGGCCCTGTCCGGTGATGGCGTCGCCGACCATGGCCTTGACCGCGTCGCGCATTCCGTGGAGGGCGTGGTGGCGGACGGGGCCCGCGCCCGGGTCCTCCCGCAGCTCCTTCACCAGGGCCCAGCAGAGCACCAGCATCACGATGACGAAGGGCAGCGCGACCAGGATGGTGGCCGTCTGGAGGGACTTCAGGCCGCCCGCGACCAGGAGTACGGCGGCCACCGCGGCCATCAGCACGCCCCAGGTGACCACGAGCCAGGTCGGCGGGTGCAGCGAGCCGCGGCTGGTGAGCGAGCCCATGACCAGGGAGGCGGAGTCGGCGCTGGTGACGAAGTACGTCATCACCAGGGCCATCGCGATCCAGGAGGTGAGCCCGCCGAGCGGGAGCGCGTCGAGCATCGCGAAGAGCGAGGCCTCGGTGCCCTCCTTGAGCTTGGAGGCCATGTCGGCGACACCGGTGGAGTCGAGGCGGATCGCGGTGCCGCCCATGACGCAGAACCAGATGACGGTGGCGCCGCTGGGGATCAGCAGCACGCCGATGAGGAACTCGCGGATGGTGCGGCCGCGCGAGATGCGGGCGATGAAGGTGCCGACGAACGGGGCCCAGGAGAGCCACCACGCCCAGTAGAAGATCGTCCACGCGCCGAGCCAGGCGCTGTCGGTGAAGGCGCCGGTACGGGTGGCCATGGGGAGCAGCTCGTGCAGGTAGCTGCCGACGCTGGCCGGGATCACGTCGAGGACGTAGACCGTCGGGCCGAGTACGAAGACGAAGATCATCAGGGCCGCGGCGAGCACGATGTTGATCGTGCTGAGCCATTTGACGCCCTTGTGCAGGCCGGAGAAGGCCGAGAGCACGAAGGCGGCGGAGAGCGATCCGATGATGATCAGCTCGACGGTGGTCGAGTCCTCGATCCCGGTGGTGATGTTGAGCCCCTTGGCGACCTGGAGCGCACCGAGGCCGAGGCTGGTGGCGGTGCCGAAGACGGTCGCGAAGACGGCGAGCAGGTCGATGGCCTTGCCGGGCCAGCCGTTGGCCCGCTCCTCGCCCATGAGGGGGACGAAGGCGGAGCTGAGGCGGTTGCCGCGGCCCTTGCGGAAGGTCGCGTAGGCCAGGGCGAGACCGGCGATGCCGTAGATCGCCCAGGGGGTGAGGGTCCAGTGGAAGAAGGAGTAGTCGAGCGCGGCGCGGGCCGCGTCCCCGGTGCCGGGGGCGGCGCCGCTGGCGGGCGGCGGGTTCAAGTAATGGGTGAGCGGCTCCCCCACCCCGTAGAACATCAGACCGATTCCCATGCCCGCGCTGAACATCATCGCGATCCACGCGAGGTTCGTGAACTCCGGCTCCGAGTCGTCCCTGCCGAGCCGGATCCGACCGAAGCGGCTGATCGCGAGCACCACGCACATGACCAGGAACACGTCGGCGGCGATCACGAACAGCCACGCGAAGTTGTTCAGCACCCAGGCCAGGGCGGTGCTCGACGCCGTGTCGAAGGAGCTCTTGCCGAGCGCCGCCCAGGCGACGACGACCAGGACGGAGATCACTCCGATGGCCACGACGGTACGGTCGGGAGTGCCGTCATCCGGGCCCGGTCCCCCGTCCGGGGAACCCTTCGGGATTGCCTGTTCCAGTGATTCCGTGCTCATGCGGCCACACTATGCAGGCTTATATACCTATTTAGGCGTATGGCGCGCCGGGTGTGGCCCAGGCCACGCATGGGCATAGGAGGATCCTCCGGATAGGCTCATGGGTGGCGCGACTGCACTGTTCGATAGCAAGGGATTAGCAAGGTGACGGACGGAGCAGTAACTGAGACCGCGCGCGTGCTCATCGCCGCGGACAAATTCAAGGGCTCGCTCACGGCCGTTCAGGTCGCGGAGCGGGTGACGGCCGGCCTTCGCAAGGCCGTACCGGGCGTGGAGATCGAGACTCTCCCCGTCGCGGACGGCGGCGACGGTACGGTCGCGGCCGCTGTGGCGGCCGGTTTCGAACGCCGGGAGGTACGGGTCACCGGACCCCTCGGTGACCAGGTCACGGCCGCTTTCGCACTGCGCGAGGGCACCGCGGTGGTCGAGATGGCGGAGGCCTCCGGCCTCCAGCTGCTGCCGGCGGGTGTCTTCGCCCCGCTGACGGCGACCACCTACGGCTCCGGCGAACTGCTGAAGGCCGCACTCGACGCGGGCGCGCGCTCGATCGTCTTCGGTGTGGGCGGCAGCGCCACCACCGACGGCGGCGCGGGCATGCTGGCCGCGCTGGGCGCGGTGTTCCTGGATGCGAACGGTGAACCCGTCGGTCCGGGCGGCGGCGCGCTGGCGGGTCTGGCCTCGGCCGACCTGTCGGGCATCGACCCCCGCATCAAGGAGGTCGACTTCGTCCTGGCGAGCGACGTGGACAACCCACTGACGGGTCCGAAGGGCGCTCCGGCGGTCTACGGCCCGCAGAAGGGGGCGTCGCCCGAGGACGTTGCCACGCTCGACGCGGCGCTGGCGCACTTCGCGGTGGTCCTGGAGAAGTCGATCGGCTCCCTGGCCGCGGAGGCGGCGGTTTCGCCCGGCGCGGGCGGTGCCGGCGGCATCGGCTACGGGGCCCTGCTGCTCGGAGCCTCGTTCCGTCCCGGCATCGAGCTGATGCTGGAGGTACTCGGCTTCGCGCCGGCGCTGGAGCGGGCGACGCTGGTCATCACCGGCGAGGGCTCGCTGGACGAGCAGACCCTCCACGGCAAGGCTCCGGCCGGTGTCGCGGCGGCGGCCCGTGCGGCCGGCAAGCCGGTCGTCGCGGTCTGCGGCCGTCTGCTGCTGACGCCCGAGGCGCTCGCGGCGGCCGGGATCCAGCGGGCCTACCCGCTGACCGACATCGAGCCGGACCCGGCGGTGTCCATCCCGAACGCGGGTCCGCTGCTGGAGCGGGTGGCGGAGAACATCGCGGCCGACGTCCTGTGAGAAGTGTCTCTTATAAAAATCTCCGAGCCCAAGAGACATTTACTCATCTCGTGTGACGTGTGTGGAGGTGAAA
>NZ_JBHYVM010000034.1:0-36601 GCF_042750105.1 Streptomyces sp. NPDC059443 | reverse complement strand
GGTGGCGGGGGTGTGCGTGTGGCTCCGACGCGGGATCTGGCGCGAGCGGGGGGGGGGGGGGAGCGCCGCGCGGCCGTCCCCTGGTCGGGGGGGCGCGCCCGCCCCCCCCCGGGCGTTTCGGCGGACCCCGCTTATCCCTGCCCTAAAGGGCAGGGGCGGGGGGATGCCGGGGTGCCCTGGCGGGGGTTGGGGGCGCCGGGGGCCCTGGCGAGCATGGACGGGTGACCAACTGCACGGTGTGCGGGACGCGCTGTGAGCCCGGGGAGCAGTTCTGCGGGAACTGCGGAACGTTCCTGGAGTGGGGAGACCCACAGATCGCGCAGCCGGGCCCCGCTCCGCAAACCCCGGCGGCCGGGCCCGTCGTGCCGCCCATGCCCACCCGGCCGCCCAACCGGGCGGTGCAGCCGGGCCGATCCGAGGCCGCCGCGTCGCAGCGGCGGACCGTGGAGGCCGAGGAGGAAGCGCCGCGGCCCGGGGAGCTGATCTGCGGGCAGTGCGGCGCCGGGAACCTGCCCGCGCGGCGGTACTGCCGCCGGTGCGGAGCCGCCCTCGCGGACGCGCCCGTCGCGGTGCGGCCGTCCTGGTGGCGCCGCCTGTTCGCCCGCCGGGTCCGGCGGCCGCACGCCGCCGGGGAGAGACCCCGGCGCCGCCGCCGGTGGCGCGTGCCCCGCTTCGCGGTGGTGCTGGTGGTGCTCCTGGCGGTGGCCGCCGCCGGGTACGCCTTCCGGGCCGAAGCCCTGGGCGCGGTGGAGTCCGTACGCGACCGGGTGTCCAAGCCCGAGCTGACGCATGCCACCGGGGTGACGGCCTCCAGCGCGGCCCCGGGGCACGAGGCCGCGCTGGCCGTGGACGGGACCACCGACCGGTACTGGGCTCCCCAGGGGTCCGCCGGGCAGGGGGCCGGGCAGGGAGAGTTCCTGGAGGTCTCCTTCGACGGGGGCGTGCGGCTGCTGGATCTCGTCGTGCATCCCGGGGCCTCGCCGGTCGCGGAGAAGTTCCTCCAGCAGGGGCGGCCCAGCAGCCTGCTGCTCACGGCCGTGGCCAAGGACGGGCGGACGACGAACAAGACCGTCCGGCTCGCCGACGCGCCCGGGGAGCAGCGCTTCCACTTTGCGGTGAGTGATGTCGTGCGGCTGCGGATCACCGTGCGGGGGGCGTACGGGGCTGAGGGCGGGCATCTCGTCGCGCTCGGCGAGGTCGAGTTCTTCAAGAGGCCCTAGTGAGGTCCTAGTGAGGTCCTGGTGAGGTCCTGGTGAGGTCCGAGTGACAGGTCAGCGCAGGGCCGCCAGGATCTGTGCGTGGCGGCGTTCCGCCTGGCGGGCGGCGGCCGGGTCGCCGGCGCGGCGGTGGGCTTCGACGAGCAGGCGCCAGACCGCGTCCTGGAAGGGGTCGAGGGACAGGGCGTGGGCGGCCGCCGTCACCGCCGCCTCGGCGTGGTCGCGGGCCAGTTCCACCTCGGCCAGGGTGTGCGCGGCGCGGACCGCCTCGCCGCGGCAGTGTTCCCGGAGCGGGACCACCCATTCCGCCGGGCCGTCCTCCGGCAGCAGCTCGCCGGTGTAGAGGCGCAGCGCGCGGGCGAGCGCTTCGGCGGCCCGGTCGGCGTGGCCCCGGGCGGCTTCGGACAGGCCCTGGGCGGTGGCGGCCTCGAAGTGCTGGACGTCGCAGCCGCCGCCGGGGGCGAGGTCGAGCATGTAGGCCTCCCCGGTGCGGACCAGGACCCGCGCCCTCCCCCGGTCCTGGCCCGGTTCGAGGACGGTGCGCAGGGCGGATACGGCGGTCTGGAGTCCGTGGCCGGCCGTGCGGGCGGAGCTCTCCGGCCACAGGGCGGCCATCAGGTGTTCCCGGTGGACGGGGCGGCCGGCGTGTACGGCGAGGAGCCGGGCCAGGGCCCGTACGCGCGGCCTGGTCGCGCCCCAGTCCAGCGGGTGGCCGTCCAGCGTGGCCTCGAAGCGGCGGAAGCAGCGGAGGGCGAGCGGGAGTTCGGGGGCCCGGTCGCCGGACGCGGCCGGGCCCGGGGAGCCGGCCGGGCCCGGAGGGCGGGACACCCGGGGCGCCGGTGCGGACCGGCGGCGGGACGGAGCGGGACGGTGCCGCGCGAGGTAGGCGCGCAGCAGGGGCAGGCAGTCCTCCGCCCCGTACTCGTCCGCCAGTTCCGGCGGCTCCTCCGTCCCGCACCGCAGGGCTCGCACCGCCTCGTCCGGGAAGGCGGCGAGGACCTCCCGGTCCAGATAGGTGCGCAGCGCGGGGGCGTCGAGGGGGTCCCGGCCGGCGGCCGAGGCGGCCTGGCCGAGGCGGATGAGGGCGGGCCAGCCGCGGCTGAGCCGGAGCAGGGCCGGGTCGGCGTCCGGGAAGGCGGCCGCCGCGGCGGCTTCGCCGAGGCGCAGGGCGCGGGCGGTGAGCAGGCGGGTGTCTGCGAGTTCGAGCCGGGTGAGGTTCACCGCGGGCATCCTGCGGCCGGCCAGGACCACGCGGAGCCGGCCGGGCGGGGCGAGCCGGGCCAGTTCCTCCAGGGCGGCCTCGGCCGGGTTGCCGTGCACCAGGTGGACGTCGTCCACCAGCAGCAGGACCGGGGCGGGGCCGCGCTCGATGTCCAGCAGTACGGACTCCACCGTGGGCGCCGTCGGCGGGGCCGACGGGGCGGGCGGGTCCGTCCGTGTCCGGCCGAGCCCGGCCAGCCGGGCCAGCACGGTGGACGCGTCCCGGGTGTCCCGGCAGGGGCGCCAGTGCACGACCGGCCCGGGGAAGGCGGCCGCCGCCCCGGCCAGCAGGGTGGTCTTGCCGTACCCGGCGGGCGCGATCACGAGCGTCAGGGCGCCCCGGCCGACGAGCGGGACGGCCGGGGCCACCGGGACGGCCGATGTGGTCGGACGGATCGGCGGCGTCGGACGGATCGGCGGCGTCGCCAGGACGACAGGCGCTACGGGCACGACGGGCGCGATGGGCACGACGGGCGCGACGACGGGCACAAACGCAGTGCGGTCGGACAATTCCCGGCCTCCTCCCCCACGCACAGCAGGTCAAGGATGGCCGCTCACTCTCCGCACAGCATGAGTAACCCACTACCCAATCGGCACCACCTCGACCCGGAACGGCAGGTGCACCGGCCGCTCGCGCGCGACGAACGCCGTCAGCGCGGCGGTGTCCACGGCGGCCGGGTCGGGCACGCGCAGCCGCACCAGCAGGTACGGCCGGTCGGAGCCGGGCAGGGCGGTGCCCGGGGTCGCGGACCAGGTGGCGGCGCCGCTCTCCTCGATCTCCGGGGTGACCCCGAAGACCTGGCGGACCTGCTCGGCGAGTCCGGCCCGGATGCCGCGCAGGGCGTGGGCGGCCACCGCGCCCGGGACGTCCCCGTCGGCGCCCACCCAGGCTCCGAGGAGGGCGACGAAGTCGGCGGGGGCCAGGCCCGGGTCGAAGTACGCGGGCAGGCAGTCGAGCACGGCCAGCACGGGCGCGAGCACCTCGTCCAGGCTCTCGGTGATCCGCTGCGCGAGGTCGTCCTCGGCGTACACGGCGGGCAGTTGGGCCCCGAGCGGGTGGCGGGAGGGCAGGTCGGGGACCAAGCGGCGGGTCACCGGTGCTCCACCCTGACCTGGTGGTCGTAGCTGAAGGCGAGGGAGCCGGGGCCGAGCACGATCCGGTCGGCGGGTTCGCCGCGCCGGCGGGTCTCCAGGTCGGCGGGGAAGAGCCGTACGCTCTCCACCGACTCGACCCCGGGCACCTGTTCGAGGACGGCCCAGACGGCTCCGGTGTGCACGGCGCGGCCGAACGGCCAGCCGGCGCCGTCGGGTCCGCCGGTGAGCGGGTTCAGCTGGCGGTAGAGGGCGGCGAGCGCGGCCCGCTGGACGCGGGCGGGCGGAATGCCGTGGGCGGCGTGCAGGACGGCGACGACGGTGACGCCCTGGTAGTAGGGGGGTTCGACGACCAGCCGGGTGCCGAGCATGCGGCGGGCGTCCAAGTGGGCCGCCACGGAGGACAGTAGGGCGGGCGGGCAGGCCATCCGGCCGAAGTCCAGGCGGCCTTCGCCATCGTCCTCGGCGGCCGGTACGAGGAGTACGCGCACCCCGCCGGGACCCGCCTCGGGGGCTTCGACGCAGCGGACCCGGGCGACTTCGGGAGCGGCCTGGCGGGTGAGGTACTCGAAGTCCTCGGCGGTGACGGCCCGTTCGCGGGTGCGCAGCTCCATGGCCCCGCGCAGCCGGGCGTTGGCCACGTCCTCCCCGTCGACCCCGCCGCCGGCGGCCCGGCGGTTCTCCACGCGGGCGATGTACGGGATGGAGCTGCGCAGCACGCCCAGCGTGCGGCGGGCCACGTTGCCGTGCCGGCCGCCGCCGGTGAGGTAGGGGCGGGCGCGGACCGGGGCTCCCTTGGCGGGGACCGCCCCGTACTGGCGCAGCGAACCGTCCGCTTCGCGCACGGCGGGGCCGAAGCTGATCTCGCCGGTGGCCCTGTCGACGCCGATGTGCCGGTCCCCGGGGCCGGATTCGCCGAAGTGGGGCACCTCCGTCCAGTCCACCCAGCCTTCGGAGGTGCTGTGCGTCTCCACGGTGAAGGGCCGACCGCCCGCGATGACCGGGGCCCGGTCGAGGGTGAAACTCTGGCCGGGGACGCCTTCGGAGATGCCCAGGAGCTGCTCGCCGACCCGTTCGGCGTGGACGGCGGGGGCGGTGCCGCCGATGGTGAACGCCTCGGCGGAGAGCAGGGAGGGGGCCGCCGAGTAGGTCCGCTGGCCCTCGGCCGGGGGGACGACCACGCAGCGCAGCCACCCGGCGCGCTGCCGGGCCTCGGCGGAGGCGAGGTGCTGGTCGGGGAGCTGGATCAGCACGTCACCGGGCCGGTTGAACCCGCCGGTGCCGTCGCGGTCCACCTCGCAGCGGGTCCAGCCCTCGCCGGTCCAGGCCTCCCAGGCGAGCGGGGGGCGGTCCGGGTCGATGCCGTGGCCGGCGACGGGGAAGTCCAGGCGCAGCGCGACCACGCAGGAGGGCGCGGCCTGGGAGAGCCCGAAGTAGAGGGCGTCGCCGGGGCGGGGCACCGGGGAGAAGCAGGGCACGCCGCGCCCGGTGGCGAGTTCGGGGCCCCGGTCGGTGGGAACGGCTCCCGGACCGGTGGCGGCGGTGGCTCCGGCGGCTCCCGCGGCCCCGGTGGTCGTCGCGGCGCCCGTCGCGGCGCCCGTCGCTGTGGCGAGGACCGACAACTCGACCGGGACCAGCGCGAGTTCCCGTACGGTCGAGAACACCACCGCCTCGTCGGTTTCGGTACGGGTGGTGGCGACCTCGCTGCCCTCGCGGATGCGGACCGTCTCGGGCTGGGGCGCCGACAGCCAGAACGTGACGTCGGTGCGGGCCGCCGAGGGCGGGTTCAGGGTGAGACCGATCAGGTCGAGGAAGGCCACGTGGTTCTTGTCGGGGACCCGGTTGAGCCGGTAGATGAGCTGGTCCGTCATGTGGGCGAAGGCCTCGATGAGGGTGACGCCCGGGTCGGAAACGTTGTGGTCGCTCCACTGCGGGCAGCGCTGCTGGACCATCCGCTTGGCCTCGTCCACGAGGTCCTGGAAGCGTCGGTCGTCGAGATTGGGGCGGGGCAGCGCCATCAGCCGCCGCTCCCTTCGGCAGTGGTGGGCGAGTCGTGGGCGGGGATGACGTAGAACGGGAAGACCAGGTTGCGGGGGGTGTTGGAGCCGCGCAGGGCATAGCTGATGTCGATGTAGAGGGTCCCGGCCTCCACGGCGTCGAAGCTGACGGTCACGTCGACGAGCCGGATCCTGGGCTCCCAGCGCTCCAGGGACGTACGGACCTCGTAGCCGATCTGCGCGGCGGTGGCCGCGTCGGCCGGGGCGAAGACGTGGTCGTGGATGGCGCAGCCGAACTGCGGGCGCATGGGGCGCTCCCCGGGCGCGGTGCCCAGGATCAGCCGCATGCTCTCTTCGATCTCCTGCTCGCGGCGCACCAGGGCAATGGCTCCGGTGGCGTCGGTCCGCAGCGGGAAGGCCCAGCCGGCGCCGATGAACTGCTCCCCCACGGCCGGTTCACCCGCCGATCAGGACGGTGGGGGCGCCCATGATGATCGGCGCTCCGCAGACGGCCATGTCCCCCATGCGGGCGGCGGGCAGGCCTCCGATCAGGACGGTGGGGCAGCCGGGCGGGGCGATGACCGAGGGCGGGTGGACGGCGGGGGGCGGGAAGGAGCAGATGTGCGGGGTGGACACCACCGCCGCCGGCATCCCGCCGATCAGGACGGTGGGCACTCCGGGCGGTCCGATCACCCCGGGGTGGCCGGTGGGGTCCCCGACGCGTGCGGCTGGCGGCATATCGCTGTTCTCCTCGGGTCCTCGGGTCTTTGGGTCTTTGGGTCTTTGGGCCTTCTCGTGGTTCTTGCTCGGGTCTTCGCTCGGGTCTTCGCTCGGGTCTTCGCTCGGGTCTTCGCTCGGGTCTTCGCTCGGGTCTCGCTAGTTGATGCGGACGAGCGCGGCGCTGATCGACAGGCTGGCGCCGCCCTTGAGTTCGGTGCTGGCCTGGCCGTTGACGCTGACCGTGGTGCCCTTGACGTCCACCTGGCCGTTGGTCTGGAGCTTCACCGCGCCCGCGCCGCCGTCGACCTCCACGCCGGCCTGCGCCGTGATCTCCACCGACTGGCCCTTGAGTTCGAGCTTTCCGGTGCCCGCGTCCATGGCGATGCCCTGCCGCGCCTTCACCGTCACCTTGTCCTTGGCCTCGATCTCGACCGTGCCGTCGCTGTGCACGGTGACGGAGGTGTTCTGCTGGTCGAGGTGGAGGGTGAGTTTGCCGTCGCCCGTGGCCAGCCTGACCCCCTTGGGTCCGCGCGCGCAGTCCAGCAGCTCCAGCCGGTTGCCGGAACGGGACACCAGGGAACGGCGGTTGGTGGATCCGCTGGTGGAGTCGACGAGCGGGGCTTCGTGGTCGGAGGGCTTGTCCTGGCCGTTGTAGAGGCCGCCGATGACGTACGGATGGTCCACGCGGCCCTGTTCGAAGCCGACCAGCACCTCGTCCCCGACCTCGGGGCCGAAGATCCCGCCGCCGCCCTTGCCGCCGAGGCCGGCGGTACGGGACCAGTCGCTCACGTACTCCCCGTCCAGCCAGGGGAAGGCCAGTTTGACCCGGCCCCGGTCCTCGGGATCCCTCGTGTCGGTCACCGTCGCGTTGACCAGCCCGCCGATCCGCCCCCGGTCGCCGCCCGCGCCGGAACCGCCGCCGGAGCCGCCGGAGGCGAGGCCGTGGAGGGAGCGGTTGTTGCGGCCGCCCACGGTGAGCCAGGTCTGGTATCCGGTCTGCGGGTCGAAGACGTGGCGGCTCGCGGAGATCGTGTACTTGCCCTCGAAGGGCGCCCCGACATTGGTGAGGGTGACGGCGGTGCCCGCGCGCAGCCTCGGCATGCCCATCGCCACGGCGTCCAGCTCCGCGAAGGACCCGGCGAGGTCGGCGGCCAGGGTCTTCGCCGCCTGGTCGGCCTCGGCCTGGGTCCGGTAGGGGGTGTCGGTGGCCAGGAACAGTGCCTCACCGAAGGCGTCGGCGGCCTGCTGCGGGGTCAGACCGAGATCCAGCCGGTCGCTGCGCCCGGCCGGAGCCCGGCCGACGACGGCGGCCTTCGCCTGGACGTCCCAGCCGCGCACCTCCACCTGCTGGACCTGGTCGGCGGCGGTCACCGAGGCGTGGCAGCTCAGCAGGTTACGGCCGAACTCCAGTACGTACGGGCTCGCTTGCGGGCGGGTGGACGCGGAGGGCGCGCCCTCCGCCCTGGCCGGGACCCGGAAGAAGAACCGGCCCTCCAGTACGCCGACTTCGGCCCCCGCGAGGTCCGCGAGCCGGTGCAGGAACTCCCAGTCGGTGATGCCCGGCTGCGCGAGGTGCTCGTAGACCGTGGTGGTCGCGTCGACGGAGCCGACGGGCAGTCCGGCCCGCCGGGCGACCTGGACGGCCACGTCGGAGGCGGTCATCTGACGGTAGCCGGCGACCCGGCGGCCCCGGAAGAAGCGGTGCGCGTGGTCGAGGCCACGTACGACGGTGAAGGTGCCGGTGGCGTCGAGGTCGATCTCCACCGCCGTGACCTCCCCGGAGACGAGCAGCTGCCGCTGCGGGTCGTCGGCCGCCCGCGCGAAGAGTTTGACCGGGCTCCCGAGGGTGAACCCGGCGGCGCGCAGGGCGAGATGGTGCGGATCGCGGAAGCGCAGCACGAACAGATCGGGCAGTTCGGTGCTGTCGTCCACGTACGCGGACACCAGCGTCTGCGCCACGGGCTCGGGCAGCGCCTGCCCGGCGACCTCGACGGCGATGCTGTTGACGAAGCTCTCTCCGGCCATGGCTCAGCCCAGCTCCTCGGCCCCTGGAAGCAGCAGTTCGGTGCCGGGCCGCAGCCGCATCGGATCGTCGATGCCGTTGGCCTCGGCGATGTGCCGCCAGGCGGCCGCGTCCCCGTACTCCCGCCAGGCGAGCAGCGCGAGGGTGTCCCCGGTGACCACGCGGTGCACGCGGCGGGCGGCGAGCGCCCCGGAGGTGGGGTTCTGGCCGGGCATGGGCCCGCTGAGCTCCTCCAGGGTCACCTGGCAGACGGCGCGGATCGGGATCCCGCCCGGGGTGAACAGCGTGTACTTCGCCTGCACTTGGCTGACGTAGCCGACGAACCCGGTGAGGCCGCCCCAGCGCAGGATCACCCAGGGCGGAACCCCTTGCTTCTGCTGGTGGGTCTCCTGGGTGGCCACGCAGCAGGCGAGCAGCTTCTCCACGGCCGCCACCACCCGGCCGTCCTGGTCGGCGGTGGCGTCGAAGAACATCTCCAGGGTCAGCTTGGCGGCCCCGGGCCCCTTGAACTCGGCGGGGCCGGCGGTGGCCGCACCCTTGGCCGGTTTGCGTTCCCACTGGGCGGACTTGGCGAGCGTCAGCTCCTTGGGATTGAACTGGAAGTCGATCCGCCCCATCCGCGGCCCGGCCGGCCCGGACCCGCCGTCGGCGGGCGGCTCGCGCAACTCCAGCCAGGCGCGCTCCAGTTTGGGGCGGGGTCCGCCGGATCCTCCGGGGGCGGCGGAGGTGGGGGCGGGGGCCGGGGAGGCGGAG
Source organism: Streptomyces sp. NPDC059443 (assembly GCF_042750105.1). Lineage (NCBI taxonomy): Bacteria > Bacillati > Actinomycetota > Actinomycetes > Kitasatosporales > Streptomycetaceae > Streptomyces > Streptomyces sp. NPDC059443. The sequence continues at coordinate 27,539 of NZ_JBHYVM010000034.1, read as the reverse complement.
GCGATGAAGGCGACGGGCTGCTGCAAGGACATGTTCGAAGCCCTCCCCTAACGGCCCGCGTTGAGGAAACCGTGATGGGCGATCTCCAGGGTCTCCGTGGCGACCTTGACGGTCTCCGGATTGAGGGAGGGCCCGCTCCAGCGCACCGGGACCACGTCCATCAGGCTCCAGCGGGCGACGACGGCTCCGTCGACGGTCATGGCGCTGATGTGGGCCGTCTTGCGAGGTATGCCGCCGAGCATGCCGGCGAGCCAGCGGGTGACCAGCTCGGTGTCGCGGGTGACGGGGCGGGTGAGCTTGATGTTGGAGTACTTGATGCGGGTGGGGAGTTGCCAGACGTAGCCGTTGTTGCCGCCTTCCTCGCGCTGCTCCATGACGACTTCGCAGCCGAGGCCCTCGCAGCTGTTGAAGGAGCCGAGGCTGATGTTGTCGATCTCGACCATGAAGCACACGCTGACGGCGGGGTCCTGCTGCTGGGTCATGGCGGGTCCTTGCGCGCTCGGGTTGGCGGGTTCCGGGTTGGCCGTCTGGCCGTCTGGCCGTCTGGCCGTCTGGCCGTCTGGCCGTCTGGCCGTCTGGCCGTCTGGCCGTCTGGCCGTCTGGCCGTCTGGCCGTCTGGCGAGTGTCCGCCCTAGTGGCGGGGGTCCAGCCGTACGCCGGCTCGTTCTCGGTCGAGCCGCAGTTCGGCGCGGAGCAGGCGGCCGAGGGGGCCGATGAGGCGGCGGACGAGTTCGTCGGTGCTGGGCTCGGCGGGTGGCTCCGCCGGTGGCGGCGGGGCCGATGCCGTCGACGACGACGGGGACGGCATCGGCTGTACGGGGTCCCGCGCCTCGGCGGCGGGCGGTGACGGCTCGGTATCCCGCTGGGCCACCGGCGGTGGTGGTTGCGGTGGCGATGGCTGCGGGCCGGGCGAATCCGGGAATCCGGGGGCGGCCGCCCGGGAGACCGGCCGCGTGGCCGCCTCCGACAGCGCACGCTGGAGCGGCGAAGGCACGGGGGCCGCCGGTTGGCCGACTGGGACGGCGGGACCGCGTCCGGGGCCCGGACCGAAGCTGAGGCTGGGGTCAGGGCTGAGGCCGAGCCCAAGGCCAGGGCCGGGGCCGGGGCCCGGGCCCGGGCTGAAGCCGGAACCGAGGCCGGAACCGAGGCTGGAGCCGGAACCGGAACCGAGGCCAAGGCCGGAGGCGGAGCCGAGGACAGGGCTGAGCCCGGATCCTGAACCGGAACCCACGTCTTGACCCGAGCTGGGGCCCGCCCCGGGGCCAAGGCCGGAATCGGAAACCGGGCCTAGGCCAAGAGCAGAGCCATAGCCGGAGCTGGAGCTGGATCCAAGGCTGAGGCCAGCGCCTGGGCTGAAGGCGGGACCGGAGTTGAAGTCGGCGTCGGGTGCGGAACTTGGGCCGAGGCCGGAGCCGAAGCCCGTGCCGGTACCACTGCCGACGCCAGACACCGCGCCGGTGCCGAGTCCGGGGCCGAAGCCCGCGCCGATGCCGGTACCGAGGCCAGCGCCGGTGCCGAGCGCCGTACCGAAGCCAGCCCCCGTGCCTGTGCCGATGCCTGTGCCTGTGCCGGAACTGGGACCGGAGACGGAGCCGGGGCCAGGCCCAAGGCCGAGGCCTGGGCCGGAGCCTTCGGCGGAGCCAGGGTTCAGGCCGGGGGTGGGGTTGCCGGTCCACGTCGTGGGCGTGGGTGTGGCCTGGAGCGTGGGCGCGGGCGTAGGTGCTGCGGGCCTGGGTGTAGGGGTGGGTGTGGGTGACGGTACCCAGGTCAGTGGGACCACCGCGGCCGGTGGCGGCTCCGGTGGTGCGGCCTCGGCAGGCGTAGGTACGGAGCGGAGCCGGAGTCCCCGTTCCCCCAGCAGCCCGGCGACGGGGCCCGGTTCGGCCAGCCGCTGGAGCGGGACGACCGGCACGACGGGCAGCTCAGGAGCGGCGGGGGCCGCAGGCACGACTTCCGGCAGGCCGGCTGCGGGCGGCTCGGGCAACGCAGCCGGTGCGGGTGCAGCCGTCTCCGTCGGCTCGGGCACGGCCCGGGTCCGCTGGACCGGGGGGAGCGGGGCCCCGAGGCCGACTCGACGGGCAGGCAGCTCGGGCGCACCCAGCAGCTCGGGCGCAGTCGGCGCACCGGGGGCAGCGGGGAGAGCGGAAGCAGCGGGCGCGCCGGGGGCAGCAGGGGGAACCGTAGGGCGGGGCGCGAGTGGGGCGCCCAGCCCCAGCTTCCTCGGCGTCGGCGTCGGCGTCGGCGACGGCGACGCATCGGGCTGTGGCGCCGGAACGGCGATCGGAGCCAGCGGCTCCGCTCCCACCAAGGGCCGGTCCGGCAACGGCTCGTCCGAGGCCTCCGCTCGCTGCACCGTGAGAGCCTGGGGCTCAGTCTCGGCGGGACCGGTCGACTCCTGCGCCTCCGGACGCTGTACGGGAACTCCTGCCACGGGGAGTTCCGCCGCCCCGGGCAGCACCGCCCGATCCGGAGGCTCGGCGGGGCGTGGCGGAGCCGGGGTGACGGGAGGGCCCTCCAGCCGTTGCACGGCTCCGGTAGCTTCGGCTCGCACCCGAGCCACGGGGACAGTCGGCTTCGCTGACCCGGCCGAAGCCGCGACGGGCCACACAGGAGCTGCCACCGGCGAACCCGACGCCTCCGCCGGGGCGACACCCGGAGCATCCAGCCGCTGCACCGCCCGCCCCCGCGTCGGCAGATCCACCGGGCCGGCCGGCGCCGCCTCCGGAGCGGGAACCACGGGAGCGGCATCCGAGGGCGCCCCGGCCACGGGAACAGCGGGCCAGAGCGGAGCCACCAAGGGCGAACCCGACGCCTCCGCCGAGGCGGCACCCGGAGCCTCCAGCCGCTGCACCGGCAGATCCACCGGCCCCGCCGAAGCCGCGCGAGCCGAGGCCGCCTCCGCCGAGAGGCCCGACGCCGGGCCCCCGCCGGGCAGGGGCTGCGCCGGGAGAGTGCGCGGAGGGAGATCCACTGGCGGGGCCGCCGTCAGGGGTTGCGCCCAATGGGGCCGCACGACCGGGAGGGAACGGGATTCGGAAGTCGCCCCGGAGACGGCGGACACCGGGACCACCGGCGCCTGTTCCGCCCGGCTGCGCTGCACGGCCGAGGCTGGCGACACCGACCCCGGGGCGGCATCCCCGCCCACGGGCCCCCCGCTCGGCGAAGCGGACGCCGATGACGGCGTCGGCGATGGCGATGGCGATGGCGATGGCTCCGGACCCCAGGCCTGGTCCGTGACCAGAAGCGAATCCGCGACCGCACCCACGGCCCGAGCAGCACCCGCACCCAGTGCCGGAGCCAGGGGCCGGTCCAGCCCCGGGGCCGGGTCCCCGGGCGGGAGCACGCCGGTAGCCGCTGACGGGCCCCACACCGGGGCCTGCGCCGGATCCGGCGACCGGACCGGATCCGGGGCCGATGGCCGGACCGGATCCACGCCCGGCGACCGGGCCGAATCCACGCCCGCCGCCGGTGCGAGGTGGATCGTGCCCGACGGGGCTTCGGGTGTCACCGCGTGACCCAGGGCTCCCGTCAGGGAGTGGTGTTGCCACGCGGCGAGGCCCGCGCCGAAGCCCAGCGGGTCCGTCAGCAGTGGCGCCGGGCCGAACGTGCTCCGCTGGAGCGGAAGTTGCGGCCACGCCGGAGCAGGGCGACTCACAGCAGAGCCACCAGCAGCAGGGCCACCCGGAGGCACCACCGGCACGGGCGGCTCCGACGCCGAAGCGGAGCCCCGCCCCCGCAGCCGCGCGCGCAACGCGTCGAAGACCACCGTTCACCGCCCCCCGGCCAACCGGTTCAGCCGCGCGATCTGTTCCACGTACCGCCGCCGGTCCGCGTGCTCCAGGTCGAGGAGGGAGTCCATCGGCCAGTGGAAGTGGTAGGCGATGTACGCGACTTCGCCGTAGAGATCGTCCGTCGCGTACGTCACGATTCCCCCAGGCGCCCACCACCCGCGAGGTCCACCGCGAAGTCGGTCCGACACGACGGGCACGTCACCTGCGCCCGGGTGTGGCCTTCGGCGTTGATCCGGCGGTAGAAGTCCTGGAGGAAGGCCAGGTCGGAGGCGAACAGGTCCTCGATGACCCCGGCGTGGACGTCCGTCACGGAACCGATCCGCTCCACCACCCGCCCCAGCAGCACCACCGACAGGTAGGCCGGGTTCTCCCGCACCCGGTCGTCCCGCAGTGGAACCAGCTCGTCGCGGGCCGTGGCCAGCCGCATCACGCCCGTACGGTGCACCTGGCCCGCGCCGTCCACGTAGCCGCGCGGCAGCTCGAACGCGAACTCCGTCCGCATCGAACCGCCCCCGCCCCCCACGTGCGCGGCAGCGGCAGCGGCAGCGCCGACGGCAGCCGGTTCCGGACCGGACGGCGGGGCCGGGGCGTCCTCCGCCGCGCCCCGCGGCGCAATCTGTCGTCGCATCAGCAGATCACGCCACGTCCATCTGCTCGTACGTGATGACGAGTTTCTCGGTCAGGACACTCGTGTCGCCCGCCTTCAGCGAGCTGATCTCCAAGCTCTTCGGCCACGCGTTGACCAGCGTGTAGCGCTTGATCGCCTGGCCCTCGTAGTCGAAGACGATGATCGCGCCGCCCTTGCGGGCCGAGCCCATCTTCCCGAACCGCGCGTCCTTGATCCACTTTTCGAAGTTCTGATCGGCCGTCAGACCGCGTGTGAGCGTGACCTCGCCCGCCTTCGGCCGCCCCGGCAGCTTCTTGATGACGTACTTGCCGTCCGCCGTGTTCTGTTTGAGCTCGATGACGTCCTGTTCCATCTTCAGGCCCGTCACCTCGTTGATCTGCTTGATGACGACCCCGTCGATCTCCAGCCCGAAGGAGTGGCCGACCGAGGTGTCCATGTCGGGAAGTGCCATACCGCTGACCCCTTACTCGTTGACGAGACTGGTGCCGCCCGAGAACTGGGCCAGCCGGAAGATCACGAACTCGGCCGGCTTCACCGGGGCGATCCCGATCTCGCAGACCACCTGGCCCGCGTCGATCCCCTCGGCCGGATTCGTCTCTCGGTCGCACTTCACGTAGAAGGCCTCGTCCGGCGTCAGCCCGAAGAGCGCGCCGCGCCGCCACTCGTTCACCAGGAACGCCGCGATGGTCCGCCGGATACGCGCCCACAGCGCGTCGTCGTTCGGCTCGAAGACCACCCACTGGGTGCCGATGAGGATGGAGTCCTCGATGTAGTTGAAGAGGCGGCGCACGTTCAGGTAGCGCCAGGCCGGGTCGGAGGACAGGGTCCGCGCGCCCCACACCCGGATGCCCCGGCCGGCGAAGGAGCGGAGGCAGTTGACCCCGATCGGGTTGAGGAGGTCCTGCTCGCCCTTGGTGAGGTGGACGGCCAAGTCCACCGCCCCGCGCACGACTTCGTTCGCGGGAGCCTTGTGCACCCCGCGGCTCTCGTCGTTGCGCGCCCACACCCCGGCCATCGCCCCGCTCGGCGGGATGAACCGGGTCTGTCCGCTCGACGGGTCGGCCACCTTGACCCACGGGTAGTACAGGGCCGCGTACTTGGAGTCGTATCCCGCGCCCGTCATCCGCCAGTCCTTGACGCGCTGCGGCGACAGGTCGGGCAGCGGGTCGATGATCGCGACCCGGTTCCCCATCAGTTCGCAGTGCGCGATCATCGCGAGCTGCACGGCCTTGACGCCCTCGATGTCGAGCGCGCCCTGTTCGTACGCGCTCATCACGTCCGGCACGGCGAGCATGGTGATCTCGTCCACCGTCTCCAGACCGCCGAAACCGGTCCGGTCGTCCGAACTCCCGACGTACGAGGCCGGGGTGACCGTCGCGGGCACCGCCGGTACGGGTACGGGCGCCGCGGCCACCGCCACCGTCTGGTTCTCCGGGCGGGTCAGCGCCTGGGCCGGGCCGGCGTCCTCGACGGTCACCAGCCGCGAGCGGTCCCGTACGACGGTGACCACGTAATTGCGGTTGCCGCGCTTGCTGGAGACCTCCCAGGTCTCCTCCGTCCGGTCCCCGCGCTTGATGTTGAGGGTGAAGGCGTCCTCGGCCGGGGATTCGCCGGCCGCGTCCGCGACCTCGGCGCTGATGCCCTCGCCGGTTCCCTCCAGTGCGGCGATCTGGAATCCGCCGAGTGCCGTACGGGCGCCCGCCGGAAGCGCTCCGGGCTTGGCCCGCTTGCCCGCGACGGGGGCGGCCGCACCCGCGCCTCCGGCTCCGGCCGGGGAGGCGCCGTCGGCCGCTTCGCCGCCGACCCGTACGACGTAGCAGGTGCCGCCGCCGTTCAGGAAGTACGCGTAGACGGAGTGGGCGAGGTAGGCCCCCTCCGTGAAATCGCCGAAGGTGGAGGTGAACTGGCTCCAATTGGTCACCAGGGTGGGCGCGTTGTACGGTCCCGCGGCGGCCAGCCCGACGAAGGCGGCGACGGCGGTACCCACACCCTCGATCGGGCGAGAGCCGGCCTCGACCTCTTCGACGTAGACGCCTGGCGACAGGTACGACGGCATCCGGGTCCTCCCCCTGGGGTGCGACGGTTGATCTCACCCTCCCGCTCGGGGCCCCTCGAAGGTCATGACCGGTCGTGCGCCTTCGGGGGAACCCTGCCGTGCCCGGACGGGCAGAACCCGCTGCGCGTTCTCCCAGTCCCGTGACGCTTCACGCCGCAGCCGCGGCCGAGGACCCTGCGCGAGTGGACCGGAGTACGAAGCGCCCGCAGGACAGCGGCGAAGCCACCGAGGAGGCAGGCGCGGCGGACCGGCACGCTCCGGAGACGCCCGGCCCCGGCAACCGGGCCGTCGGCTCGCTCCTCGGCCCGTCGGAGGAACCCGACGCCAACGGCGTTACGGGCGCTACGGGCGACCCGGGCGGTACGAGGGCCGGCGCGGCCGCGGTCGGCAGGCTCATCGGCATGCAGCGACTCGCGGGCAACGCCGCGGTGAGCCGGGCCGTGGCGCTACAGCGGCTCGCCCCCGGGGCCGGAACCGGGCGGAGGCCGACTCCCAGGACCACGGCGGGGACGGCGGCGGGGACGGCGGCGGCGGATACGGCGTCCGGGAGCGAGCGGGAATCGGGCTCCGGCGAGAGCGAGGAGACCGGCCGGGCACCGGGCCACCCGTCGGGCGAGGCCACCGGCCGGGCGACGGGCGCAGCTACGGGCGAAGCGACCGGCGAGGCTCACACCGCCCCCGCCAGGCCTGACGCCCCGCCGGCCCGGGACCCGCAGGGCCCACCCGGATCCGGTACCCCAGCCCCAGCCCCAGCCCCCGAGCGCGGAGCGCCCGTCGCTGGCCACGCCGCCGGGCACGGAACCGAGGGCGGCGCCGAGGGGACCGGGACGCCGGCCGCTGAGCTGGACGGCGGGCCGGAGGGAGGACCCGCCGCAGACCCCGGCGACGGCGACCTGATCAGCACCGAACTGGCCGAACACGAGCGCTGGGCGGGCTCGTTCGGGAGTCTCGGCACGGCCGGCACCGACGAGCGCGCGCGGTATCTCCTCGACATGGCCGGTCAGGGCGCGGCGAGCGGTGCGGCCGGTGGCGCCGTGATGGGCTTCGCGATGAGCGCGATCGGCGCGGCCGTCGGGCAGGTGGCGGGCCGCCGGCTGGCCACCCTGGCGGTGTCGCGCGGGCTGTCGGCGACCCCGGTCCCGGGCCTGGGACCGGCCATCGGCGGTGTCATGGCGCTCGCGGGTCTGGCCATGCGCGACTGGGGGGCGACGGGGCGGACGATCGGCCGGATGGGCACGGGGACGGGCTACGAGCGGCTCGCCAACGACCTGGAGGGCCTGGCGGAGGTCCTCGACGTCGCGATGGCGCTGATGGACGTCGTGGCGGGGGTGCTCGGCGGCATCGCGGTCGGCATGTGGGTGGGCGCGGTGCTGTCCGGCGGCACGCTGGCCCCGCTGGCGCTGACGCTGTCGGCGGTCGCGACCGGCATGGGCCTGGCGACGACCGCCGTCGGCCTGATCATCAACATCGGCGTCCGGCCGGTGGTGACGGCGCTGCGCGCCCTGCACGCCTTCGACTCCCAGGGCGACCCGTCGCAGATCGAGCACCAGGGCGAGCAGCTCTCCTCGGCGGCGAGCCAGGTCGGCGGCGCGGTGGCCGGGGCGCTGGCCGCGAAGGCGGGCGCGTGGACCGGCACCCGGGGCGGCACCCGGATCGACCGGGGCATCACCCGCCTCCAGGAACGCGCCACGGGCGGGGCCCCGTCGGGGTCGGTGACCTCTTCGGGCGGCCCGCGGCTCCACGTGGAGATGCCGGAGGCCCCCGCCGGACCGGGATCGACGCCCCCCGTCGACGCGGACGCGGGCCCGGCCCCGCACCTCGACGCGGACGCCGGAACCAGCACCGGAACAACCAGCACCAGCACCACGGACACCGGCACCGGAGCAACCCCGCACCTGGACGCGGACGCGACATCAGGCGCCACCCCCCACGTGGACGCCGACCCCGCGGCAGGCACGGGCACGGGCGCAGGCCCCGGCCCGGCTCCGCGAGCCGAGGAGGGCGCCGGGAGCCGCCCCGCCCCGGCCTCCCCCTCCCCCGTCGGCGCCGACCCCGCCGATTTCAGCGACCTCGACCCGCTGATCCGCAGCCTCGACGAGGATCCCGCCGTCCAGGCCCGCCTCACCGACGACCGCCCCGAGCTGCCCCGCCGCGCGACGCCCTGGAGCATGGAGGAGGCCCGCGCCTACGCCAACCAGCAGGCGGCCGACCACCGTGCCGCCACCGGGATGACCGGGGAAACCGTGCAGGCCGGGCACACCGCGGCCGCCCGGCACGCACCCGAGTCGGACATCATGCCGGCCGACTGGGACACCCAGCCGATGCAGCCGCTGCACAGCCGCCGCGACCCCGATCTCGTGGTCACCGTCACCCACCAGGACGGCCACGAGAGCACCAACACCCGGCACCGGGCCCAGGAGAGGCTGATCGACGCGGCCGTCGCGCAGTCCCGTACCGGCTCGGAGGACGGCACGCTGACCCCGCGCGGCCACCTCGACGCGGCCGACCAGGTGGCGTGGCAGTCGGAGAACATCCCGCTCGACCAGGACAACATCGACCTGCTGCGCGCGGGCGGCCCCGCCGCTCCGGGCGCGGGCCCGGCGGTGGACCCCGCGACCGGACGCGTCATTCCCGGCACCGGCACCGGCAGCTCCGCCGCGACTGCCGCCGCCACCGCTCCGGCCCCCGCCTCCCCGGGAGCGGCCCCGCACACCCCTTCCGCGCCCGTGTCCCCGTACCCGGACCACACCCAGACCATCCCGCCGACCCAGGACCGCGCCGCCGCGATGGCGCAGTACCAGGCGCAGGTGCGCGCCGATCCGGGCCGGGAGTCGGGGGTGTGGCGGGACGCCGCGGGCAACTACCACGTCATGCAGGGCGGTCCGGGTTCGGTGGCGCCTCCGGGCGCGCCGGGGCCGATGGAGCTGATCTACCACAGCCACCCCACCTCGGCCGATCCGGCGATGCGCTCGCTGAACAGCCAGCCCTCGCAGGCGGGCGGGGACTTCGGCGTGCTCCAGTACCAGCACGGGGAGGGGCCGGCGGGCCAACGGCAGAGCTCGGAGCTGCACTTCCCGGTGTACGACGGCGACGGGAACCAGACCGGCTACGGCTCCACGCGGTTCGTGTACGACCCCACCAACCCGCTGCCGCTCCAGGTCCACACGACCACCCCGGACGGCGGTACCTCCACCCAGCGGTACCGGGACTTCGCCGACTTCCAGCAGCGCGCCAGGGTCGGTGCGAGCGGAGCCACTCCGTCCGATCGGGCGGCGGCGTTCGCGGGGGCCGAGGCGCGGCTGGGCGCGGACCGGGCCGCGGCGGGCGCCCGCGTGGACGAGACGGCGCGCGCGCTGGCCCCGGGCCCCGGCATGGTCGGGATCCGCGAGGGCCGGGAGGCGGGGGACACCGGCAGGGGCGCCGCCGGCGCAGGGGCGGGCGGCCCGGGAACCGCCGGGTCCGGGGCGGAGCCTTCGCGGCGCGGGCCGGCGTACGCCGCGCACGTGGCGGGGCTGCGTCCCGGCGAGACCGTGGACATCCCCGTCAACCCGGCGTACACGGCGCCGCCCGGTACCCCCGCCGAGCTCTCCGCGCTGCGGGAGCGGATCGCGGCGACCCGCCGGGCCCAGGCCGAACTGGCGGGCACGGAAGGCCGGATGGCGAGCCAGGCGGCCGCGCAGAGCAGCCAGGACGCCCAACTCGGCCGGGCGGGCGAGGTGTCACAGCAGCTGATCGAGGGCGGGCAGGCGCAGGCCGCGGCGACCCGGGCGACCCAGTCGACGAACCGGGAGCAGCAGGCGACGGCGGCCGGGGCCCTCGACGGTCTGGGGCACTCGGCCCAGCAGGCCGGCGCGGTCGCGACGCTGGTGGGCAGCCTCCGGGCGTTCCAGGGGCTGGCCCACCTGTTCGGGTACCTTCCCGGCAGCCTCGGCAACAGCGCCCGGGGTGCGAGCGCCGACTCCGCCCGCCTCATCGCCGCGCTGGGCCGGGTCAGGGAGACGGACGCGGCACAGGGCCAAGTGGCGGGACAGCGGGCCGGCATGGCGGCGGACGAGACGCGGATCGGTGGGGTCGGTGAACGGAACGCGCAGACGTCGGGCGAGCTGGACCGGGGCCGGCAGCAGGTCTCGGACCTGCGCGACCTCAACCAGGCCCGGCTCGGGGAGACGACGGCCACCCGGGACCAGGCGCGGCAGGAACGGCAGGCCGCGTCGGGCGACGAGGAGCGGACGCAGGGCACGCACGACGACCTGCTGGCCCGGATGCGGGCGTGGGCGGGTGAACACCGGGCCGCGCGGGAATCCGCCGTCGCGGCGGCCCGCGAGCGGCTGACGGCGCAGGGATACGCGGTACGGGAGAGCGGATGACGACGATGACGGCGATCGACGGCGACGAGGCGATGACGGGGAAGAGCCGATGACGGGGATGACGGAGACGGGCCGATGACCGGGACGACGGCGATGAGCGCGGCGGCCCGGACGGAAGTCGCCCGCCTGCGCGGCAGCGGCAACGGCAGCGGCGGCGCGAGCGCCGCCGAACTGGCGGAAGCCCTGGAACAGTTGGCGACGGCCGCCACCGAGGAGGGTGATCTCGGCACGGCGGCGGCCGCGCTGGAGGAGGCCGCCGGGGTCTGGAGCCGGATCCCGGAACCGGCGCGGGAGGGCTTCTGCCTCCTGCTGGCGGCTACGGTGCAACGCCTGCGCGGGGACCTCGGGGCGGCCCGGCACAACCTGGAGCGGGCTGCGGCCTCCGATCTGCCCGAGGCGGTGCGGCGGGCCTTCGAGGCCGAGCGGGCCGAGCAGTCGCTGGCGGACGGCGCGCACGAGGCGGCGTACGAGGGCTTCGGCGGGGTGCTGTCCGTGCTCGACGCGGAGGTCGACGGGCCGGTCCGGGCGCGGATCCTCCAGCGTCGGGCGGCGGCCGCGGTGGCCGGGGAGCGGTGGCCGGAGGCGGCCGCCGATCTGATGGACGCGCGGGAGCTGTTCGCGGCGCACGGTGAAGCCGAGGAGGCGGAGGCGGCCGCGCTGGGGGCGGCGCTGGCCGTGGCGCGGGTGGACCCGTCGACGGCGGAGGAGGTCTGGTCGGCCGTCACCGCGTCGGCCCCGCGCGACGGCGCGGCGGCGGCCGCGCGCTCCATCACGGGCGGCCGGATCGCCCTGCTGGCGGGGGACCCGCGGCTGGCATTGCGCCGCTTCGACACGGCGCGGCAGGGCGCGCTGGACGCGACGGATCCGATCTCTTACCTGGCGGCGGTGGCCGAAGCGGTGGCCGTCGCGGAAACATTGGGTGAACACGTGGGCGCGTACGGGCGGTTGGCGACGGCCTGGGTCACGGTCGGCGACCTCCTCGGCGCGGAATCGGGGCGCCAGTTGGTCCGACCCTTGCTGGAAGAGCTCCGCGAACGGCTGGGGGCGGAGCGATTCTCGGCGGCCAGGGCGGCCTATGAGGCGCGGGCGAGGGCCGGATCGTGAGACGGAGGGGGCAATTCCCGGGCATCATCCGAACAGTGGCTTGATTTAGACGTTTCCCGTGGCGGGTCGGGGGTGGATCGAGCCCTCGTCAGCAGAGGTCTGGGTTCCGGATCGCCGTTCACCGACCCGTGGGTATGCGGCTCGGCGCGCACGAACCGCCGGGTCGGCCATATTGGAACCGGATCTTCCAAAAATCCTTGTGGTGCAAGGGTGTTGACCTTTCGGCAGACTCGTGCCTCAGGGGATTTTGCGGCGGGAGGCGGCCCTCCGGCAGGCTGCCGGGAGCGCGGCCCGCCATCCTGCGGCGGAGGGCCGGAGGGGGGCGGAATCAGACACCACGGAGCCCAGATTCACGTCGAACAGCCGCTTCGTGATTGGCCGGATAAAACCCTGTGCCCTCGCACCAATTCATAGGGTAACCGGGCAATATCACCCCATGGCCGCGAGTCGATCCGCTGAGTAACCGGCCAGTAGCTCTAGAGCATCGGCCGTGTGCTCGGCTAGCTTCTGGTTCGGCGCCGCCACACCCAGGGCACAAGGCCCTGCCGGGACTAGCGGCGCGGGGGAACCAATCACGTTGACGACTGCCATCAAAGGCATCTTCGCCGTCCGTCCCTATACCCCTCACTGCCAGGTAATCCACGACGAGGGCGACCACGCCGTCATCGGTATCTCGTCGGGGAACTCCTACTTCACGCATGACCGCGTGACGGACCTCGCCCGGTGGGGACTCGAACACTTCCGTCAGGTCGACCTCATCTGGACCGACATGCACGTCGCCGAGATGTTCGTCGCACTCGGCTACCCGGAGATCGAAGCGCAGCGCAAGGCGGTGAAGAACCTCCGCGGAGTGCGCGCCAAGGTCACCGCCGCCGTCGCCGCCCTCGACCCCGAGGGCGAACGGCTGCGCGGACGCCCCATGTCCGCGCTCCTGGAGCTCCCCGCATACCAGCGGATCCGCTCCCAGCTGGACGTCTTCATGGCCGACGACCCGGAGTTCCGCGAGGTCTGCGACCAGCTCGCGGCCCGCTTCCTCGCCGACAAGCTGAACGGCCAGCCGCCCACGGAACTCCAGCGCGAGGTGTGCATCAAGTACGTGTGCGCCGAGGTGCCGCTGTTCCTGGACACGCCGGCCATCCTCGGCGTCAACTCCTCGCTCAACTGCTATCACCAAGCCCTGCCGCTGGCAGAGCTGCTGTACGCACGCGGCTGGGGCCTGCGCGCCTCACGCAACCAGGGCCACGCGGTCATCACCCCCGCCGAAGAACAGGACAGCCCCGCATGACCACCACCATCGACCCGACCAGCCCGGCCGCGGCCGAGGAGCTCACGAGCTTTCCCTTCGATGCCAACGGCACGCGGCTGCCCGACGAGATCGCGCACCTGCTCGCCAACGAGCCGGTCAAGAAGGTCCGCACCATAGCCGGGGCGGAAGCCTGGCTGGTGTCCTCGTACGCCCTGTGCCGTCAGGTGCTGGACGACGCCCGCTTCTCCCTCAAGGACACCTCCGCCGAGGGTGCTCCCCGCCAGTACGCGTTGACCATCCCCCCCGAGGTGGTCAACAACATGGGGAACATCACCGGAGCCGGCCTGCGCAAGGCCGTCATGAAGGCCCTCAACCCGAAGGCCCCCGGGCTGGAGGAGTGGCTCGTCCGCCACGCGAACGAGCTCGTCGACCAGATCGTCGCGACCGGAGTCCCGGCCGACCTGCGCAGCGACTTCACCGTCCCGTACTCCACCGGGCTGCACTGCCAGATCCTGGGCATCCCGCAGTCCGACGGGCCGGCCCTGTACAAGTCGCTGCACGTCGCCTTCATGAACAGCGCGAAGAGCATCCCGGCCGCGGGCATCAACTGGGACCGCGACATGGACCACATCGTGGCCCGTCTCAACGACCCGGAGACCACCGGGCTCATGGGTGAACTCGCCGCGCTGCGCGGGGACTCCGACTACGACCACCTGACGGACGAGATGCTGGCCACCGTCGGCGTCACGATGTTCGGTGCGGGCGTCATCAGTGTCATGGGGTTCCTCACCATGGCGCTCGTCTCCCTGATCCAGCACCCGGAGCTGAAGGCGGAGCTGATCGCGGACCCGTCCCTCATCCCGGCGGCCGTGGACGAGCTGCTGCGCATCAACCTGTCGATCGCCGACGGGCTGCCGCGCATCGCCACCGAGACCATGCAGCTCGGTGACGTCACCGTGCAGAAGGGCGAGCTGGTCCTCGTCCTGGTCGAGGCCGCCAACCACGACCCGGCCGAGTTCGAGGACCCGCACACGGTGCGCCTCGACCGTCCGAACCCGAACGCGCACCTGTCGTTCGGCGGCGGCGGCCACTACTGCCCCGCCACCGCGCTGGGCAAGCGGCACGCGCAGATCGCCATCGAGGTGCTCCTCGACCGGCTGCCCGGCCTGGACCTGGCCGTGCCGATCGAGCAGCTTGTCTGGCGCACCGGGTTCATGAAGCGCATCCCGGAGCGGATGCCCGTCCTCTGGTGACCCCGCCCTGGGTCACCCCTTCACCGGACCCCCCCGTAGTCCGGTGAAGGGGCGGCCCGGGCCGTCCTTCCGGGCCGCTTTCCAGGCCGTCTCCTCCGGGTCTTGCCGCACGGCGAGATCCGGAAGGGACGGCCTAAGCCGGTTCCTCTTCCGCCGCTTCGGGGTCTTCCTCCTGGGCGCGCTGGACCGCGGGCGCCGGAGCCGCCATCGCCTCGGCGGCGGTGGCGACCGCTTCCCGTTCGAAGCGGTCGCCGGGGTCGCTGACACGTACGCCGTCTCCCGTGTCCGTGCCGTCCACCGGGCCCGACCGCTGCTGCACCACGTGCGTCAGCTCGTGCGCCAGCGTCTGGCGGCCCCGGGCCGACTCCGGGTCGTACGCGCCCCGTTGGAAGACCACGTCCGAGCCGACCGTGTAGGCGTGCGCGTCCACCGCCGCCGCCGACTCGTGGGCGGCCGCGTCCGTGTGGACCCGTACGTCCCCGAAGTCGTGGCCCAGCCGGGACTCCATGTCCGTGCGCACCTCCGGGTCCAGTGCCCGGCCGCCGCCGGAGCCGACCACCTCGTGCACCGGGTGCGCCGGATGCGCCGCCGACCGCTGGACGGCCGCCGTCGCTCCGCTGTTGCCGACCGTCTGCTGGAGCCGGACCAGTCCGCCCGGCCCCATCACGTCCGGCCGCCCGTCCGCGGCCGCCCGCAGCAGCATCGCGTCCGGCAGGTCCGGTTCCCGGCCCTCCTCGGGCCGCCGCGCGGCCCCGGCCCCGGATTCCTGCTCGTGCTCGTACTCCTGCCCCTGTCCCTGTCCCTGCATGCCCTCGGCCTCCTCGTCCTCCTCGTCCGGCCTGCCCCTTCGGGCAGCCGTTCACCACGCCAGCCGCAGGTACGGTCCGAACTCGCTCTCCAGGCACAGCCGTCCGAGCTTGCGGTACTCGCGGACCACCGCCGCGACCAGATCGGCCATCAGTACCGGCCGGCCCGCGTCCGCCGCCAGGTAGGCCGCCGTGACCGCGGCCGACCGGATGTCACCGCCCGCAAGCTCGAACGACCGGGCGCAGAACGGCAGATCGAGATCGTCGCCCCGGGGCAGCCGCGGACCCAGGCAGCGGTCCCACAGCGCGAGCCGCTGCTCCGCGTCGGGGAGCGGGAAGTCCACCACCAGGTCGAGGCGCCGGGTGAAGGCCTCGTCGAGGTTGGCCCGCAGGTTGGTGGCGAGGATCGCCAGGCCGTCGAAGGTCTCCATGCGCTGGAGCAGGTAGGCGCTCTCCACGTTCGCGTACCGGTCGTGCGCGTCCTTGACCTCGGAGCGCTTGCCGAAGACCGCGTCGGCCTCGTCGAAGAGCAGTACGCCGTTGACGCCCGCCGCCTCCGTGAAGATCCGTTCGAGGTTCTTCTCGGTCTCGCCCACGTACTTGTCGACCACGGTGGCGAGGTCCACGGTGTAGAGGTCCAGGCCCAGTTCGCCCGCGATGACCTCGGCCGACATGGTCTTCCCCGTCCCCGAGTCCCCCGCGAACAGCGCCATGACCCCCCGCCCGCGCCCGCCGCCGGGCCGCATCGCCCAGTCGCCGAGCACCAGGTCCCGGTGCCGGGCACGCGCCGCCAGCTCCCCCAACTGCCCCAGCACGGCGGGCGGGAGCACCAGATCCGACCAGCCCACGCCCGGCTGGATCCGACGGGCGAGGCGTTCGAGCCCGGAGGTGTTCTGGGCCCGTACGCCGTGCAGCAGTTCCGCCTCGCCCGGTACGCCCTCCCCCGGTACGCCGCCACCCGCCAGCGCCGTCTGCTGCCGGGCGGTGGCGGCCGCCCGGCGCATCTGGCTCGGGCTGAGCACGAAGGCGGACACGGCGGCGCCGGGTGCGGCGCCGAGCACCGAAGTCCACAGGGCGGTCCGCGCGGCCGCCCCCAGCCGCCCGGCTTCCACCAGCAGCGGGGTCCGGTCCGACCACGCGGGGTCCCAGCCCGCCTGCCCGGCCAGCAGCACGGGTACGGGCAACGCGGCCAGTGCGCGCAGCAGTTCGGTGTGCCGGTCCAGCGCCTCCACCGGGGCAGCGATCAGCCCGGCACCGGCCATGGCAGCTTCCCGGCCGGCGGACCGGACCAGCGGAGCCGGGTCGGCGTGCCGGGCCAGGCGGTCCAGGTCGAGTACGAGGGCTCCGCGCCCGGCGCCGGCCAGCGCCTCGGCGGCCAGCTCGGCGGCGGCCCCGCCCGCGGGCTCGCGCAGGTAGACCGGCGAGATGCCCGAGCGCAGCGCCGCCGCCAGGGGCTGTGAGGGCAGTCCGGTATCGCCCCGCGCCGACACCGGGTGCAGCAGGTCCACGAGCTCCGGGGCCACCGCGTCATCGCCGAGCAGATGCGCGGCCACCCGGTCCGGTACCCGCAACGACCGCCCGAGGAAGGGGCGTTCGCGTTCCTCCACGAGCAGGAGGCCCCGTACGGACAGCGGCCCGTCGGCCGACAGCCGGGCCCGGGCGGGCGCCGAAGCGGCCGGTACCCCGCACAGGCCGAGCGCGAGCCCGGCGGACGGGCGGCGGCGCGTGACGTCGTCGTTGAGGTAGCCGTAGAGCTGCTCGAAGCGCCGGTCGAGGTCGGGCGCGAGGGCGATCAGCAGCAGCTCCACGTCCAGCGGATGGAGTCCGAAGTCCCTCGCGAGGCACTCCAGTCGGGAGGTTCCGTCGCCCGGTGGGACCGGGGCGGCAGGCTCGGGCCAGGGCACCTGGTCGGGCGAGTCTAGGATCCGGCGGACCGCGTCGTCGGACAGGTACAGCCCGCGGAACGGGTCGTCGGCGTCCGGGTCGCTCCCGCGCCGCGCCTCCACGGCGGCGCGTACCCGGGCCTCTACCACGGCGAGGCGGGCGAGGAGGTGGTCCATCAGCCCTCGCCCGGACGGTGAGGTCGGGGGGCGGGGCGGGGGCGGGCGGGCCGCTGACGCGGCAGACCGGCGGCAGGGCCCGGCCGCACTCCCCGCCGTGCCTCCGAGGACTCCCCCGACCCCCCGGACCCGTCCGACACGTCCGACACGTCCGACAGGTCCAGCGCCAGGCCGTCCTCCACCGGGGGTCCGGCCGGGTACGAGGGGGCCGCCACCACCGGGGCGCTGACCACCACGTCGAGGGAGGGCTTCAACTCCCCTCCCAGTGCGCTCCACACGTCCGTGAACGCCTTGTTCTCGGGCGGCGGCAGGGCGATCGACACCGGCACGGGCAGTCCGGTCAGGCCCAGTTCCGTCCCGAGCCGGTCGGCCGGCAGCGCCGAGTACCGCAGGAAGCATCCCAACAGCGAGGACAGCAGCCGGTGTTCGTCCTCGGGCCGCTGGGTCCAGGCGCTGATCAGGTACGACAGTTTGAAGTACCGGGGCGGCAGGGTGCGCGCCACCACCCTGCCCTGTTCGTCGTACACGTTGCGCCGACCGCGCGAGCGCAGGCCGAGGTCCTCGCGGATGTCGTACAGGTACAGGTTGACGGTCGGTGCGTTGCGCCGGGCCGCCCAGTCGCGGGTCGGCGCGTCGAAGACCACGTCCACGCCCGCGCCGCCGCCGAGCGCCTCGGCCCGGACGAGTTCGCGCAGCGCGTCGTCCACCTCGTGGATCACCCCCGGATCACCCCCGGATCACCTGCGCCACTGGAAGTTGTCGGGCTGGAGGACTCCGGGCACCACCAGGAACGGCGCCGACACCTCGGTGAACAGCGGCGGGGTCACGTCCGCGTGCGCGGCGGTCAACTTCCGCTCGCCCAGGGTGTCTTGTACGAGGATCAGCACGGGCGCCGTGAAGCTGCCGTCGACCCCCACCACCACGGGCGCGGAGTCGACCGTCACTCCCCGGTCCCAGCGCAGGGACACGGTCACGCCGGGCGGGAAGTCGCTCCCGTGCGCCTGGGTCACCGAGCCGGGCGGCCCGAGGGCCGGAGTGAGCTCCAGCACGGGCTGCCGTACGGTCACTTGCGCCGATCCGGTGTCGTTGGCGGGCTGGGCGTCGGTACCCGTGGTGGTCACGGTGGCCGTGATCGCTCCGGTCAGCGCCTGCCCCGCCGCCAGCTCCAGCCGTACGGTCAGCCGCGCGCCCGGAGCCAGGTCCTCGACCGGGCAGCCGCCCGTGCCCACGCACCCCGGCCGGGACACGGAGCTCACGCCCAGCCCCGGCGGCACGGTGAGGGCGAGGGTCAGCCCGGTGGCCGGGCGGGCTCCGAGGTTGGAGAGCGTCACCTCGGCAGTGACCCGGCCGCCCGTGTAGGCGGTGCGCGGGGTGGCGGTCACCGAGACGGCCGGGTCGGCGTAGCGGGTGGGGATGGGCGGCGGGGCGGCCTCGACGACGATCGGCGCCGAGGCGGTGTTGTTGGTGGGGTTGCTGTCCGCTCCGGCCGTGACGACCGTCCCGGTGGCGTTGCCGCTCAGGGGGGTCGCCGAGGAGACCACGCGGGTCACCGTGGCCGTGGCTCCGGGGGCCAGATCACCGAGCGCGCACCCGGCGGGCGGGCAGGCGGGGGTGGCGGAGACCACGGTCATGCCGGCCGGCAGCACCGGGGTCAGCAGGACCGCCTTGGCGGGCGCGTCGCCGAGGTTGGTGACCTTGTACACGACCGTGGACTGCTCGGCGGTCGTGAGGTGGCCGGGGGTGGCCGTGACGGTGACGGCGGCGTCGGGGCGGCGCGGGTCCACGAAGGTCAGGTCGACGGCGGCACGGTCGTTGTCGGGGTTGCCGTCCTCGCCGCGCCGGGTGGTGGTGGAGGCGGCGCCCTCGACGGTTCCGGAGAGCCCTTCAGGGGAGGTGTACTCCCAGGTGGACTTCTTCTCCTCGCCCGGTTTCAGCGTGCCGAGCGCGCAGCCGTCGGCCGGGCACGCGGTGCCGGTGACCAGGGCCAGTCCGGGCGGGAGGGTCATCTTCAGGCGGACGTCCTCGGCGGTCGCGGTGCCGGCGTTGCGGACCGTGAACTCCACCTTCGTCCGCTCGTTGATCTTCAGTACGGGCGGGACCGCGGTGGCCGTGACGGCGAGGTCGGGCACGACCACGGTGACCACGGCCGCCGCCTGGTTGTCCGCCGGCCGGCGGTCGGGCAGCTCGCTCTCCACGGTGGCACGGGCCTCGTGCGCGCCGAGCGCGGTTCCCTTGACCGGCACGCGGATCGTGGCCTTGCCCCGGTCGTCCGATGCCAACCTCCCCAGATCGCAGACGAGTTGAGCGGTGCAGCTGCCGCCCGAGGGCTCGACGGGCCCGGCCGGCTCCAGCCCCGGCGGCAGGGTGATGCGCACCTTGGTGCCGGGCGCGGGGGCGATGCCCCGGTTGTGCAGCTCCAGCACCAGCTCGGCGGTGTCGCCGAGGAGCACGGTGGTGTCACCGCCGGTGAACCGGACGGAGAGGTCGGCGCTCGGCTCCCAGGTGGGCTGGCGCTGGCTGGCGCCCGTGGTGCCCGGGAACATTTCCGCGTAGTCGTCGGCGCCGCCGTCGTTGGCGGGGTCGACGACCAGGAGGCGGCGGTCGTACCTGCCGGAGGTGGACATCCGCAGCACGTCCATGGCGAGGCGGCCGCCGCCCGGGGACCAGGCCGGGTTGTCGGGCTCGTGGTACGTCGCGTTCGCGGGCGGGGCGGGCGCCTTCGTCGGGCAGGAGGCCTGGCGGGGCACGAGCCCCCGGCACTGGGTGCCGTCCGGGGAGGCCAGCACCACCGTGCGCGTCTCGGGGTCCGGGTCCCCGCTGGCGACGGCGGCGGGCCTCGCGGCGGCGGGCTGCGCCACTGTCTTCGCGGCGGCCGTCCGCGCGGGGTCGCCCCTGTTGAGGGTGTTGTTGACGTAGTGGTTGCGCCGGACGAACGCCAGCCCGCCGCCCCGGGGATCGTAGACGGGCCGGCCGTCGATCACCGGGCAGTCGGCCCCGCACTGCGCGCCGGTCACGTCGAACGGGGCCGATCCGTCGGCCGCCTTGGCGGTCCAGACGTGCCGGTCGGGGTACCCGCTGGGCGCGCCCTCGTCGAACGGTGCGGCGACGCCGTCCGAGGTGCCCCCGCCACCTCCCGCGACGGGCGGCGCTACGGACGGCGCGACGTGCGGCCGCTGCCTCTGGAGGCAGCGGCTCCAGCGCGAGAAGGCCAGCCGCGTCCCGTCCGGCGACCAGCTCGGCTCCAGGTCGTCCGAGGTGCAGTCGTATCCGCTCTCCGCGCGCCGGGGCACGGTCGCCACCAGCTTCCAGTCCGCCGGCTTGGCGGAGGAGACGTCGACGACCGCGATCTCGGTGCGCGGATTGGGGTTGGCCCCGGTGGGAACGGGCCGCCGGGCGAAGGCGAGCCGGGTGCCGTCCGGGGACCAGGAGGGCCGGGTCTGCGTCTCGCCCGCGTTCATCCCCCGGTACTTCAGCTGCTCCGCGCCCGCGAGCGCGTCCGGTTCCCCGATCATGATCTCCGTCGGCCGGACGAACCGTGCCGCCGCCAGCTCGTTCGAGCCGAGGACCCGTACGAAGGCCATCCGGCGCGCGTCGGGAGCGTACGCCGGGTCTTCGAAGTCGTACTCCGAGCCCTGCGCGGCCCGCAGTTGGACGCGGTCCACGGGCACGGCGGCCTGCTGTCGCTCGATGTCGGCCGACTCCCAGTCCTCGCCCGCCAGCAGCGGCTGGGGCCGGGCGCCGGCCCCGGCGGGGGTGTACCAGCCGACGTTGTGCGCTTCGAGGGGCACCACCGTGCCGGAGTCGAAGAGCGGGGTGCCCGGACATCCCGCGCAGGGCTTGGCGGGGTCCACGGAGTACGGCTCCCCGAGCAGCATGAGCAGCGATCCCCCGTCGGGCCGCCAGGCCAGGTCCAGCCGGCCGCCCTCGCCGCGCTCCCCGTGGGCCAGGATCTCGGGCGCGCTCTGGCCTCGCCCGTCGGCCGGGACCGCTTCGAGGTCGAAGCCGCCGTTGGCGTCCTTGGAGAGGTACGCGATGCGGTTCCTGCCGCCGGGTCCGGGTTCCCATACGGGCACCTGCGCGTCGTCGCCCGTGGGCGAGACGCGGACCGCCGGCCCTCCGGCCAGCGGCCGGCGCAGGGCCTCGCCGCCGTGCGCGTAGACCAGTTCGGTGGAGTCGGGCGACCAGTCCGGCCAGTCCGCGTCCTCGGCCACCTGGCGCAGGCCGCTGCCGTCGGTGCGCACCACCCAGACGCCGATCGGGTACTCGCTCCGGCCGCCGCGGTCGTCGCAGCGGTAGCGGGTGGCGGAGCTGCCGTCGCCGGGGTCGTTCTCCCAGGAGACGAACGCGATCCACTGCCGGTCCGGGGAGAGCACCGGGTCGGCGATCCGCCAGCCCTGGCGCCAAAGGACCTGGGTGACGGGCCCGTTGCCGGTGCGCCGATGGATCCCCTCGCCCAGGCCGCTGCGGTCGCTGACCCATACGAGGTCGTCGCCGCGCGCGGCGGGCTGGCAGTCGTTGCCCGCGGTTCCGGCGGGGAGCAGCGGAGTCAACTCGCCCCTCGCTCCGACCGTGTTGACGGTGTGGTGCGGGCCGTCGCCGACGTACGCGAGCCGCCCGGGGTCCGGGGCGTCCGCGGGCGCCGCCACGGGCGCGGCCGGGGCGCGGGCCGGCGCCACCGGGGGCACGACCCCCATCAGCCCCAGGACCGCCACCAGCACCATGGACCGCCCGAACCCGAAGCCACCTCGTCGCCCTGCTCGTCGCACCTGCGTCCCCCCGACGTGTCCCCCGTCCCCCGCGCACCCCAGGGCGGGCGACGGCATCCGGATGGCCCTCCTCACCGCAACCGTGGCGCGCTGGGTGCCCCGCCCGTAGCCCAGGGCGGGGCACCGTTGCGGGTAACTCCCGGTGCCCTAACGGGCATTCAGGGCCCCTCGCCCGGACCCGCCCGGCCTCGCCCGGCCTTGGCCGGTCTTGTCCCGGGCCTCAGATGAACCCTTGACGCATCGCGTAGGCCACGGCGTGCGAGCGGTTGCGCAGCTGCAGCCGGGTCGTCACGTCGTGCAGGATGTTCTTCACCGTCCGCTCCGAGAAGGCCAGCGTGCGGGCGATCTCCGCCGTGTCGCTACCCTCGGCGACCAGCCGCAGCACGTCCACCTCCCGGGGCGCGAGCCCCGTGAAGGCCAGTCCGCGCGGGTCGAGCACCTGCCGCTGCAATCGGCCGACCTGGTCCAGCAGCCGCCCCAGCAGGTCCGCCGGCACGCTGCCCTCACCCCGTGAGGCCGCCGTGATCACCTGGACCAGCCGCTCCCCCGAGGCCTCGGAGCGCCGCACCACCCCGACGACCCCGCATTCCACGGCGGCCACCAGCCCGGCGTCGTCGATCTCCGTGACCACGAGCACGATCCGCGCCTCCCCGACGGAGCCCGCGCCCGCCGCCGCGCCCGCGCCGCCGAGCCCTCCGCTGGGCCCGCCGATGCCGTCCGGCCCGCCCCGCTGGGCCCGCCGCAGCGTCTGTGTCTCGCTCTCCCCCACCCGGTCGGCGGCGACCACGGCCACGCACGAAGCCCCGTAGGCCTCGTACGGTTCGTCGTCCCCCAGCAGCCGCACCTCGGGGCAGTTGCGCAACTGCCCGGCGAGGCCGGCCCGCGAGATCGGGTCCTGGGCCGTCAGCCGTACCGGGATCCGTTCGGCCCCGCTCTCCCCTTGATAGCGCATGACGCACACCCCCAGCTCACCGCGGCAGCCCCACCTGCCCGCGCGTACACCCAGTGAACACCCGCGCAGTCAGCAAGCACTCCACACGGACTCAACGGGCAACACGGCTTGCCCCCGGATGTGTCCGTACGGGTGCGGACCCGCCTTCGCCCCGCTCCCTACCGTCCCCTCATGACCACTTCCGCTCATCTGGACGCCTCTCCGGCCGCCGTCATGCCCGGGGACGAGATCCGGATCCCGCTGGAGCTGCGCAACAGCGGCAACATCGTCGAGGCCTACGGTTTCGAAGTAGTGGGACCGGCCGCGGACTGGACGGTGGTCGAACCGCCCACGCTGTCCCTCTACCCGGACACGGCCGGCACCGTCCACCTGGTGGTCCGCCCG
Organism: Streptomyces sp. NPDC059443; assembly: GCF_042750105.1. NCBI lineage: Bacteria > Bacillati > Actinomycetota > Actinomycetes > Kitasatosporales > Streptomycetaceae > Streptomyces > Streptomyces sp. NPDC059443. Next base: position 4,126 of record NZ_JBHYVM010000034.1, on the reverse strand, counting down.
CCCCGGGACTCCACGATCCCGCCGGGCGAACTGGCCTACGCCGTCCGCGTGCGACCCCAGGAACAGCCGGAGCACACCACCGTGCCGGAAGGCGTCCTGGACATCGGGGCCTACGCGGACTTCGGCGCCGAGTTGAACCCGAGGCTGAGCCAGGGCCGTACGGGGGCCCGCTTCCAGCTCGCGTTCGACAACCGGGGAAACCACCCCCTGACCATCTCCCTCTCCGCGAAGGACCAGTCGGACGCGCTGCGCTTCACCCTCCCGTCCACCGCTACGGTGGTCGGTCCCGGCCAGGCCGCGTTCGTACGGGTCCCCGTGCGCGCGCGGCGCCGGATGTGGCGCGGCATGCCCACCCCGCACCCGTTCCAGGTGACGGCCGCGCCCGCCGAGGACGGCGTCGCTCCGGCGGTCCTGGACGGCACCCTGCTGCACCGCCCGATCCTGTCGGCGACGGCCCTGCGGGCCCTGCTCGCGGTGGTGGCGCTGCTCGCGGCGCTGGCGGTCATCTGGTTCACCCTGCTGCGCCCGGCGGTGCGCAGCGCGGCGAAGGAAGCGGTCAAGGGCCCGGTGCAGGCGGCGGAGTCGAAGGCGGCCGAGGCCAAGGACGCGGCGGACCGGGCGGCGGCGGGCGGCGGCGGGGCCGGGGGCTCCGGGAAACCGTCCACGGGCCCGTCGGCGGGCGCCTCCCCGGGGACGGGCCCGGCCCCCCAGGCCCAGGCGAACCTGTTCTCGACCCGGCTCACCGCCGAGGCCGGGACGGGCGCGAGCAAGTCGGCGACGTACACCGTCCCGGACGGCAAGGTGCTGCGGCTGACCGACCTGGTCCTGGAGAACGCCCAGGGCGACGCGGGCACGGTGACCTTCTCGGTGGGCGGAAAGCCGCTGCTGGCACCGGCGTTGGAGAACTTCCGCGAACAGGACTTCCACTGGGCCTCGGCCCTCCTGGCGGGCCCGAAGCAGGAGATCACGATCACCCTGTCCTGCCGCACCATCGGCCACCCCCCGGCGACCCCGACCCCGACGACCTGCTCGTCCTCGGCCCTCCTGAGCGGAACTTTGGAGTGACCCCTTCAGCCTCGCCGGCGTTTGAGGCGCGGGGTCCGGGGCAGCGCCCCGGGGAACGGTGGAAGGGCGGGTAGGGGACGGCCCCGCGCAGCGGCCCACCCCGGCCCGCAAGCGGCCACAGCCCCGGGCCCCGACCCCCGGGCTGCGGCTGCGGCGGCTACGGCGCAAGCACCGCCGCCAGCTCCGTCCGCCCCGGAATCCCCAGCTTCGCGTAGATGCTGGTCAGGTGGTTGTCCACGGTCCGGGGCGACAGGCTCAGCCGCCCCGCGATCGCCCGCGAGGCCAGCCCCCGCGCGGCCAGCGCCGCGATCTCCCGCTCGCGGGGAGTCAGCGCCGGCGCGGCCAGACCCGCCAGCGCCGGCACGGCCGCCGCCGAGAGCCCCGTACACCGCGCGGCCAGCGCATGCGCCCGGGCCGCCGCCGCCCGCGCCGCGGCTCCGCCCACCGCCACCCCCGCCGCACCCGCCGCCGCCTCCGCCGCGAAGAGCCCGTAGCCGAGGCGTTCGAACTCCGCGGCCGCCTCCCACAGTCCGGGCCCGGAGCGGCCGGCGAGGGCCGCCACGTGCGCCGCGCACGCCGCCGCCAGTTCGCCCTCGTGCCCCGAGGCCACCTCCCGCAGCCGGTCGGCGACGCCCCGCGCCCCGGCCACTCCGCCGAGCCGGGCCGCGTCGTGCAGGGCGAGGAGTTCGAAGCCCGGGAGCCCGGCGGCCCGTGCCCCTTCGGCGACGTCCCGGGCCAGTTCGACGGCCCGTGTCACCCGGCCCCCGGCGGCCGCCACCCACGGCCGGGCGAGCTCCGTCCAGCGGTCGAAGACCACGGGCGCGGCGGCCGCTCCCCGGTCGGCGGCCGCGAGGTACGTCTCGGCCCGGGCCACGTCACCGGCGAGCGCCGCCGCATGGGCCGCGCCGCCGAGGTGGGAGGTGTCGTAGTAGCCGGAGCCCCGGGCCGCGATGCCCGCCCGGAACCGGGTCAGCGCGGGCCCGGGCCGGCCCCGCCAGAGCAGTACCGCCCCGTACAGGGCGTCCACGGAGCGCTCCGCCACCGGCCAGTCCCCGCGCCGCAGCAGCAGTTCCGCGAAGCCGTCGGCGGCCCGGTCGGCGCCGTCGAGGCGGCCCGCCCAGAACTCGGCGGCGAACTCCGCCAGCCGCAGCCCCAGCACCTCCGCCGGTTCCCGGCCCAGGAGTTCCCCGGCCCGCAGGACCTCGCGCCGGGCCTCCTCGGGCCGGCCGGTGTAGGCGTGCGCCACGGCCGTCGTCGTCAGCAGCACCCCGGTCCGCCGGGTCTCCTGGCCCCCCGCGCCTTCCACGAAGAGTCCGGCGGCCAGTTCCAGCGCGGCACCGTAGTCCCCCTGGGCACCGACCAGCGCCACGCGCCGGGCGCCGGCCTCCCAGCGCAGCGCCGGGTCGGTGACCTCCGACTCGGCCTCGCGGAGCACCTGTTCGGCCGCCGCGAAGCTTCGCAACCCCCAGCTGAGCCCGTGGGCGCGCAGCACGGCGTGCCGGGTGCGGTGCAGGTCGTTCATCGGCGACCCTGCGCATTCCCGGAGCACCCGTTCGGCCTCTTCGTAGCGTTCCGCCCAGCTCAGCGCCTCCGCGAGGAGCAGCACCGCTTCCGTGCCGCCGCCGGAGTCGCGGGCCGCCGCGGCCAGCCGTATGGCGGCGGCCGTGTCGTAGTCCGCCCAGGCGTCCCGGGCTCCGGCCAGCAGCGGCGCCGGGTCCTCGGTCATCCCGCCGGCCAGCCGCCACTCGGCGATCCGCAGCGTGTCCCCGGCGCGCCGGGCTCCGGCCGCCTCCACCGCCCGTACCAGGGCCCGGTGGTGGCGCCGGCTCCGTACGCGGGGGCAGCGCGCGGCGGCCACTTCGGCGTACAGGGGGTGGGCCGTACGGACGTACGTGCGCCGCCCTTCGTCGGCGACGGCGAGCAGTCCGCGGGCCTCGGCCTCCTCCACGGCCGCCGGGTCGGCCATGCCGAGCAGCAGCGAGATTTCCAACGGCTGTCCGAAGGCCACGATTTCGAGCACCTCGCGCAGTTCGGGCCGGGCCTGGCCGTAGCCGCCGATGCGGCTCTCCACCAGGTCCGCCATGCGGGCGGAGGGCGGGCCGGGGAGCAGCCCGGGGGGTGCCCCCCACTGCCCGTCCTCCAGGCGCAGCTCGCCGCGGTCCACGGCTCCGAGCACCAACTCCCGTAACAGCAACGGGTTTCCCTGGGACCGCTCGTGCAACCGGGCGGCCGTTCGGTCGGTCACCGCGCCGAGCGCCGCCGCGAGCAGGGCGGCCGTTTCGGCGGGGGTGAAGGACGGCAGTTCGAGCCGGTCCAGCAGCCGGTCCTCGGTGAGCCGGCGCAGCCCGTCCGGAGCTCCGGCCCCGGCGCGGACGGCGGCGAGCAGCCGCACCTCGCCGTCGCGTACGAGGCGTTGGAGCAGCGCGGCGGACATCGGGTCGAGCAGGTGGGCGTCGTCCACGCAGATCACCGCCCCGGCCAGGGCGTCCGCCGCCCAGCGCCACCGGTTGCCGTCGGGGGCCATCCGCTGCGGCAGCAGCGGGGCGAGGGCGCCGAGCGGTGTGCTCCGGGCGGCCTCCGATCCCTCGGCGACGAGCAGTACGGGCGGCGGCGCGGGCAGGGTGCGCCGCACTTCGTCGATGAGCCAGGACTTCCCGGCCCCGGCGGCCCCGACCAGCAACACCCCGCGCGGACCGCCCACCACGGCCCCCGCAACGCCACGGCCCTCCGCGCCACGATCCGCCCCGCCACGTCCCGGGGCCTCACGGCCCTCCGCGCCACGCCCGGTCAGCGCGCGGCGCACCCGGTCCAACTCCGCGGCGCGCCCGTGGAAGGGCCAGGAGACCACCATGCGCCGATGGTAGGACCGCTGCCGCCGCTCCCGAGACCCCCACGACCGAAACCCGTTGCCGCTGGTGGGACTTGTCGGACGTGCGTGCGACGGAAGCGCTTGGCTAGTGCCGCGTCAGGCAGCGTTTGCCCCTCAAGGAGCGGCGTCCGGTGCGTGCTCTCGGCGCGCCGGCCGGAAGCGCTCGTACTGGACGTACTCGGGCTTCCGGCC
>NZ_JBHYVM010000033.1:69761-96454 GCF_042750105.1 Streptomyces sp. NPDC059443 | reverse complement strand
CCACCGAGGACTGCGGGAACTTCAGGACGGCCTTCTCGGCCGCCGCCTGCACATCGGCGTCCAGGACGGTCTCGATGCGCCCCGGTGTGCCCTCGACCAGCGTCAGCAGGGTCCGTCGGGGGGCGTCCGCGGCGGCCGGCTGGATCCACAGCTCGGCGCCGCCCTTGCCGCCCAGCTTGGACCCGTACTTCTGGCGCAGGTCGTCGAGGACCTTGCGCAGCGAGGGGTACTTCTCCGCCGTCAGCTCCTTGCCGTTGCGGTCGACGGCCTTGACCGGCGGGCTGGCCGGGGCGCCCGCGCGCAGCTTCTCGTCCTTCTGGAGCTGCGGGTGGAGCACCGAGGGCTGCCAGTCGACCAGCGGCTTGCCGGAGGTGTTGCCGCGCACGACGGTGAGCTTGGACTCGTAGGCGAGGGGCTTGGTGACCCCCTCGTACGTCACCTCCGCGGCGACGGAGTACGCGATGGTGGTCCCGGTCTGCGCGCCGGGGGTGATCACGACCTTGGACACGTAGGCCGCGGTCTTGAAGTCGCCCAGGGCCCCCTGGGCCGCCCCCGGGTTGTTCGTCAGGTCGGCGCCCGCCCGGGCGTCCCCGGCCGACCAGGCGTCGAAGAAGGCCTTGGCGGTCTGTGCCGCCTCCTTGTCCGTGACCGGCCCGGTGCCCTTTCCGGGCACCGGGGATCCGGTCGTGCTGCTGCTCTTGCTCTTGCTCTTCGCGTCGTACCCGCCGTCGCCCCCGACCAGCGAGTAGACCCCGTATCCGGCTCCGCCCACCATCGCGAGGAACACCCCGCCGACGATGGCCCCCTTCGCCGCCCCGTTCATTTCCACAGCTCCGTCCCCCGTGCCCCGTGCCCCCGCACCTTCGGTCCCCGGTCGCTGAACGCGTTCAAGGAACCTTTGGTGTGGACCTTACTCGGAGCCGCTGACGGTTCGCGGGCCTGTTATCAGACCGGAACACCCCCGACGCGGACGGCGGAGCCGTGCATTCAGACCCAGGTGTCCAGCCACATCCGGTTTCTCCACGAGTCCAGCGGGATGGACTGGCCGGTGTAGATCGGCCAGAAATAGATGAAGTTCCAGACGATCAGGAGCACCAGGACCCCCGCACCCACCGCGCCCAGGGCGCGGCGGCGTTCCGAGGAGCCGGCCGGGCCCAGGAGGGCGCCGATCATCATCGCCACCGCCAGGCAGAGGTAGGGGACGAAGACCACGGCGTAGAAGAAGAAGATGGTCCGCTCCTGGTAGTTGAACCAGGGCAGCAGGCCCGCGCCGAGCGCGCACGCGATCGCGCCCGCCCGCCAGTCGCGGCGGAAGATCCACCGCCACAGCACGTACAGCAGCGCGAAGCAGCCGGCCCACCACAGCAGCGGGGTGCCGAGCGCCAGCACCTCGCGGGCGCACTTGGCGGTCTCCGTGGCCGGGCAGCCGTCCGTGCCCGGGGCGGGGGACTCGTAGAAGAAGGAGACCGGGCGGCCCAGGACCAGCCAGCTCCACGGGTTGGACTGGTAGGTGTGGCCGGAGGTCAGGCCCACGTGGAACTTGTAGACCTCGGTCTCGTAGTGCCACAGGCTCCGCAGCCACTCCGGCAGGAACGACAGCGAGCTGTGCTGGTCGTTCTTGGCGGCCCAGTCGCGGAAGTAGCCGCCCTTGCCGTTGTCGGGGGAGAGGATCCAGCCGAGCCAGGAGGTCAGGTAGACGGCGATCGCCACCGGCACCGTGGAGAGGAAGCCGGGCAGCGCGTCGCGGCGCAGCATCGCCGCGTACGGGGCGCCCGCGCCCGCGGTGCGGCGCGCGGCCGCGTCCCACAGGACGGTCAGCACCCCGAAGAAGGCCAGCACGACCAGGCCGTTCCACTTCGTGCCGAAGGCCAGTCCCAGGCACACCCCGGCCAGCAGCCGGTACGGGCGCCAGCCCAGCCGCAGCGTTTCGGCGATCCCCGCGTCCGGGCGGGTCCGCCCCTCCTCGTCCACCGGGAGCGCCGCCGCGAGCCGGGCCCGCGCCTTGTCCCGGTCGATGAGCAGCGCACCGAAGGCCGCCAGCACGAAGAACATCAGGACCAGGTCGAGCAGCGCGGTGCGGCTCATCACCAGGTGCAGGCCGTCCACCGCCATGAGCAGCCCGGCCAGGCAGCCCAGGAACGTGGAGCGGAACAGCCGCCGGCCGATCCGGCACAGCAGCAGCACGGACAGGGTGCCGAGCAGGGCGGTCATGAACCGCCAGCCGAACGGGTCGAAGCCGAACATCCACTCGCCGAAACCGATCACCCACTTGCCGACCGGCGGGTGCACGACGTACCCCGGGTCCACCGGGAGGGCCACCCCGTCCGGGTTGGCGAGGATCGACTTGTCGATGTCCTTGGGCCAGCTCGCCTCGTAGCCCTGGCGGATCGTGGCCCAGGCGTCCTTGGCGTAGTACGTCTCGTCGAATATCACCGCCTTCGGGGTCCCCAGGTGGACGAACCGCAGCACCCCGGCGACCAGCGCCACCAGCACCGGCCCGGCCCACGCCAGCACCTGCTGCCAGATCGCGGCGTTGACCGGGGAGATGCCCAGGGTCGCCCACAGCTGCCCGGACGGCCGGGCGTACGGGGGCACCAGCCGGGTGCGGACGTCCGACCGCCGGTCCGCCCCGCCGGGAGGCACGTACCCGAAGCCGCGCAGCCGGCGCAGCCAGGCGGACGGCCGGTCGGCGGGGCCGGATCCGGGGTCGGGGTCGGACCCCGCCGGTGAGGCGGGCGGGGCCCCCGCGGGGCTGGGCGGAGGCGTCGCGGTACTGGTCACCGGGTCATCGTAGGGAACGAGGCTGTGCCAGACCCAGGGGGACGGGAGCGTCGGAGTGAGCCGGGTGGGACGGCTGAGAGGATGGGGTGGTGACCACTGACCAGCCCCGCGCCTCCGAAGCCCGCTCCGAAGCCCTCTCCGGGGCTCCTTCCGAAGCCTTCGCCGAGGCCTCGGCCGAAGCCGCTGCTGAGGCCGCCGCCGAGGCCGCCGCCGAGGCCGCCTGGGAGGCGGAGGCCGCTGACGAGGCCGTTCCCGCGGCCGCCCCGGCGGTCGTCTCCGGGGTGCCCGGTGCCGGTGTCCTCGTCCTCGCCGGGACGCCCATCGGCGACCTCGCCGACGCCCCGCCGCGGCTCGCCACCGAGCTGCTGGCGGCCGACGTGATCGCCGCCGAGGACACCCGGCGGCTGCGCCGGCTGACCCAGGGGCTCGGCGTGTACACCACCGGGCGCGTCCTGTCGTACTTCGAGGGCAACGAGTCCGCGCGCACGCCCGAGCTGGTCGAGGCCCTGGAGGCCGGCAAGCGCGTCGTGCTGGTGACCGACGCCGGCATGCCCTCGGTCTCCGACCCCGGCTACCGGCTGGTCGCCGCCGCCGTGGAGAAGGACATCAAGGTCACGGCCGTACCCGGCCCCTCCGCCGTCCTCACCGCACTCGCCCTGTCCGGGCTGCCGGTCGACCGCTTCTGCTTCGAGGGGTTCCTCCCGCGCAAGGCCGGCGAACGCCTCAGCAGGCTCCGCGAGGTCGAGGCGGAGCGCCGCACCCTCGTCTACTTCGAGGCCCCGCACCGGCTCGACGACACCCTGGCCGCGATGGCCGAGGTCTTCGGCGCCGGGCGCCGCGCCGCCGTCTGCCGCGAGCTGACCAAGACCTACGAGGAGGTCAAGCGCGGCGGCCTCGGCGAGCTGGCCGCCTGGGCCGCCGAAGGGGTGCGCGGGGAGATCACCGTGGTCGTCGAAGGGGCGCCGGCGGCGGTCCCCGGGGACGTGGACGCGGAGGAGCTGGTGAACCGGGTACGGGTGCGCGAGGAGGCGGGCGAGCGGCGGAAGGAAGCCATCGCGGCGGTCGCCCTGGAGGCCGGAGTACCCAAGCGCGAAGTCTTCGACGCGGTGGTCGCGGCAAAGAATGCGGCACAAAAGGTGCCGTAGGTCGGTAAAGAGCTAACCTGAAAAGCAAAGCTCAGACCGCGCACCGGGCACTTTGGGGCATGAGTCGCCCAAAGGCCGTCCAACAGTCGACAGGGCCTGATGCGCTCTCGCCCGAAGAGGCGTCCACTGGCAATGCACCAGTGGAACAAGAGGAGCTGGCATGAGTGAGATCGCCGAACCCCCGGTACCCGTCGCCGCACCCACCGCAACCGCCGTACCCACCGCGACCGCTTCCGCAGTGCCGACCGTGCACGAGGCGTACTCGTTCGCGTGCATGAAGTGCGGATACGGCTGGGAGCAGGGGTACGAGATAGAGCACCACGTCGACGGCCTGGGACACCCGTTCATCGTCTACACCGTGAACGGGGAGCGGGTTCCGTCGCCGCTGTCCAACCCGACCTGCATGAACTGCGGCGGACACGTCGTGCGGATCATGCGGGAGGGGCAGGTCAAGTCGGTCCTCGGAATGATCGACAAGCTCTATCACCACCATGCCGCCCCCGGCATCGCCGGACCCGTGCCGGCGGGGTACGAGATCCCGAAGGCCCCGAAGCAGCGCAAGGCCGCCCCCGCGCACGCGAGCCCCGGACCGGTCCCGATGGAGCGGCGCGGGCTGATGGCCCGGATCCTCGGGTTCTTCCACCGGTCATAAGATCGGCCGTATGAGCCGTAGTACGCCGAACGACGCGCCGCCCCCGTTGCCCGAACCGCTCCGGGTGGCGGTCGCCGACTCCCACACCCACCTGGACATGCAGTCCGGCACCGTCGAGGAAGGCCTGGCCAAGGCCGCCTCCGTCGGCGTGACCACCGTCGTACAGGTCGGCTGCGACGTGAAGGGCTCCCGCTGGGCGGCCGAGACCGCCGCCGCCTACGAGAACGTCCACGCGGCCGTGGCCCTGCACCCCAACGAAGCTCCCCGCATCGTGCACGGGGACCCCGACGGCTGGTCCCGACAGGGCGCCCGGCGGGGCGGCGGGGAAGCCGCCCTCGACGAGGCGCTCGCCGAGATCGATGCCCTGGCGGGGCTGGCGCACGTGAAGGCCGTCGGCGAGACCGGGCTCGACTTCTTCCGGACCGGGCCGGAGGGAACGGCCGCGCAGGAGCGTTCCTTCCGCGCTCACATCGAGATCGCCAAGCGGCAGGGCAAGGCCCTGGTCATCCACGACCGCGAGGCCCACGCGGACGTGCTGCGCGTGCTGCGCGAGGAGGGCGCGCCCGAGCGGACCGTCTTCCACTGCTACTCCGGAGACGCCGAGATGGCCCGGGAGTGCGCGGCCGCCGGGTACTACATGTCCTTCGCGGGAACCGTCACCTTCAAGAACGCCCAGCCGCTGCGCGACGCGCTCGCGGTGGCCCCGCTGGAACTGGTCCTGGTGGAAACGGACGCCCCCTACCTGACCCCGGCCCCCTACCGCGGACGGCCCAACGCCCCGTACCTCATTCCGCTGACGGTGCGGGCCATGGCCGCGGTCCGCGGCCTCGACGAGGACGCCATGGCCACGGCCCTGGCAGCGAACACGGCACGCGCTTTCGACTACTGAGCCCGTTTCCGGCCCCGGGTCCGGGGCCCCGCCCGGCCCCCTCACCCGTTCGCCACAGTGCGTAGCCGTCCGGCTTTGTCGCGTGACATCCGCTCCGCTAGGGTGCCGTGCCCGAAGCAGCGGGACGGACCAGGGGAGCGAGCGTCGTGAGCGATACCCGAGAGGCCTGGCCGGCCGGCGGACGGGATCCCTGGGCCCCGGATCCGGCCCCGGACCCGGGAACCGGAGGCGTCGTCGGCTGGGCGGACGCGATGGCCGCCCAGGCCGGGACCGCGCCGCCCGCGCCCACGGGCACGGTCGCCGGGCCGTACGGGGAGCAGCCGGACCCGTACGCGGAGTCCGGGGTGCCCGTGCCCGCCCCGCGCGGCGGCTCGCGACGGCGCAGGACGGCCGCGACCGAGGCCGGGGCCGGGGCCGCGACCGAGGCCGGTACCGAGGCCGCAGCCGGGGCGGGCGGAGCCGCCGGGGCCGGATCGGGCCGCCGGGCGAGAGGCCGGGCCACCGCTCCGGCACCGGAACCCGTCGCGCCGCCGGCCCCGGGAGCCACCGGCCGCCGAAGGCGCTCCGAGGCCACGGCCCCGCAGCCCACCCCCGCATCAGCCGCACCCACCACCGCACCCGCGCCGGGAACCGCCCCGCCACCGGGACCCGGCACCGGGCGCCGAAGAGGCGGGCTCGACACGGTGCCCGCCCCGGCGGGCCCCGGGACCGGGACCGGGACCGGGCGCCGACGGGCCGCGGGCGAGGCGGTGGCAGCCCCGGCGGGCCCCGGACGGCGGCGGGGGGCGGACCGCGACCGGCGGCGCCGGGCGGGCACGGGCACGGGCGCGGGCACGGCCGGGGGCACCGGCAGCGGCGGGGCGTCCCGCGAGAGCTGGCGGCGGATCGTGCCGCAGGCGCTCGTCGTCGCGTTCCTGGCGGGCGGCACCACCGCCTTCGTCGCCGCCGACAAGGAGGTGCGCCTCACCGTGGACGGAGTCCCGCAGACCCTGCACACCTTCGCCGGAGACGTCGACGCCCTGCTCGCCGCCGAACGCCTCGGCGTCGGCCCCCACGACCTCGTCGCCCCCGCCGGGGAAACGGCCCTCGACGACGGCGACGAGATCGTCGTCCGCTACGGCCGCCCCATGCGCCTCACCCTCGACGGGCAGCGCCGCGAGGTGTGGACCACCGCCCGCACCGTGGACGGAGCCCTGCGCCAGCTCGGGATCCGCGCCGAGGGCGCCTACCTCTCCACCCCCCGCACCGCCCCCGTCCCCCGCACCGGCCTGGACCTCGCCGTCCGCACCGAACGCAGCATCACCTTCATGGCCGACGGCCGCGAGAGCACCATCCGCACCAACGCCGCCACCGTCCAGGAGGCCCTGGACCAGGCCGGGATCACCCTCCACGGCGAGGACACCACCTCCGTGCCCCCCGGCGCCTACCCCCGCGACGGCCAGACCGTCACCGTGCTCCGCATCACCGGCACCCGCGAAGTCCGCGAGGAACGCATCCCGTACGAGACCGAGACGGTCAAGGACGCCACCCTCTTCGCCGGCACCGAAGTCGTCGAACGCGCCGGGCGGCCTGGGGCGCGCAGGGTCACGTACGGCCTGCGCACCGTCAACGGCGTCCGCCAGAAGCCCCGGCGGCTCGCCGAGGAGACCGTCCGCGAGCCCGTCACCCAGCTCGTCAAGGTCGGCACGAAGCCGCTGCCGGACTCCGTCGAGGGTGCCGACGGCCTCGACTGGGGCGCGCTGGCCCGGTGCGAGTCCGGCGGCCGGCCCGGCGCCACCGACGCCTCGGGGACCTACGGGGGGCTGTACCAGTTCGACGTCCAGACCTGGCAGTCCCTCGGCGGCAGCGGCCGTCCCCAGGACGCCACCGGCCCGGAACAGACGTACCGCGCGAAGAAGCTCTACGTGCAGCGGGGGGCGAGTCCGTGGCCTACTTGCGGCCGTACCCTTTATCGGTGAGCACAGCAGAGCAGCAGCCCGAGCCCGACCAGCCCGAGACCCCCACCGCCCTCCTCGGCGCGGCCGACATCCGGGAGCTGGCCGCCGTACTCGGCGTACGGCCGACGAAGCAGAAGGGCCAGAACTTCGTCATCGACGCCAACACGGTGCGCCGCATCGTGCGCACCGCCGGGGTGCGCCCCGACGACGTGGTCGTCGAGGTCGGTCCGGGCCTCGGCTCGCTGACGCTCGCACTGCTGGAGGCCGCCGACCGGGTCGTCGCCGTGGAGATCGACGACATCCTGGCCGCCGCGCTGCCCGCCACCATCGAGGCGCGGATGCCCGAGCGCAAGGACCGCTTCGCGCTGGTCCACTCCGACGCGATGCTGGTCAAGGAACTGCCCGGCCCGGCGCCGACCGCGCTCGTCGCGAACCTCCCGTACAACGTGGCCGTGCCGGTGCTGCTGACCATGCTCGACCGCTTCCCGAGCATCGAGCGGACGCTGGTGATGGTGCAGGCGGAGGTCGCCGACCGGCTCGCCGCCAAGCCCGGCAACAAGGTCTACGGGGTCCCCTCGGTCAAGGCCAACTGGTACGCGGACGTCAAGCGGGCCGGCTCCATCGGCCGCAACGTCTTCTGGCCCGCGCCGAACGTCGACTCCGGTCTCGTCTCGCTGGTGCGCCGTGCGGAGCCGGTCAAGACCACCGCCACCAAGTCCGAGGTCTTCGCCGTGGTCGACGCGGCCTTCGCGCAGCGCCGCAAGGGCCTGCGCGCCGCGCTGGCCGGCTGGGCCGGCTCCGCGGCGGGCGCCGAGGCCGCGCTGATCGCGGCCGGGGTCGCCCCGCTGGCGCGCGGCGAGTCCCTCACCGTCGAGGAGTTCGCGGCGATCGCCGAGCACAAGCCGGCGGCGGAGAGGCCCGCGCTGTGAGCACGAGCGTGACGGTACGGGTCCCGGCGAAGGTCAACGTCCGGCTGGCGGTGGGCGCGGCCCGGGCGGACGGTTTCCACGACCTGGCCAACGTCTTCCTGGCGGTATCGCTGTTCGACGAGGTCACGGCCGTCCCCGCCGACTCCCTGCGGATCACCTGCGAGGGCCCCGACGCCGACCAGGTCCCGCTGGACCGCACCAACCTCGCGGCCCGCGCCGCGCAGATCCTCGCGGACCGTAACGGGCTGGACCCCGCCGTCCACCTGCACATCGCGAAGAACATCCCCGTGGCCGGCGGCATGGCCGGGGGCAGCGCCGACGGCGCGGCGGCCCTGCTGGCCTGCGACGCGCTGTGGGGCCTGGACACCCCGCGCGCGGAGCTCCTCGACATCTGCGCGGAGCTCGGCAGCGACGTGCCGTTCAGCCTGGTCGGCGGGGCGGCGCTGGGCATCGGCCGCGGGGAGATCCTGACCCCGCTGGAGGCCGGAGCCTTCCACTGGGTGTTCGCGGTCGCCGACGGCGGCCTGTCGACCCCGGCGGTGTTCCGCGAGTTCGACCGCCTCACCGCGGATACGGAGGTCCCCGCCCCGGAAGCCTCCCCGGCCCTCCTGGCGGCCCTGGCCTCCGGGGACCCGGACGCCCTCGCCGCGACCCTGGCCAACGACCTCCAGCCCGCGGCCCTGTCGCTTCGCCCGTCACTGGCCGCCACCCTCGCCGCGGGCACCGACGCCGGAGCCCTGGCCGCCCTGGTCTCCGGCTCGGGCCCCACCACGGCCTTCCTGGTCCGCGACCCGGAGTCGGCGGCCAAGGTCGCGGCCGCCCTGGACGCCTCCGGAACCTGCCGCACCACCCGCGTGGCGACGAGCCCGGCCCCCGGCGCGACCCGCCTCTGACCGCGCCGCCCGGCCGCCCCGGACGGCGCGGCCGGGCACTTCGCGGAAGGTTAGGCTGGGGGGCTGATCCACCCCCCTTCCCTGGAGCGCTCCTGATGGCCGTCAACCTGGTCAATGTCGAGGCAGTCAGCAAGGTGTACGGAACCCGTACCCTGCTCGACGGCATCTCTCTCGGCGTATCCGAGGGGGACCGGATCGGTGTCGTCGGTCGCAACGGCGACGGCAAGACCACCCTCATCCGCATGCTCGCCAAGTTGGAGGAACCGGACACCGGCCGGGTCACCCAGTCGGGCGGGCTGCGCATGGGCGTCCTCACCCAGCACGACTCCCTGGACCCCAAGGCCACCGTCCGGCACGAGATCATCGGGGACATGGCCGACCACGAGTGGGCCGGCAACGCCAAGATCCGCGACGTGCTGACCGGACTCTTCGGCGGGCTGGACCTGCCCGGCTTCGGCCAGGGCCTCGACACCGTCATCGGCCCGCTCTCCGGTGGCGAGCGCCGCCGCATCGCCCTCGCCCAGCTGCTCATCGCCGACCAGGACCTCCTCGTACTCGACGAGCCCACCAACCACCTCGACGTCGAGGGCATCTCCTGGCTGGCCAAGCACCTCCAGGAGCGCCGCTCCGCGCTCGTCTGCGTCACCCACGACCGGTGGTTCCTCGACCAGGTCTGCACCCGCATGTGGGACGTGCAGCGCGGTGACGTCCACGAGTACGAGGGCGGCTACAGCGACTACGTCTTCGCCCGCGCCGAGCGCGACCGCATCGCCGCGACCGAGGAGTCCAAGCGGCAGAACCTGATGCGCAAGGAGCTGGCCTGGCTGCGCCGCGGCGCCCCGGCCCGGACCTCCAAGCCGCGCTACCGCATCGAGGCCGCCAACGAGCTGATCGCCGACGTGCCGCCGCCGCGCGACAAGTCCGAGCTGATGAAGTTCGCCAACGCCCGCCTCGGCAAGACGGTGTTCGACCTTGAGGACGTCACCGTCCAGGCCGGACCCAAGACCCTCCTCAAGCACCTCACCTGGCACCTCGGCCCCGGCGACCGCGTGGGTCTCGTCGGCGTCAACGGCGCCGGCAAGACCTCCCTGCTGCGCGCCCTCGGCGAGGCCGCCCGCACCCAGGGCGAGGTCCAGCCGGCCGCCGGCACCGTGACCGTCGGCAAGACCGTCAGGCTGGCCTACCTCTCCCAGGAGGTCGGCGAACTCGACCCGTCCCTGCGGGTCCTGGAGGCCGTCCAGCGGGTGCGCGACCGCGTCGACCTCGGCAAGGGCCGCGAGATGACGGCGGGCCAGCTGTGCGAGCAGTTCGGCTTCACCAAGGAGAAGCAGTGGACGCCGGTCGGCGACCTCTCCGGTGGTGAGCGGCGCCGGCTGCAGATCCTGCGCCTGCTGATGGACGAGCCCAACGTCCTCTTCCTCGACGAGCCCACCAACGACCTCGACATCGAGACCCTGACCCAGCTGGAGGACCTCCTCGACGGCTGGCCCGGCTCGATGATCGTGATCTCGCACGACCGGTTCTTCATCGAGCGCACCACCGACACGGTGATGGCCCTGCTCGGCGACGCGAGCCTGCGGATGCTGCCGCGCGGCCTCGACGAGTACCTGGAGCGCCGCCAGAAGATGGTCGAGGCGGCCTCCCCGGCGCCCGCCGCGGGCGCCGCGGCGAAGTCCTCCGCTTCCGGGGACTCCCGCGCAGCGAAGAAGGAACTGCAGAAGATCGAGCGCCAGCTCAACAAGATGTCGGACCGCGAGAGCAGCCTGCACGCCCAGATCGCCGAGAACTCCACCGACTTCGACAAGGTGGCCAAGCTCGACGCGGAACTGCGGGAACTCATCTCGAACCGGGACGAGTTGGAGATGCGCTGGCTGGAGCTGGCCGAGGAGGCGTAGGTTCCGCCTCCGCACGCCCCAACTGGCCGGATAACGACGGCATCACGGGCCGGTCCTCCCTTGGGAACAGGGGGTGGACCGGCCCGGCGCTTTTCTCGCCGTCAGTGATAGAAAGGGCATCCTCCGACCACCCGAAGCCGAAGGTATGCGCTGATGACCGAGCCGCCCCAGCCGCCGAACCAGCCGCCGACACCTTCGGGTTACGGGCACCTGCCCGGACCGCCGCAGCCCGGCTACGGGTATCCGCCGCAGCAGGGCGAGAACCCGTACGCCCAGCAGCCGCCGCAGGGTCCGTACGGCCAGCAGCCGCCCCAGCCCCCGCAGGGCCCCTACGGCCAGCAGCCGCCCGGCGGCCACGGCTTCCCGCCGCCGCCCCCCGGCATGCCTCCGATGCCCCCGGGCCCGCCCGGCGCGGGGAACAAGAAGCGCAACGCGGTGATCGCGGCGGCCGTCGCCGGCGTGCTCGTCCTCGGCACCGGCGGCTACTTCCTCCTCAAGGACGACGGCAAGGGCAAGGACCACCCCGTCGCGCAGGACTCCAAGGCGCCCACCGACGACAAGGCCTCCCCGTCCGCATCCGTGGACAAGGGCGACGGCAGCGGCAACGGCAGCGGCGACAACGAGGACCTCAACGCCGGGCGCAAGCCGGGCGAGGACAAGGTCCTCTGGTTCAAGACCAGCAAGATCGACGGTCCGGGTTCCGGCGTGGACGCCAAGGGCCAGTGGATCGTCGGCGACACCGTCGTCAAGACCGCCTGGAAGGCGATCACCGGTTACGGGGTCACGGACGGCAAGCAGAAGTGGAGCCTGACCCTCCCCACCGCGATCTGCGGGGTCACCGACGGGACCACCGCGGACGGCAAGACCGTCGTCATGTACAAGGACGGCGAGTCCGACACCGCCAACTGCAACCAGATGCGGATGATCGACCTCAAGGCCGGTAAGGAGGGGTGGTCGCACGAGGTCCCGAAGGAAGGCCTCTTCGACATCTTCACCACCCCCGACCTCGCCCTCACCGGGGACGCCCTCGTCGTCAACCGGATGGGCACGACCAGCGCCTTCAAGGTCAGCACCGGGGACAAGCTCTTCGACAACAAGCGGGACGAGGGCTGCCGGCCCGGCGACTTCGCCGCCGCCAACGGCAAGATGCTCGCCATCGCCACCTGCCAGGACGCCGACCGCACCGTCGAGGTCATGGACGCCGACCCGGCCACCGGCAAGAACACCTGGACCTACAAGCTCGCCAAGGGCTTCGAGGTCAAGACCGTCTACTCGCTCGACCCGATCGTCCTCGACATCGGCAGCAACAGCGACAAGAAGGAACGTGCCATCGTGGTCCTCGGACCCGACGGCAAGCAGCGCGCCACCGTCTCCGGCAACGGCAGCTTCCCGGTCGGCTGCGGCGGCCTCTTCGGCGGCTCCTTCGGCCGGGGCCTGCAGAGCTGCGGCTCCTCCTACGTGGACGCCAACACCCTCTACCTGCCGACCTCGGCCGAAGTGGGCAAGGCGAACGAGATCGTCGCCTTCGACCTGACCACCGGCAAGGAGAAGTGGCGCACCCCGGCCGGCGACGGCCGCACCATCACCCCGCTCAAGGCCGCGAACGGCCAGGTGGTCGTCTACCGCAAGGCGGAGAGCGAGAAGGGCGGCGAGGTCCTCACGATCCCGGCCGCCGGAGGCACCCCCACGGTGGTCCTGCGCAACCCCTCCGGGGCCTCCGCCCCCGTCGAGAGCTCCTTCTTCTCCCCGAAGGTGGACTACGCGGACGGAAGGCTCTTCGTCTCCGTCAACCACCTCACGGCCCAGAACAAGGACGAGAAGTTCCTGATGGTCTTCGGCAAGTGAGCGATTCCCCAGCGAACGAGTCCGCCGAGCCGCCCACCGAGAGGCAGTAGACCCCCCGATGAGTACCCCGAGTACCCCGCCGCCCCCCAGCGAGCCGCCGTCCGGCGGTTTCGGCGCGCCCCAGGACCCGCCGCCGGGCGGTTTCGGCGCGCCCCCGCCGGCGCCCCCCGTACCGCCGGCCATGCCCTCGGCGCCCCCGCAGCCGCCGGCCCAGCCGCCGACGGTCCCGGCCGGGCAGCCCGCGCAGGCCGCGCCTCCCGCCGGGCCCGCGTACGGGTACCCGCAGGCGGCCTACGGCTACCCGCAGGAGCAGCAGCCCGCCACCGCGCCCATGTACGCGGCCCAGCCCGCGGCCGGATCCGGCGCGGGCGGCAGCGGCGGCGGCAACGAGGTCCGCACCCAGCTGATGATCGTCGGCGCGGCCCTCCTGGCCATCGTCCTCATCGTCGCGGGCGGCTTCTGGTACTCCTCCGACGACGGCAAGGGCGGCGGCACGAAGCCCACCGCCGACGGCTCGCCGAGCCCCGGCACCGGCGGCGACAAGGGCCAGCCGGGCGCCGGCGGCACCGAGAAGGTGCCCGCCAGCACCAAGTCCAAGACGCTGGTCAACCTCCCGATGCCGGCCTCGGACGACATCGTCCAGATCCCGGGCTCCTGGGTGACCGACTCCACCTACGTCAAGTCGGACGTGGCCAAGGTGGTCGGCTACAACCTCGCCGACGGCGCCAAGAAGTGGGAGACCCCGCTCAACGCGAACGTCTGCGGAGCCAGCCGCTTCTCCTCCGACAACAAGGCCGCGATCCTCTTCGACGCGGCCCTGCCGACCGCCGACAAGAAGTACCAGCCGTGCAACCAGGTCGGCGTCGTCGACCTGATCAGCGGCAAGCTCCTGTGGTCCGCCACCGCCAAGTCCCAGACCGGCGGCGACAAGCCCGTCACCTTCGCCGAGGTCACCGTCAGCGGCCAGACCGTGGCCGCGGGCGGCCTGAGCGGCGGCGCAGCCTGGAACCTCACCGACGGCAAGCCCCTGTGGGCGCCCAAGACCGACGCGGACAACTGCGAGGACCTCGGCTACGGCGGCGGCCCCGCCCTCGCCGTGATCCGCAAGTGCGGCCAGAGCCCGAACTACACCATGTACGCGCAGTCCCTCGACCCGGTCACGGGCGCGCAGAAGTCCTCGTACAAGCTCTCCACGGGCATCGACTACGCCCAGATCGTCTCCACCAAGCCGCTGGTCGTCGCGGCGAACATCAACAACACCGCCAAGAACGCCACCGGCGTGAGCGACCTCTTCGTCATCGACGACGGGGGTCAGCTGAAGGCGCACATCCCGCTCACCTCGGGCAACTACGCACCCCGGTGCGGGGCCACCGAGGTCGAGGTCTGCACCAAAATGGTCGTCGGCAACGGCAGGATCTACCTGCCGACCGAGGAGCACAAGGGCACGGCCGAGTACGGGAGGACCAACGAGATCGTCTCCTTCGACCTGGAGACCGGCAAGCAGACCGCCGACCGTGGCGACGCGGGCGAGCGCTACACGATCATCCCGCTGCGGATGGACGGGTCGAACCTCATCGCCTACAAGATCCCGCCCTACGACGGCGGCGGCCAGATCGTCTCGATGGACGCGAAGACGATGAAGGCAACCGTCCTGATGGAGAACCCGGCGACCAAGGAATCGCAGCGCGCCGAGACCCAGTACGTGCCGGACAGCGCGGAGTACCGCTTCCACAACGGCCGGCTCTTCATCGCCCGCACGGCCGTGATGTCCAAGTCCACGAGCAACACCGACCCGTACTACTCCTTCGTCTCCTTCAGCACGGGCTGACCGGGCGGCACCACCACCCCGTCCAACGCCCTGAAGCCCCCGGAAGGTCCGTCCTTCCGGGGGCTTCTGCGCGGTAACCGCACCACACCGTCGAACAAGCGTGTAGCTTGCCGGGTCAGAAGGGTCGGGGGTGGGTGCCTCAATGGGCGTACGGGTCATGGTGGTCGACGAGCACCGGCTGCTGGCCGAGGCGCTCGCCTCGGCCCTGAAACTGCGCGGACACCGGGTCCTGGCGGCCGCCGCCCCGGCCGCGGGCGCCGCCGAGCTGGTCATCAGCCGGTCCCCGGAGGTCTGCCTGCTGGGCACCGCCACCCCCGCCGAGCCGGGGGTCTTCGAGCCGATCGTGCGGATCAAGCGGGAGCGTCCGCAGATCGCCGTGGTCGTCCTCGGGCCGGTGCCGAGCCCGCGCGGCATCGCGGCGGCCTTCGCCGCGGGCGCCTCGGGGTACGTGCGCCACGACGAGCGCATCGAGGGCGTGGAGCGGGCCCTGGCCAAGGCCCGGGCGGGGGAGGTGGCCATCGCCCCGCAGCTGTTGCAGGGGGCCTTCGCGGAGCTCCTCAACCCCTCGGCGCAGCCCGACGACGAGGGCGGCAGGCTGCTGCGGCTGCTCACCCCGCGGGAGGTGGAGGTCCTGGTCCGGGTCGCGGAGGGCGAGGACACCCGACTCATCGCCGCGGGCATGGCCATCGCGCCGAGCACCGCGCGCACGCACGTACAGCGGGTGCTGATGAAGCTGGGCGTGGGCTCACGGCTGGAGGCGGCCGCGCTGGCCGCCCGTACCGGGCTGCTCGACCGGGCCGTACTGCCGCGGCCCGGGGCCGCTTCGCTCTGATGCCGTCCGCGGATTTCCCCGTCGGGGGCGGAATCCGGTAAGCCGGTCCCCACCACGCACAGGGTGCGTGCGTACGGTGCATCCGTACGGTGAATGGGTTCCCGGCGAGAGGCAGTAGGCACGTGAGCGACAAGGCGTCTTCCAAGTACCTGGTCACCGGCGGAGCCGGATACGTGGGCGGCGTGGTCGCCGCCCACCTCCTGGAGGCGGGCCACGAGGTCACGGTCCTCGACGACCTCTCCACAGGGTTCCGCGAAGGGGTGCCGGCCGGCGCCGTGTTCGTCGAGGGCCGGATCCAGGACGCCGCCGAGCACCTGGACCCCTCCTACGACGCGGTGCTGCACTTCGCGGCCTCCTCGCAGGTCGGCGAGTCCGTGGCGAACCCCGGCAAGTACTGGGCGAACAACGTCGGCGGCACCATGGCCCTGCTGGCCGCGATGCGCGGGGCGGGCGTGGGCAGGCTGGTGTTCTCCTCCACCGCCGCGACCTACGGGGAACCGGGCGGCGTCGGACCGCTGACCGAGTCCTCGGTGACCGCGCCGACCAACCCGTACGGGGCTTCGAAGCTGGCCGTGGACCACATGATCGCGGGGGAGTGCGCGGCCCACGGCCTCGCGGCGGTGTCCCTGCGCTACTTCAACGTGGCCGGCGCCTACGGGGAGTTCGGCGAGCGGCACGACCCCGAGTCGCACCTGATCCCGCTGATCCTGCAAGTGGCCCTGGGCGAGCGGGAGTCGATCTCGGTGTTCGGGGAGGACTACCCGACCCCGGACGGCACCTGCGTGCGCGACTACATCCACGTCGCCGACCTGGCGGAGGCGCACCTGGCCGCTCTGCGGGTCGCGGTCTCCGGGGAACACCTGGTGTGCAACCTCGGCAACGGCAGCGGGTTTTCGGTCCGCGAGGTCATCGAGACCGTCCGCAAGGTCACCGGCATGGAGATCCCCGAGGTCCTCGCCCCGCGCCGGGCCGGTGACCCGGCGGTGCTCGTCGCCTCCGCCCGCACGGCCCACGAGCGCCTCGGCTGGACTCCGACCCGCTCGGACCTCACCGGGATCGTGACGGACGCCTGGAACTTCCTCCGCGCCCGCCGCGCCCGCACCAGCTGATTCCCTTTCCGGGCCCCCGCCCCCTGGTCACGTTTCCTCCGCCCGGCCAGGGGGCGGGGGCGCGCGCATGTTCGGAGTGCGCCGTGGGCGGGCGCTCTGCGCGGGCGCCCGGCGTGCACACGCCGGGTGAAATGCACCCCGTGCAACTGCCCGTGGCACACCCCGGTCCGGAATGCCTCTTCCGGGCCTTGCGGACAGTCGATTTCAAGCCACCACAAAGCCCCCCGGGGGACGCCCCGCCGGAAAATCGCTCGAAAAACTTCTGTAATTCGGCCAACCGCGAGACGCCCCCGGCCCTACGCTGATGCGTGACACCGGTGGGGGCCGGTGTTGATTCAGGGGTCGAGACAAGTCGGGTACGGCGCCCGGTCCGGGGTAATGCAGATATGTCACGGCGGCGGCCGCGGCGACTGCGGATCACCCGGTCCGGGCGCCGTACCCGCAGCTGTCCGCTCCCCGACCCTTGGGGGTTTTGTGGTTCGTATCCGGGTACTCGTGGTCGACGATCACCGCATCTTCGCCGAATCTCTCGCCGCCGCGCTCGCGGCCGAGCCGGACGTGGACGTGTCCGCGGCCGGCAGCGGCCCGGCCGCGCTGCGCTGCCTCGAACGCGCCGTCACCGAGGGCCGCCGCTTCGACGTGCTCCTGGTCGACGCCGACCTCGCCGCCGTCGCCGGAGCCGTCCCCGCGCAGCGGGAGCCCGGCTCCGGGCCGCAGCCGCCGGGCGCCGACGGGATCGCGCTGGTGGCGGGCGTGCGGGTGTCGCACCCCGGGGTCCGGGCGGTGGTCCTCGCCGAGCGCGACGACCCGCGCCGGGCCGCCCTCGCACTCCAGGCAGGGGCCTCCGGGTGGGTGGCGAAGGACTGCTCGCTCTCGCGGCTCCTCGCCGTCATCCGCGGAGTCCTGCGCGAGGAGACCCACCTTCCGCCCGCGCTGCTCACCGGAGTGCTCCGTGAACTGACAGCGGCACGAAAGCACCGTACGGACAGCGAACGGCTCGTGGAGTCCCTCACGCCGCGCGAGCACGAGGTGCTGCGCTGCATGGTCGCGGGGCTGGGCCGCAAGGACGTGGCCGCGCGGCTGTTCCTCTCCCCGCACACCGTCCGCACCCACATGCAGAACGTGCTGGGCAAGCTCGGGGTCCACTCCACGCTCGCGGCGGTCGCCCTGGCCAGGCGGGCCGGGGTGCGCCCCGCGGACCTGCCCGGACTGCCCGGGATGCCGGGCCTGCCCGGACCGGGGCTAGCCGGGGAGGTTGTCGAACGGAGCGGTCAACTGGCGTAGCAGCGCTGCGAGATCGCCGCGCTGGGTACGCGAGAGCTGGGCCAGGATCGCCCGCTCCTGGGCCAGCAGCCCGGCGAGCGCCTGGTCGGCGCGGTCGCGGCCCTCGGGGGTGAGGCGGACGAGGACCCCGCGCCGGTCGTTGGGGTCGGGCAGCCGCTCGACGAGGCCCTTCTTGGCGAGCCGGTCGATGCGGTTGGTCATGGTGCCGGAGGTGACCAGGGTTTGGGTCAGCAGTTGGCCGGGGGAGAGCTGGTAGGGCGCGCCCGCGCGCCGCAGCGAGGTCAGGACGTCGAACTCCCACGGCTCCAGGCCGTGCTCGGAGAAGGCCAGCCTGCGGGCGCGGTCGAGGTGGCGCGCGAGCCTGCTGACGCGGCTGAGCACCTCGAGTGGTTCCACGTCGAGGTCAGGGCGTTCCCGCCGCCATGCCGCGACCAGTCGGTCGACCTCGTCCTCCATGTCGATCAGTGTAAAGGGTCTGTCGACATGAAGTCTCTTCAAATCGAGTATCTCGTCATCATGTATCTTGACGTCAAGATATATTCTGCGCGACCATGGGGCATGGAGGGGGCCGGAGCAGCTTCCGCTTCCGACCGCATTGCCAGCAGGGAGGCTCGAACATGCATTCCGACACCGCACCCGCCAGTGGGCCCGCAACACGCACGGCACCCACGGCACCCACCTGGGACCCGCAGCAGTACCTCCGGCACGCCGGCCACCGGGCCCGCCCCTTCCTCGATCTCCTGACCCGGATACCCGAGCTTCCCTCCAGGCCCGCCCGGATCGCCGACCTCGGCTGCGGTCCCGGCAACGTCACCGCGCTCATCGCCGAACGCTGGCCCGAGGCCCGCATCACCGGATACGACCTCTCCCCGGAGATGCTCGACCGCGCGAGCGCCGAGTACGCGGGCCCCACCAGCGGGGGCGGCCTGCTCGACTTCCGCCACGGAGACCTGGCCGACTGGCTCCCCGAGGAGCCCTGCGACCTGATCGTCTCCAACGCCGCCCTCCAGTGGGTCCCGGGCCACCCCGGCTCCTTCGCCGCCTGGATCAACGGACTGCGCCCCGGCGGCACCTTCGCCTTCCAGATCCCCGGCAACTTCACCGCCCCCAGCCACCGGATCCTCGCCGAGCTGTGCGACACCCCGCGCTGGCGGGGCCGGCTCGCCGGACACGGGGCCCGCTACATCCACATCCTGGAACCGTCGGGATACCTGGAGCGGTTCACCGGACTCGGCTGCACCGCCGACGTCTGGGAGACCACGTACCACCAGCTGCTCGAAGGCCCCGACCCGGTACTGGACTGGGTCAAGGGCACCGCGCTGCGGCCCGTCCTGACCGCACTGGGCGACGACCGCGAAGCCGTGGACGCCTTCCTCGCGGAATACCGCACCCTGCTGCGCCACGCCTACCCGCCGGGGCCGCGCGGCACCGTCTTCCCGTTCCGGCGCATCTTCGCCGTAGCCCGCAAGGAGGCCTGACCATGCTCGCCGCCGGGCCCGTCCAGCTCCACCTCGGCGCCGAGGAGGGCTTCCTCCCCGCCCGCAAGGCCCACCCGGGACTCAGGGTCGACGGCATCGAGGCCTACGTCCGCAGACTGGAGCACCGGGGCGCCGCGGTGGTGACCGGCTGAGCGGGAGCGGCGGACACACGACGGCGCCCCGTCACCGGAGATCCGGTGACGGGGCGCCGTCGCGTGGTGCGGGAGCTCTTAGAAGAGCTCGCCGTAGGTGTTCCAGCCGCCACCGACGAAGCCGCGGTCCGAGAAGGTGCTCAGACCCTGCAGGCCGGTCGCGGAGTAGCGGTAGGCGTTACCCGAGGAGTCGACGCCCAGCAGGTCGCCGCGGCCGTCACCGGTGATGTCACCGACGGCGGCGAGCTTGTTGAAGCTGTTCCAGCCGCCGGAGCCGATCTGCACGCGATCGCTGAAGGGAGCGGAGCCGGAGCCGGTGCCCGGGTAGACCCACAGCTTGCCGTCGGTGCCGCGGGCCACCAGGTCCGCGCGGCCGTCACCGGTGAAGTCACCGGCGCCGAGGAGCTGGTTGTAAGCGCCCCAGCCGCCGCCGACGCGGATGCGGTCCGCGAAGTTGTGGGCGTTGCCCTGGCTCGGGTAGAGCCACAGGACGTTCGACTTGTCCAGGGCGAGGAGGTCGCCGTAGCCGTCGTTGTCCAGGTCGCCGACGCCGAGGAGGGACTTGTAGATGCCCCAGCCGCCGCCGATCCTGCCGTTCGGGCCGTACAGGACGCCGTCGTAGGTCACCAGCAGGTGGCCGTGGTCGGCCTTGGACAGCGAGGACGTGAGGGTCAGGCCGAAGTCCGGAACGTATTCGCCCGCGGAGCCGATCAGCTCGCGGTCGACGAAGTTACCGTTCTGCTTGCCGAGGTAGGCGTACAGGGAGCCGCCGTCGGTGCGCCCGAAGACCTCACCCTTGCCGTGGGCGGGGATGGAGCCCTGGCCGGCCATGAGGTCGGTGTACTCCCAGTTGCTGCCGAACCGCACGCGGTCGCCGAGCCGGCCGTCGCCCAGGCTCGGGTACAGGTAGGAGGTGCCGCTCAGCTCGCGGGCGAGGATCCAGGTCAGGCCGCTCTTGGTGTCGACGATCGGGCTGAGCTGGTTGTACATCGTCCAGCCCGAGCCGGTCTTCACGCCGTCGGCGAAGGGGGAGTTGATGTCCCCCGTGCCCGCGTAGAAGTACATCGCACCGGTGGGCGTCGTGGCCAGCACGTCCGCGATGCCGTCGGCGTTGTAGTCGCCGCCGCCGAGGATCTGGTCGAACATGCCCCAGCCGGACCCGACCCGGACGCGGTCGTCGTACGGGGCGTCGGACCCGGCCCGGCCGTTGCCCGGGTACAGGTAGAGCGTCCCGTCGTGGGTGCGGGCCAGCAGGTCGGCGTTGCCGTCGCCGGTCAGGTCGCCCGCGGCGATGAGCTTGTTGTACGCGTTCCAGCCGCGGCTGGACCAGGTCACGCCGTTCGTCCCGGCCAGGCCCCCGGCCTCGGTCATGGAGAGCGTGCCGTTGACCGACAGCGTCAGCAGTTCCGGAGACCCGTTGTGGTTGAGGTCGCCGGCCGGGAGGATGTCCTTGAACTCGTCCTGCGGGTCGGCCTTCGAGAGGGGGAACTCTTCGTCGGAGGCGGACGAGTTGCTGGACTTGTTCAGGTAGGTGGTGCCGAAGATGCCGCGGTAGACGAGGTCGTCGATACCGTCGTGGTCCACGTCGAACCGGGGCGCGACGGTCTTGCCGACCGTGCCCGTGGCCGGAGCGTAGGCGCCGCCCTGGAGCTTCTGCTTGGACGGGGCGCCGGCCGTGGGCGCGGCCTTCGGCATGTCGCCGTGGCCGCGCACGTCGACCTTGGGCAGCGGGCGCTCGTTCACCGGCTTCGGAACGACGTCGGCGGACGCGGGGCCCGCCAGGAGCATGCCCGCCGCGAGGGCGATGGCGGTGGAGGCCGCGAGTCGGGCGGAGCGCTTGGGGCGCATGAAAGACAAGAGGTCTCCCTGTTGGAAAAGCAGGCGAAACCGGGTTGAAGGCGCTCGTGCAGGGCGCGCGATGGCGCAGCACATTGCACGGGGATTTGCCATTCCCCCCCGGGAAGTAACCGAAGAGTACCCCTGGGACGGGAGAGGCAGAAGCGATTTTCCGAGGGAATTTGATCACGTTCAGAACCGGCGTCCGGATATGGCGGTGCCCGGGCCGCCGGGACCCGGGCACCCACACGGTTTCAGCCGCGCTCTCAGCTTGACCTCACACGTCGGGCTCAGCTCTTGCGGTGTCCCACCAGCCGCGGCTTCGCCTCCAGGTTCTCCAGGCCGTGCCAGGCCAGGTTCACCAGGTGCGCCGCCACCTCCGCCTTCTTCGGGCGGCGCGTCTCCAGCCACCACTGCCCCGTCAGCGCCACCATCCCCACCAGCGCCTGCGCGTACAGCGGGGCCAGCTTCGGGTCGAAGCCGCGGGCCTTGAACTCCAGCCCCAGGATGTCCTCGACCTGCGTGGCGATGTCACTGATCAGCGAGGCGAACGTACCCGTCGACTGGGCCACCGGGGAGTCGCGGACCAGGATCCGGAAACCGTCCGTGTAGTTCT
The DNA here is from genome assembly GCF_042750105.1 of Streptomyces sp. NPDC059443. Taxonomy (NCBI): domain Bacteria; kingdom Bacillati; phylum Actinomycetota; class Actinomycetes; order Kitasatosporales; family Streptomycetaceae; genus Streptomyces; species Streptomyces sp. NPDC059443. The sequence goes on along the minus strand of NZ_JBHYVM010000033.1, from coordinate 74,353 downwards.
CGATGTAGTCCAGCAGCGCGAACGCCGCCTGCTCCAGGAGCTCCCGCGGATGCCCGGCCGTCAGCGCGCCCGTCACCCCGTCCAGCAGCTGGCGCATCTCCCGGTCCACGACCACCGCGTAGAGGCCCTCCTTGCCGCCGAAGTGCTCGTAGACCACCGGCTTGGACACCCCGGCCTTCGCCGCGATCTCCTCCACCGACGTGCCCTCGAACCCCTTCTCGGCGAACAGGATGCGGCCGATGTCCAGCAGTTGCTGGCGCCGCTCCGCGCCCGTCATCCGGACCCGGCGGGACCGCCTGGGCTTGTCGCTGCTGGAACTGCTGCCGTCGATCGCCACACCCCCCATCATGCCGCGTTCGACGTCTCTTCCTTGCGCCGGGCGTCGATGCGCTCCTCGGACGGCCAGCGCACGTCGGACGCCCATCCCAGCTGTTCGAACCAACGGATCAGCCGTGCACTGGAGTCGACCTGGCCGCGCAGCACACCGTGCCGGGCCGAGGTCGGATCGGCGTGGTGCAGGTTGTGCCAGGACTCGCCGCAGGACAGCACCGCCAGCCACCAGACGTTGCCCGAACGGTCACGGGACTTGAACGGGCGCTTGCCCACGGCGTGGCAGATCGAGTTGATCGACCACGTCACGTGGTGCAGCAGCGCGACCCGCACCAGGGAGCCCCAGAAGAACGCCGTGAACGCGCCCCACCAGGACATCGTCACCAGACCGCCCACGACCGGCGGGATCGCCAGCGAGAAGATCGTCCACCAGACGAAGTCGCGCGAGATGCGGCGGATCGCCGGGTCCTTGATCAGGTCCGGGGCGTACTTCTGCTGGTTCGTCTGCTCCTCGTCGAAGAGCCACCCGATGTGCGCCCACCACAGGCCCTTCATCAGGGCCGGCACCGTCTCGCCGAACCGCCACGGCGAATGCGGGTCGCCCTCGTGGTCGGAGTACTTGTGGTGCTTGCGGTGATCGGCCACCCAGCGCACCAGCGGACCCTCCACCGCCATCGACCCCATGACCGCCAGCGCGATCCGCAGCGGCCGCTTCGCCTTGAAGGAACCGTGCGTGAAGTAACGGTGGAAGCCGATGGTGATGCCGTGGCAGGCCAGGAAGTACATGAAGACCATCAGGCCCACGTCCAGCCAGCTCACCCCCCAGCCCCAGGCCAGCGGAATCGCGCCGAGCAGGGCGACGAAGGGAACGGTGATGAACAGCAGCAGCGCCAGCTGCTCGACGGACCTCTTGCTCTCACCGCCGAGGGTCGCGGAGGGCGCGGACGCGTCGGAGGACGCCGAGGCGTCCTCGATCACGTCGGGACTGATGGTCATGGGGTCCCCTGAGGGTGAGGAGTCGGCAGGCGCGCCGCCCGGCCACAGTCCCTACGGACCCGTAACCTACGGCAACGTAAGTATGGCAAAGGTCCCGGCTGCGGCAAGAGGAGCGCGCCCGCCGCCGTGTCCCCTGGCCCGGCCCTGGCCCGCCCTAGCCACCCCGGCCCGGCCCGGCGCCAAGGGGCCGAACGGCCCGTCCCGCCCCGCGGCCACCGCGATGCCGTCCCGCCTGGTGACACGCTTGCCAAGGCACAAGGACGGGCCACCTATCCTGGTGTCGTCGGACAGCGCGGTCCGCACGGGCAGCCCGAGCTGCGCATCAGGAGCGGCGAAGCCGCGCACAGCCCCGGAACCCACCTCCCAGTAGCGCTCGAAACACTGCAAGGAGCCGCACCTGTGAGCAGTGCCGACCAGGCCCCCTCCACCGAGGCCCCCTCGAACACCGCCGTCGCAGCCGCCAACGCCGAGCTGCGCGCCGACATCCGCCGCCTCGGCGACCTCCTCGGCGAGACCCTCGTACGCCAGGAGGGCCAAGACCTCCTCGACCTGGTCGAACGCGTCCGGGCCCTCACGCGCACCGACGGCGTCGCAGCCGCCGCGCTGCTCGGCGACACCGACCTGGAGACCGCCGCCAAGCTCGTGCGCGCCTTCTCCACCTACTTCCACCTCGCCAACGTCACCGAGCAGGTGCACCGCGGCAAGGAGCTGCGCGCCCACCGCGCCGCCGAAGGCGGCCTGCTGGCCCGCACGGCCGACATGCTCAAGGACGCCGACCCCGAACACCTGCGCGAGACGGTCAAGAACCTCAACGTCCGCCCGGTCTTCACGGCGCACCCCACCGAGGCGGCCCGCCGCAGCGTCCTCAACAAGCTGCGCCGCATCGCCGCGCTCCTGGAAGAGCCCGTCTCGGGCGCCGGTGAGCGCCGCCGCCACGACCTGCGCCTCGCCGAGAACATCGACCTCGTCTGGCAGACCGACGAACTGCGCGTTGTCCGCCCCGAACCCGCCGACGAGGCCCGCAACGCCATCTACTACCTCGACGAGCTGCACGCCGGCGCCGTCGGCGACGTACTCGAAGACCTCGCCGCGGAGCTCCAGCGCGTGGGCGTCGAGATCCCCGCCGGCACCCGCCCGCTCACCTTCGGCACCTGGATCGGCGGCGATCGCGACGGCAACCCCAACGTCACCCCCGAGGTGACCCGGGACGTCCTGATCCTCCAGCACGAGCACGGCATCACCGACGCCCTCGAACTGATCGACTTCCTGCGCGGACTGCTGTCGAACTCCATCCGCTACACCGGCGCCACCGAGGAACTCCTCACCTCCCTCCAGGCCGACCTGGAACGCCTCCCCGAGATCAGCCCGCGCTACAAGCGGCTGAACGCCGAGGAGCCGTACCGCCTCAAGGCCACCTGCATCCGCCAGAAGCTCGTCAACACCCGCGAGCGCCTCGCCAAGGGCACCCCCCACGAGGAGGGCCGCGACTACCTCGGCACCGCCGAGCTGCTCACCGACCTCACCCTCATCCAGACCTCCCTGCGCGAACACCGCGGCGCGCTCTTCGCCGACGGCCGCATGGACCGCACCATCCGCACCCTGGCCGCCTTCGGCCTCCAGCTCGCCACCATGGACGTACGCGAGCACGCGGACGCCCACCACCACGCGCTGGGCCAGCTCTTCGACCGGCTCGGCGAGGAGTCCTGGCGCTACGCCGACATGCCCCGCGACTACCGCGGCAAGCTGCTCGCCAAGGAGCTCCGCTCCCGCCGCCCGCTCGCGCCCACCCCGGCCCCGCTCGACGCCGCCGGACAGAAGACCCTCGGCGTCTTCGGCGCCATCAAGGACGCCTTCGAGAAGTTCGGCCCCGAGGTCATCGAGTCCTACATCATCTCGATGTGCCAGGGCGCCGACGACGTCTTCGCCGCCGCCGTCCTGGCCCGCGAAGCCGGGCTCATCGACCTGCACGGCGGTTGGGCCAAGATCGGCATCGTCCCGCTCCTGGAGACCACCGACGAGCTCAAGGCCGCCGACGTCATCCTCGACGAGATGCTCGCCGACCCCTCCTACCGGCGCCTCGTCTCCCTGCGCGGCGACGTCCAGGAGGTCATGCTCGGCTACTCCGACTCCTCCAAGTTCGGCGGCATCACCACCTCCCAGTGGGAGATCCACCGCGCCCAGCGCCGGCTGCGCGACGTGGCCCACCGCTACGGCGTCCGGCTGCGCCTCTTCCACGGCCGCGGCGGCACCGTCGGCCGCGGCGGCGGCCCCTCGCACGACGCGATCCTCGCGCAGCCCTGGGGCACCCTGGAAGGCGAGATCAAGGTCACCGAGCAGGGCGAGGTCATCTCCGACAAGTACCTCGTGCCCTCGCTGGCCCGCGAGAACCTGGAACTGACCGTCGCGGCCACCCTCCAGGCCTCCGCCCTGCACACCTCGCCCCGCCAGTCCGACGAGGACCTCGCCCGCTGGGACGAGGCCATGGACACCGTCTCGGACGCGGCGCACAACGCGTACCGCGAGCTCGTGGAGGACCCGGACCTGCCGGCGTACTTCTTCGCCGCCACCCCGGTCGACCAGCTCGCCGACCTGCACCTGGGCTCCCGCCCCTCGCGCCGCCCCGACTCGGGCGCGGGCCTCGACGGCCTGCGCGCCATCCCGTGGGTCTTCGGCTGGACCCAGTCCCGCCAGATCGTCCCCGGCTGGTACGGGGTCGGCTCCGGCCTCAAGGCCCTGCGCGAGGCGGGCCAGGGCGACGCGCTGGCCGAGATGGGCGAGCGCTGGCACTTCTTCCGCAACTTCCTCTCCAACGTCGAGATGACGCTGGCCAAGACGGACCTGCGGATCGCCCGCCACTACGTGGACACCCTCGTGCCCGAGGAGCTCAAGCACGTCTTCGCCCGCATCGAGGCCGAGCACGAGCTCACCGTCCGCGAGGTCCTGCGGATCACCGGAGGCGAGAAGCTCCTCGACTCCAACCCGGTCCTCCAGCAGACCTTCTCGGTCCGCGACGCCTACCTGGACCCGATCTCCTACCTCCAGGTCTCCCTGCTGGCCCGCCAGCGCGCGGCCGTCGAGCGCGGCGAGGAAGCGGACCCGATCCTGTCGCGGGCCCTGCTCCTGACCGTCAACGGCGTCGCGGCGGGCCTGCGCAACACCGGCTGACGTCCAGTACGCACATGAGTGAGGGGGGGGGGGGGGCCCCGCCCCGCCCGCGCGCCCCGACCCACGCGCGAGCGCGGGGGGGGGGGGGGGCTGTTGTTGGG
>NZ_JBHYVM010000033.1:0-69751 GCF_042750105.1 Streptomyces sp. NPDC059443 | reverse complement strand
TCCTCCGCGCGTGGCGGCGGGCGGGGGCGCGCCCCTCCGCCAGCCGTGCCGCCTCCCCGTGTGTCCGGGGGGGGCGCGCCAGCCCCCGCCCGGCCCCCCCCCCCCCCCTCACTCATGTGTCAGCTGTTGGCCGTGTCAGCTGTTATACGTGGACTGCGCGCGCTCCAGCCCCTCCTGGATCAGGCACTCCACCGCGTCCGCCGACCGGTCCACGAACCAGTCCAGCTCCTTGCGCTCCGTGGAGGAGAAGTCCTTCAGCACGAAGTCCGCGACCTGCATGCGGCCCGGCGGACGGCCGATGCCGCAGCGGACCCGGTGGTAGTCCGGGCCCATCGACTTCGTCATCGACTTCAGACCGTTGTGGCCGTTGTCCCCGCCGCCCAGCTTCAGGCGCAGCGTCGGGTAGTCGATGTCCAGCTCGTCGTGGACCGCGACGATCCGGTCGAGCGGCACCTTGTAGAAGTCCCGCAGCGCCGTCACCGGGCCGCCCGACAGGTTCATGAACGACATGGGCTTCGCCAGCACCACCCGCCGGTTCAGAGGTCCCGGCGGGCCCATCCGGCCCTCCACCACCTGCGCACGGGCCTTGTGCGCCTTGAACTTCCCGCGCATCCGCTCCGCCAGCAGGTCGGCCACCATGAAACCGATGTTGTGGCGGTTGCCCGCGTACTCCGCACCCGGGTTCCCGAGCCCCACGATCAGCCAGGGCGCCGCGTCGTCCGACATCAAAAGCTCCTTATACGAAGACGACCGCCGTCCCGCTCCAGTGGAGCCGGACGGCGGTCGTTCAGCAAGTGCTGAGGGGGAGAGGCGAGACTCAGGCCTCGGAACCCTCGGCGGCCGGCTCCTCGCCCTGCGGGGCGACGACCTGCAGGACGGCGAGGTCGCCGTCGACGGCCAGCGTGGTGCCGGCCGGGAGGACCAGGTCCTTCGCGTGCACGGTGGCGCCGGCCTCCAGGCCCGCGATGGAGACGGTGACCTCGGTCGGGATGTTGGTGGCCTCGGCCTCGACCGAGATCGTGTTCTGGAGGGTCTCCAGCATGTTGTTGCCCGCGGCCAGGTCGCCCTCGGTGACGATCGCGACGTCGACGGTGACCTTCTCGCCCTTCTTGACGATCAGGTAGTCGACGTGGGAGATCGAGCGCTTCAGCGGGTGCTTCTGAACGGCCTTCGGGATGACCAGCTCGGTGCCGCCGTCAACGATGTCCAGGGAGATCAGGACGTTGGCGGTGCGGAGCGCCAGCTGCAGGCCGTGGCCCTCGACGTCGACGTGCTTCGGCTCGGTGCCGTGGCCGTAGATGACGCCGGGAACCATGCCGTCGCGGCGGGCCTGGCGGGCAGCGCCCTTGCCGAACTGGGTGCGGGTCTTCGCGGAAAGCTTGATCTCGGACATGCTCACTCCTCGTGGGGTGACGGAAATGGACGATAGTCACCCGGCCGGAACACGGCCTGCTACGAAGAGCGCGTCGATAACGGAGAGCCGGAAACCCCTTCGGAAAATCCGAAAACAGGTACGGCCTCCCTCGCCGAGCAACTCAAGGAGTGTACCCGGCGGGGAGGCCGTACCCAAAAAGGATCTAGCGCACCGAAGTGTTTACTGCTGCTCTTCGAACAGGCTGGTGACCGAGCCGTCCTCGAAGACCTCGCGCACCGCGCGGGCGATCATCGGGGCGATGGACAGCACCGTGATCTTGTCGAGCTCCAGGTCGGACGGGTCCGGCAGGGTGTTCGTGAACACGAACTCGCTGACCTTGGAGTTCTTCAGACGGTCGGCGGCCGGGCCCGACAGGATGCCGTGCGTGGCCGTCACGATGACGTCCTCCGCGCCGTGCGCGAAGAGCGCGTCGGCGGCGGCGCAGATGGTGCCACCCGTGTCGATCATGTCGTCGACCAGGACGCAGACGCGACCCTTGACCTCACCGACGACCTCGTGGACGGTCACCTGGTTGGCGACGTCCTTGTCGCGGCGCTTGTGGACGATCGCCAGCGGCGCGTCCAGACGGTCGCACCAGCGGTCGGCGACGCGCACGCGGCCGGCGTCCGGGGAGACGATCGTCAGCTTGGCGCGGTCCACCTTGGCGCCGACGTAGTCCGCGAGGACCGACAGGGCCGAAAGGTGGTCGACCGGGCCGTCGAAGAAGCCCTGGATCTGGTCCGTGTGCAGGTCGACCGTCAGGATCCGGTCGGCACCCGCGGTCTTGAGCAGGTCGGCGACCAGACGGGCCGAGATCGGCTCGCGGCCCTTGTGCTTCTTGTCCTGGCGGGCGTACCCGTAGGACGGGACGATCACGGTGATGGAGCGTGCCGACGCGCGCTTGAGCGCGTCGATCATGATCAGCTGCTCCATGATCCACTTGTTGATCGGAGCCGTGTGGCTCTGGATCAGGAAGCAGTCCGCGCCACGTGCCGACTCCTGGAAGCGGACGTAGATCTCGCCGTTCGCGAAGTCGAAAGCCTTGGTCGGCACGAGGCCGACACCGAGCTGGTGCGCGACCTCCTCGGCCAGCTCGGGGTGGGCGCGGCCGGAGAAGAGCATCAGCTTCTTCTCGCCGGTCGTCTTGATCCCGGTCACAGCACTGTCTCCTCAGACGTGGGAAAGCTGCTCGCCCCCATGTGCGTCCGTCCCGCACACGGTGAGCCAGCCGAATTGCGTGCACCTATCACGGTACGCCGTCTCGGGCGTAGCCGTTTCCGGTCAGTTCACCTCAGCGTTCGTCGGAGTCCTCGTGGACCGCCGACTGAGCCGCTGTCGCGGCGGCACTTCCCGGACGCTTGCGGGCCACCCAGCCCTCGATATTCCGCTGCTGGCCACGGGCCACGGCCAGTGCGCCGGGCGGCACATCCTTGGTGATCACGGACCCGGCGGCCGTGTAGGCGCCGTCCCCGATCGTGACGGGAGCCACAAACATGTTGTCCGAACCCGTCTTGCAGTGTGAGCCGACGGTCGTGTGGTGCTTGTGCTCACCGTCGTAGTTCACGAACACGCTGGCGGCGCCGATGTTCGTGTACTCGCCGATCGTCGCGTCGCCGACGTACGAGAGGTGCGGAACCTTGGTGCCCTCGCCGATCGTGGCGTTCTTCATCTCCACGTACGTACCGGCCTTGGCCTTCGCGCCCAGGTTCGTGCCCGGACGCAGGTACGCGAAGGGACCCACGGTCGCCGACTCGCCGACGACGGCGGTGTCCGCCACCGTGTTGTCCACGCGGGCGCGCGGACCGACGTGCGTGTCCGTCAGGCGGCTGTTCGGGCCGACCTCGGCCTCTTCGGCGATGTGCGTGGTGCCCAGCAGCTGGGTGCCCGGGTGGACGACGGCGTCGCGGCCGAAGGTCACGGTCACGTCGACGAGCGTGCTCGCCGGGTCGACGATCGTCACGCCGGCGAGCATCGCGCGCTCCAGCAGGCGGGCGTTCAGCAGCGCGCGGGCCTCGGCGAGCTGGACCCGGTTGTTGATCCCGAGGATCTGCCGGTGGTCCGCGCCAACGGCGGCGCCGACGCGGTGGCCGGCCTCGCGCAGGATGCCGAGCACGTCGGTGAGGTACTCCTCGCCCTGGCTGTTGTCGGTGCGGACCTTGCCGAGGGCGTCCGCGAGCAGGGCGCCGTCGAAGGCGAAGACCCCGGAGTTGATCTCGCGGATCGCGCGCTGGGCGTCGGTGGCGTCCTTGTGCTCGACGATGGCGGTGACCGCCCCGTCGGCGCCGCGGATGATGCGGCCGTAGCCGGTGGAGTCCGGGACCTCGGCGGTCAGCACGGTGACGGCGTTGCCGTCGGCCTCGTGCGTGGCCGTCAGTGCGGCCAGGGTCTCGCCGGTCAGCAGCGGGGTGTCGCCGCAGACGACGACCACGGTGCCGGTGGGCTGGCCGCCCAGCTCTTCGAGGGCCATCCGGACGGCGTGCCCGGTGCCGTTCTGCTCGTACTGGACCGCGGTGCGGACGTCGGCGTCGATGGCGGCGAGGTGCGCGGTGACCTGTTCGCGGGCGTGCCCGACGACGACGACGAGGTGCGTCGGGTCCAGCTCGCGGGAGGCGGCGACGACGTGACCGACGAGCGAGCGCCCGCTGATCTCGTGCAGAACCTTGGGTGTGGCCGACTTCATGCGGGTGCCTTCACCCGCTGCGAGTACGACGACGGCTGCCGGGCGGTTGGCGCTCACGGGTGTGCCCTTCGGCTTCGGGTGGTGGACCCGTGAAGGATACCGGTGGGCTTGGGGCGCTAAACGAGGCCGGGTCCCGACCGGAATAGTCGGGACCCGAACTCGATTGGCTCCCGGGGCAGGAGTCGAACCTGCGTCGTACCCAGATTCAAAGTCTGGTCGCCCCTGCCGACAGAGCAACCCGGGATTGCGCGCCGTCAGCCTACGCGTTTCTACGGCGTGCCTCTACTGCCATCCGGGCCCACCACCCTTCGATACGGCGGTACAGCTCGGCGCTGCCGAGCACGTTGACGACCAGGCAACCCCGGTAGTCGTCGCCGGTGTTCTTCCGTACAGTCGTCGGGTTGTGCTTCTTGAGCGTTGTCCTCTGGAGCTGCGAAAGATCCACTTTGGCCAGGTCAGCCCAGTACTGCTCGGCGCCGCGCACATCCCCGGACTCGTGGATCATGACGCGGTAGCGGAGTTTCTCGCGGTCCACGCCGAGGACGGCCAGCCAGGCCAAGTAGAGGTGGATCATGTCGGGATCACTGTTGACGAAGGTCACGCGTTCGCGTCGGGAGTAGGTCTTGCTCTTCGATCCCTCGGCCCAATAGAGCCCCACGCCGACCAGGAAGAGTTCCCGCTCGGACATCTCGCCCAGTTCCTCGGCGGCTTGCAATTTGGTCTCCTGTCGCTCCTCCTCGCGCCGCTCAAGCGTCCTTTCCCACCCGCGCTTGGCGATCGCCGAGGCCTCTTCTGCGGTGCGCTGCCGCTCCGGCTTCGGGAGGTCGCGGACCCAGAGGGAGATCGAGCTCTTCGAGCAGCCCAGCTCGACCTGGATCTCGTCGTACGTCATGCCCTGGAGACGGAGTTTGCGGGCTCGGTCGCGGAGGTCGTCCTTCGCATTCGGGCGCTTCGTCCACTCGGGTGGAGGCTCTCCCTTCACCAGGCTGTTGAGGATGTTGTTGTTGTGGACGCCCAGGCGGTCCCGTATCTGGCGCAGGCTGAGGCCCTCGCGCCGCAGGGCGATCGCTTGCTCCCGCAGGGATTCGAAGGTCGCGGTTCCGGTGCGGAGCCCGCCGGTGCCGTCGCCGGGGCGACGTCGGATTTCGGTCATGTCGCCAATGTGGTCCGGAATGTGGGATTCAGGTCTCATTCGGCGGGCTATTCAGTCGTACGTGCGGTTACCGCTGGTTTGCTGGAATTTCGTTCGGCTGTGTGCTGAGGGCCCTGCGTACGCTGGACGGCATGACCAGTACGGGGGAAGAGCAGGGAGACGCGGGGGCCGGGCGGGACGGGCCGCTGTGGTGGGAACGGCGCAGGTCGGCCGTGCTGGACGTGGGGCTCGGCGGGGTGTCCGCCGTCGAGTGCGCGGTGGAGGGTGTCGGGTTCGCCCGCGAGGCCGGGGTTCCGGTCTGGGCCGGGGTGCTGTTCGGGGCCGGGGTCGGTGCCACGCTCGTGCTGCGCAGGCGCTGGCCGATCGCCGTGGTGCTGGTCGGGATCGCCGTGTCGCCCGCCGCCATGGGGTTCCTGCTCGGCGTGGTCGGGCTGTACACGCTCGCCACCTCCGAGGTGCCCCGGCGGATCACCGCCACCCTCGCGTCGATGTCGCTGGCCGCGACCTTCGTGGTGATGTACCTGCGGACCCGTGGGGACGAGGGGGCCGGTCACACCCTCGTCATCGTGCTCTCCGTGTTCGTGGCGGTGGCGCTGACCGTGCCCCCGGTACTGCTCGGGCTGTACATAGGGGCGCGGCGCCGGCTGATGGAGAGCCTGCACGAACGCGCGGACTCGCTGGAGCGGGAGCTGTCGCTGCTCGCGGACCGGGCGGAGGAGCGGGCCGAGTGGGCCCGTACGGAGGAGCGGACGCGGATCGCGCGGGAGATGCACGACGTGGTCGCGCACCGGGTGTCGCTGATGGTGGTGCACGCGGCGGCGCTGCAGGCGATCGCGCTGAAGGATCCGGCGAAGGCCGTGAAGAACGCGGCGCTCGTGGGGGATATGGGGCGGCAGGCGCTGACGGAGCTGCGGGAGATGCTGGGCGTGCTGCGGGCGGAGGCTCCGAAGCCGGTGGCGGCCGTGACCGCGCCCGTGGCCCTGGTGGGGAGCTTCGAGGACGGGCCGACGCTGGCGGAGCTGGAGGCGCTGGTCGGGCAGTCGCGGGCGGCCGGGATGGCCGTGGTGCTCGATGTCCGGGGGGAGTGCGCGGCCGCGTACGCGGCGGAGGTGGAGCAGACGGCGTACCGGGTGGTCCAGGAGGCGCTGACCAACTGCCACAAGCACGCTCCGGGCGCGCGGGTCGTCGTACGGCTGGCGCACCGGGAGGGCGAGGTCGCCATGCAGGTGGAGAACGGGCCGTGTGACGGCAAGGCCGCCGAGCCGGGTCTGCCGAGCGGCGGCAACGGGCTGGTCGGCATGCGGGAGCGGGTCCTCGGCCTGGGCGGGGTCTTCGTCTCCGGCCCGACGGACGAGGGCGGCTTCAAGGTCTCGGCGGTCCTGCCGAGCGGCGAGCGGGGGTAGGCGAGCGGGGGTAGGCGAGCGGGCGTGGGGGCGGGTGCCGGACGGCGTGATGTACGTGGCCCGGAAGCGGGGAGCGGCTTCCGGGGCCGGGTGGTCAGCCGGTCGTCAGGCGGGTGGGCTGGAGGCCGGTCAGGAGGAGGGTGAGGGCCTCGTCGAGCCCGGCTCCGAGGTACCAGTCGCCGGTGTGGTCCACGCAGTAGACCCGGCCCTCGCGGTCGATGGCGAGGTGTGACCCCCCTCCGATCAGTTGCGCGTCGGCCTCGACGCCGAGCGGGCAGAGCTGGGTGGAGAGGGCGCGGCCGAGGTCGGCGAAGGTGCGGGCGAGGTGGAGGCCCGTGAGGGGGTCCAGGCGGATCGCGGTGGGTGCGATCTGGCGGCCGGGGCCCGGGGCGGTGACGGTGAGGTTCCCGAATTCCGCCCAGGCTTCGACGGCGGCCGGGAAGACGGTGTGGCGGTGCCCGGCGGGGGTGGTGTGGTCGCGCAGGGCGTCGGCCCAGTACTCGGCCTGCTTGATGTCCCAGCGGCCCGGCTCCCAGCCGGCGGAGCGCAGGGCGGCGTCCACGGCGACCGGGAAGCGGGCGGCCGAGGAGCGGGCGTAGGAAGCGGAGGTGGCGGTCATGGTGGCTACTCGGGGTGGGTGAGGTCGACGGGGCGTACGCCGAAGTGGGCGAGGAGGGCCTCGCAGGAGCGGCAGGGGGGTGCGTAGCTGCCGTGGAGCGGGTCGCCGTCCTCGCGGATGCGGCGGGCGGTGATCTTGGAGTGCTTGAGGGAGCGGCGGGCCTCGCTCGGGGTGAGCGGCTTGCGCGAGGCGCGCTTGCTGCGGGCGCCCTCGACGGCGGCGAGGTGGCGGGAGAGCAGGATCGCCTCCGGACATCGGCCGGTGAAACGTTCGCGCTGGCCGCTGGTGAGGGTGTCGAGGAAATCCTGGACCAGGGCGTGCAGTACGGGGGGCAGGTCGGCCTTGCCCGCGGTGCCGGTGAGGGTTTCGCCGCGTACGGAGAGGGCGGCGGCCACGGTCGGCAGGATGCCGTCACGGCGGAAGCGGAGCGTGGGCACGGCGGCGCGGCCCTCGCCGCTGCCCCAGCGCAGGCGGGGGTCGCCCGGGCCCTGCGCGGGCCCGGCGCCGTGGCCGGCGGTGTGGGCCTGTGCCGGGATGGACGCGGATTCGCCCGCTCCCGTAGGTCCAACGGTTCCCGGGTGTCCGGGGGTTCCCATGGGCCCTGAGTCGGCGTCGGCCGGCCCTGTGCGTGTTGCCGTGTTCTGCATGGTTGCGCTTTCCCTCCCGTGCCCGCGGCGGTGACCGCTGTCGCGCACGCCCCCGTGCCGTGGGGACAGCCTGTCAAATGTCGCCTCAGATGTGGAAGCGGGGTCGAATATTCGTATCAATTCGGATGTTCCCGGCCGTCGCGCGGGTGCCCCGGTCGCGGGCGGGTGACGCCCTTGCCGGAGCACATAGGCTGTGGTGAACCAGCCAGATCCAGCAGGGGGCTACCGCCATGACGACAGGTCGGCTCGGGCATCAGGCCGCGCCACCCAACGCCGCTTACTCGGGGCAGGTCGTGCATTTCCCGGACCCCGTCCGGGCCGCTCGCCATCCCCACGGAGTCCGCATCGGTGCGAACGGGCATCCCGACTTCGCGCCCTACGCGCGCGCGGCGGTGGAGATCGCCGATCCGCCGGAGGGCTTCGGCGTGGACGAGTTGCGCCTGACGGACTGCGTGTCCGCGAACGCCGCCATGCGGGCGACCGGCCACGAACTGTGGGACACGGTCGGCCCGGTGTCGACCCCGCACGGCTGGACCTGGCACCACGTGTCCGGCACCCGCCGGATGGAGCTGGTCCCGGTGGAGGTCAAGGCGCTGCTGCGGCACCACGCGGGCCTGACCACGGCCGCGGTGGACCACACGAAGCGCGGTACGCGGCCCTTGCAGGAGGCGCGCCCGGTCCACCTGGGGCTGCCCAAGACGGTGGTCTCGGTGTCCGAGCAGCAGGTGCAGGGGGTCGAGGAGGACCTCGGCTACCGGCTCCCGGAGGCCTACCGCTCGTTCCTGAAGGCGGCCGGCGGTTGTGCGCCGGTGGGCACGGGGCTGGACGTGGAGCTCGGCCTGCTGGTGGACCAGCCCTTCTTCACGGTGCGCGAGGAGGCGGCGGTCAACGACCTCGTCTACGTCAACAAGTGTCTGCGGGACCACCTCACGAAGGACTACCTCTGCGTGGCCTTCGCACAGGGCGGGCTCGTCGCGGTGAAGGTGCGGGGCGAGTCGATCGGTTCGGTGTGGTTCTCCCCGTACGACGACGCCCGCGACCAGGACGGCTGGTCGGTCCAGGAGCGCGTGGAGCGGTTGCTGTTGCCGTGCGGTACGGATTTCGACGCCTTTCTGGAGCGACTGGCGGGTAATCCGCCGGAGTTGGAAACGGTGGCCGGTCTGATGGTGGACGGCGGATTCGCACGCTCGGTTCCCGTGGCCGGGTCGGTTCCGGCGGCGGGTTCCGCGCCGGAAGAGGGGTGACGGCGCGATGGTGACGTTTGCGCAGGCGCAGGAGCGCGCCGAGGAGTGGATCAACGGGGACGTTCCCTCGTACCAGCACCGCGAGGTGCGCGTACGGGAGTTCGGGCTCGGTTTCGTGGTGTGGGCGGAGGACCGCCCGGCCGGTCCCGTGTCCGGTGGCGGCCGCCAGCGGTTGGTCATCGCGCGGGACAGCGGGGAGGTGACCCTCTGGCCCGGGCTGCCGGTGGGTGAGGTGATCCGCCGCTACGAGGAGGAGTACGGGGCTTCGGCCGCGCCGGCCGAGGCTTCGGTTCCGGTGCCGCGGATCGACTCGGAGCAGACCTCGTTCATGCTGAGCCCGCCGGAGTGGCTGCAGGAGGCCGCGGACCGGGCGGGAATTCCGCCGGTGGCTCCGGCCGTGCCGGTGGCTCCTGCGGCTCCGGTCGCTCCGGTGGCTCCGGTCGGTTCACAGGGTGCCGCGGAGCCGGTGCCGTTGCGGCGCGGGGGCGAGGTCCCCTACGAGCCGACCGCCAACGAAGGGGTGCCGTCCGGTGCCACGCCGTGGGCCGGGACCGATGTGAACGCCGACGACTCGGTGTCCGTGCCGCTGCCGGCGACGGTGTTCTCGCCGCCGCTGTCCGGGTCGGACCTGGAGGACGCTCCGCCGTCCTCCGGGGTGGGTCCGGAGGCCCGGACCACGCTGATGCCGAGGGGCAGCGAGCTGCCGAAGACGGCCGTCGCTACGCCCGCGCTGGACCTGGACGCGGGGTCGCGGGCGGGGTCGCGGGGCGGGTCCGGATCCGGATCCGGACCGGTGGCGCCGTCGGCTCCCGTTCAGGCGCCGGTTCAGGCGCCGGCTCAGGCCCAGGCTCCGGTTCCCGCTCCCGCTCCTGCTTCGCCCTCCGGTGACATCGCCGACGCGCCGACGAGCAAGGCCCGGATCAACCGGCCCGCCGCCGCGCCCGTGACGCCGCCGGGTCCGCCCGGCGTGCCCGGTGGCGGTGCCGAGCAGCCTTCGTACGCCGCCACCATGCTCGCGAGTCCGGGCGGACCGCAGCAGCCGACGCCTCCGGGTCCGCCCGGGGCGCCTGGTGCTCCCGGTGTGCCCGGTGGCGGGCTGGACCATGCCGCGACGATGCTGGCCGGTCCGGCCGTGACCGGGCAGCCGCCCGCGCCTCCCGGCCCGCCGGGTGCGCCGGGTGCGCCGGGTGCGTCCGGCGGGGGCGGAGCCTCGTACGCCGCCACCATGCTGGCGGCCCCCGGCGGCCCGCAGCCGCCCGGCCCGCCCGGTCCTCCCGGGGTGCCCGGCGCGGGTCAGCAGCCGACGCCTCCGGGTCCGCCCGGGGCGCCTGGTGCTCCTGGTGTGCCCGGTGGCGGGCTGGACCATGCCGCGACGATGCTGGCCGGTCCGGCCGTGACCGGGCAGCCGCCCGCGCCTCCCGGCCCGCCCGGAGCTCCCGGCGCGCCCGGCGGCGCGGCGCATCACGCCGCCACCATGCTCGCGGGTCCCGGCGTACCCCAGCCGCCCGGTCCGCCCGGTCCCGCGCCGCAGGCCCCCGTACCGCAGGCGTCCGCCCCGGCTCCCGGGGTGCCCACGGTCGGTCCCGGCTACCAGGCCGTGCTGCGCTACCGGGCGCCCGACGGCTCCGAGCAGCAGCTCATCCGCCGCTCCGCGCCCGGTACCCCGCACCCGGAGTGGCAGATCCTGTACGAGCTGCGCGCGATGAACGTGCCTCCGCAGCAGGTGCTGGAGCTGCACACCGAGCTGGCCTCGTGCGAGCTGCCCGGCGGCTACTGCGCCCGCATGATCCGGGAGACCTGGCCGCAGGTCCGGATCACGAGCGTGGCCCCGTACGGGACCGACCACGCGGGCCGGCAGCAGGGCATGCGGCACCTGCTGACCCATCAGGGCGAGCTGCACCAGGTGGCGGACGGTCCGGCGCGCCCCGCGCCGGTCCGCGCTCCGCTGCCGCAGGTGCCGTTGCAGCCGGCGATCCCGCTGGACGGGATCGCGCAGGAGCTGGCGGGGGCGTTCGGGCCGCAGGGCGTGTTCCGCTTCGAGCAGCGCGCGGTGTCCCGGCAGGGTGTGCCGGAGATCGTGGCGCAGACGCTGATGTGGTCGGGACTGCCGGTCGATTTCGGGCCGTTCTTCTGGGCGCAGGCCGTACCGGGTGCTCCGCTGCCGACGCTGGCCGAACTGGCGGCGCAGCGGCAGGTGCAGCCGGCTTCGGACGCGGGTTCGTACCTCGTCGTCGGCAGCGACTTCGGCAAGGCGCTGTGCGTGCAGTACGGGACCGCGCACATCGTCGCGGTGCCGGTGGAGGCCGGTCCGGGCGGGGCCCCGGTGCCGGCGCAGTTCGTGAACTCCTCGCTGCCGCAGTTCGTGCGGTCGTTGGCGATGCTGGGTCACATGTGGCGGCTGCGCCAGCATCTGACGCCGGAGCAGGCGGGCCGCTGGACCGTCGATTTCCAGGCGAATCTGGCGGGGCTCGACAGTGCCGCGCTGGCGTCCCCGGAGAACTGGTGGTCGGTCCTGTTGGAGCAGATGTGGGACGGACTTCTCTAATCGCCGCTCGCCACGGCTGATCGCTCACCGATCGCTCGCAGATCACTCATCGATCCGGATGGCCGGGTTGGGACCCTCGAACAGGGTCCCGGCCCGGCCATTCGGGCTTCTGCCACCAAATGACGCATCCTTGACAGGAATCCCCGCGAGAGAGGCGCTTCCAGGATGAGTGCACCCTTTACGACCGTGCGCGGCCGCGGCTACCGCACGGAAGAGGTGGACCGGTACCTCGTACGGCTGTCGGGGAGCCGGGACGAGGCCTGGGAGCGGGTGGCCCGGCTGACCGTGCTGGCCAAGCGGATGGAGGCGGAGGCGGAGCGGCTGCGGGCCGAGGTGTCCGCGCTGGCCCCGCAGACGTACGACGAGCTCAGCGAGCGCGCCCGCCGGATCCTGCTGCTGGCCGAGGAGGAGGCCGAGACGCTACGGCTGGACGCGCGGGCGGACGCGCTGGCGGCGGCGGGAGCCGCCGAGGCGCACGCCGACCGGGTGGCGGAGCTGGCGCGCACGGACGCGGAGGCGGTGCGCGAGCAGACCGAGGTCCGGGCCCGGCAGGGGCTGCTGCGGGCGGGGCGCGAGGCGGACGACGCGCGGGCGGAGGCGCGGGACGACGCGGCGGCGTGGCGGGCGGACGCGCAGGCGGCGCTGGCCGAGATGCGCCGCCGGTCGGACGCGCTGCTCGCGGAGCGCGAGCAGGAACACGTGGAGCGGTGGGACGCGGCGGAACGGGAACTGGCGGCGCGGGAGGCGGAGCTGGAGGCCCGGCACGTGGAGCTGGAGCGCTACGCGGAGTCCCGGCTGGCGGAGGCGAAGCGCGGGTTCGCGGAGGCGGAGGAGGCCGCGCGGCACGGGCAGGAGGACGCCGAGGCCAGGGGCCGGGAGCTGATCGCGCAGGCGCGGGTGCGGGAGGAGCGGGTCGGCCGGGAGACGGACCGGATCCTGCGCGAGCACACGGAGTCGCAGGAGGAGATGCGGGCCCACATGAACCACGTCCGCTCCAGCCTCGCGGCGCTGACGGGCCGGGCCCCGGCGGAGGGCTGAACCACCGCCTCATCGGTTCCGTGCGGCTACGGGGCCGGCTTGTGCCGGGCGTAGTAGCGGGCGACCCGGGCGCGGTTGCCGCAGATCGATGCCACGCACCAGCGGCGCCGCGGATGCGCCGGAAGGAACAGCAGTACGCACTCCGCGCCCTCGCACTCGCGGACCTCGCCGATCCGCCCACCGAGCAGCAGTTCCGCCACGGCTTCGGCGAGCTCCGCCGCGAGCCTGCGCGCCGCGGGCGCTCCCGGTGCGCGGACGGTGGCGGCCGTCAGCCCGGCTCCGGGGGTCCAGGTGAGCTCCCGGTGTGAGGGGGCGGCGGCCAGCGCGGAGTTCAGGGTGCGCATCGCCCCCGCCGGGGGCTCCGCGCCGGCGCGGGCCGCGGTCAGGGCCGCGCGCGCCGCCTCCCGTACGGAACGGACGGCGGCCACTTCCGCCGTGCCCACCGGCGGCAGCTCCGTCAGACGGTCCCGCTGGGTCTCCAGCCAGTCCGCGAGGCCGGCCGGGTCCGCGACGAGGTCCCCGATCGCGGTGTCGGTGTTGAGGAGGTCCAGGGCGAGGGGTTCGCCGGTGAGGGGGAAAGTCGCTGTCATGGTTCCACTCTATCTCTGACTAATGGGTGAGATGACCCTTGACCCGTTAGTGATCTCCGGTGAGACTAATGGAAACAACGCCCTTGGAGGAATGTGATGACCGCCGTGCCCGCCATCCGTCACCGCAGCGTCGACGTCGCCGGAGTCCAGGTCGCCTACCGCGAGAGCGGTCCGGCCGACGGCCCCGTCCTGCTTCTCCTGCACGGCTTCCCGACCTCCTCGCACCAGTTCGCCCGCCTGATGGACGCCCTCGGCTCCACCCCGTACCGGCTGATCGCCCCGGACTACCCCGGCTTCGGCCGCACCCGGGCCCCGGACGGGTTCACGTACACCTTCGACCGCCTCGCGGACATCGTGGAGGGCTTCACCGACGCCCTCGGCCTGGAGGGCTACGCCCTCTACGTCTTCGACTTCGGCGCCCCCGTCGGCCTGCGCCTCGCCGAGCGCCGGCCGGACCGGGTGACCGGCCTGATCGTGCAGAACGGCAACGCGTACGAGGAGGGACTGTCGGACATGGCCCGGGAGTTCGCCGGGCTGCGCCGGGAGGTGCCGGGCAACGAGGAGCAGGTGCGGGGGCTGTTCGGCGAGGACGGCACCCGGTTCCAGTACGAGGCGGGCGTCGCCGACACCTCCCTGATCTCCCCGGACGGCTGGACGCTCGACGTCCACTACCTGGGTCTGCCCGGACGCGCCGACGCCCAGGCCGACCTCGCCTTCGACTACCACTCGAACTTCGCCCACTACCCGGCCTGGCAGGCCTGGCTCCGCGCGGCGGGGGTTCCGGTCCTCGTCGTCTGGGGCGAGGGCGACCCCTTCTTCCTGCCCGCGGGCGCGAAGGCGTACCAGCGGGACGTGCCCGACGCCGAGGTGCACCTCTTCGAAGGCGCCGGGCACTTCGCGCTGGAGACGCACCTTGCGGAGATCGCCCCGCTGATCGAGGACTTCCTGGCGAAGCTGGGCTGAGCCCGGCCCGCGGCGGCCTCAGCCGACTGCGGCGGCGCCGCCCGCCTCGTGCCGGAAGGGGTCGCTGCGCAGCCCGCTGCCGCTGCTGACCACCACGGTGAAGGCGGCCGGTGCCGGGTCCGGCAGGGGAGCCGTCAGGGTGCCGCCCGATGCGTCCACGGAGGTGCCGGCGGCCGGGAGCGGTACGGAGTCCAGCTCCACGCGCGGGTCGCTCCCGAAGCCGCCGCCCCCGACGAGCAGCCGCCCGTCGGCGACCGTGACGTGGGTGATGACCGGGTTCGCCCGGGTCGCCATCTTGTTCACCAGGTAGGCCCCGGCCGGGGCTCCCGTCAGCGCCCACATCTCCGCCGGGAGCTTCGGCAGTCCGCCGCCGACGTCCGTCACGAAGAACGCCACCACGTAGAGCATGGTGACCGCGCTCAGGGCGACGTACTGGAGGTCGACCAGGTCGGTCCGCCCGCCGTCGTTCGAGATCAGGTCGTGCAGCGGGCGCCGCCCGGCGCCCTTCGGTGCGGGTTTGGCCATGCTGCCGTTCTCCACGCGCACGCCGACCACCGCCTTCGCCCCGATCATGGCGGCGTACGGGCCCCCGAGCAGCGGGAGGTAGACGCTGGTCAGCGAGGACAGGGGGCCGTCGGGGCCCTGGAACCAGGCGACTCCGCCGCCCGCGGTGAGCCCGTAGACGAGGATCGCGAGGAGCAGCCAGACCAGGATCACCGTCCAGGCCAGGGCCAGGGTGGTGGAGGTGGAGAGGCGGCCGTCGCGGCCGGTGACGAAGCCCGGGTGCCGGACGAGCCGCAGGGTGACGGGGCCGGCGACGGCGGCGAGTAAGGCGAGTGCGAAGAGTGCGGAAAGCATGGTGTCCCCCCGGGAGTGTGTCTCCGCAGAGAGTTACTCGTTCGGTCGGGTCATGACAAGTCATCCCCGCGCCGGGTCCTGGTCCCGCTCCTGGTCCCCGCCGGGTCCCGCTCCCGGGCCCGCGACTACTCCCGCAGTTCCGGCAGGACCGGGAACCGGCGCGGTGCCATCAGCAGCAGCACGAGCGCCGACGCGACCGCCGCCACCGACGCGCCGAGGAAGATGTGGTCCCCGGCGGCGTCCACCGCGCGCCGCAGGTAGTCGGACGCGTCCGGCGTGAGCAGCCCCGGCTGGGCCAGGGCCTTGGCCACGTCGTCCAGGTGCGAGGGGAGTCCGGTCATCGGGGCGTCCGCCAGCCGGCCGCTGATGGTGGCGTTGGCGACGGCCCCGAGCAGGGCCGCTCCGATGCTCTGGCCGACGTTGCGGCAGAACAGCACCGACGCGGTGGTGGTTCCGCGCTCCGCCCAGCCCACCGTGGACTGGACGCCGACGGTCAGCGGGAGCTGGAAGAGCCCGAGGGCCCCGCCCAGCAGGAGCATGATCAGCGCGGGCTGCCAGATGGTCGGGGGGTAGGGGAGCAGGGTGAAGGAGAAGAGGATCACGGCGGCCAGGGAGACCCCGATGGCGGCGGTGTTGCGGAAGCCGATCCGCCGGTAGACGTGCTGGGAGAAGGCGGCGCTGATGGGCCAGCTCAGGGTCATCGCGGAGGTGACCAGGCCGGCGCTGGTGGGGCCGAGGCCGAGCACGGTCTGCGCGTACGTCGGCATGAACACCATCGGGGCCACCATCAGCAGGCCGAGCGCGGCCATGGCGAGGTTGACGGCGGCGATGGTGCGCCGGCGCCACACCCAGCCGGGCAGAATCGGTTCCGCGGCCCGCCGTTCGATCCGCACGACCAGGGCGCCGAACGCCGCGCTCGCACCCAGCAGCCCCAGTGAGGGCGCCGACAGCCAGGGCCAGGCGACTCCGCCCTGGACGAGTGCGAAGAGCAGCAGCCCGCCGCAGGCGAAGACGCCGAGGGCGCCGGCCCAGTCGACGGGGCCCCGGCGGCCCGGGGCGCGGGTGGGCTCGACCAGGTGACGGCTGATGATCCACAGGGCGGCGGCCGCCGCCGGCAGGTTGAGCAGGAAGATCCAGCGCCAGTCGGTGTACGAGGCGATGAGCCCGCCGAGCGCGGGGCCGGCCAGTGCGGAGGAGGCCCACACCACGGACATCCGGGCCTGGATGCGCGGGCGGTCCTTGAGCGCGTAGAGGTCGGCGGCCAGGGTGTGGACGGTTCCTTGCAGGGCGCCGCCGCCGAGGCCCTGGAGGACCCGGAAGGCGATGAGGGCGGCCATGTTCCAGGCGGACGCGCACAGCAGCGAGCCGAGGAGGAAGAGGCTGATGCCGAAGAGCAGGACGGGCTTGCGGCCGTAGGTGTCGGAGAACTTGCCGTAGACGGGCAGGGTGACGGTTCCGGCCAGGATGTAGCCGGAGAAGATCCAGGAGAAGAGGGCGAAGCCGCCGAGGTCGCCGACGATCTGCGGGACGGCGGTGGAGACGATGGCCGCGTCGATGGCGACGAGTCCCATCGTCAGCATGAGCGCGGCGACCACGGCGGTACGGGGCCGCGCGGGCGCCCCGGCCCCGGCCCCGCCGGCCTTGGCTCCAGCTCTGGCCCCGGCTCCGGCTCCGGGTATGCCGCCGGGCGGGCCCGCGGCGCCCTCGTCAGTACTCGCGCCCGTGCTCTCCCCTGATGCCATGGCCGACCCTTCCCCCGTGCGTCCCCCGTGCGTACCTGCGCAGATACCTTCTCACCGTCCCGTGGCGGAGCGGTATCCCTCAGGGTGCGTCCTCCGGAGGGCCGAGAACCCCTAGGGGTTGCTCCTCACAAGGATCCAGGGACGCTTCGTCCCGGCGGAGGAGGAAGTCGGGCGCGGGCGGTCTTTAACTGGTTTCTACGGGGGACGGGGAGTCCGGGGGGTGGGGCTAGCACCCGTATGAATACGGCGCTTGGCACCAGCGCGCCGGACCCCCCGGTCCCGACAGACTTCACAGCAGATGATTCGCACCGATCGAGGGGGACACACCGTGACAACGGCTATGACCGAAACCAGGCACGGGGGCGCTGGAGGGCATGGAGCCGTCGCGGCGCGGGCGCGGCAGGTCGTCAAGGCCTACGGCTCCGGCGAGACCCGGGTCACCGCCCTCGATTCGGTGGACGTGGACATCCACGCCGGCCAGTTCACCGCGATCATGGGGCCCTCGGGCTCCGGCAAGTCCACGCTGATGCACTGCCTCGCCGGCCTGGACACGGTGACCAGCGGTCAGATCTTCCTTGACGAGACCGAGATCACCGGCCTCAAGGACAAGAAGCTCACGCAGCTGCGCCGCGACCGGATCGGCTTCATCTTCCAGGCCTTCAACCTGCTGCCGACGCTCAACGCCCTGGAGAACATCACGCTCCCCATGGACATCGCGGGCCGCAAGCCCGATGCGGAGTGGCTGAACCGGGTCGTGGAGACGGTGGGGCTGGCGGGGCGCCTCAAGCACCGGCCGACCGAGCTGTCGGGCGGTCAGCAGCAGCGCGTGGCGGTCGCCCGCGCCCTCGCCGCCCGCCCGCAGATCATCTTCGGCGACGAGCCGACCGGAAACCTGGACTCCCGGGCCGGCGCCGAGGTGCTCGGCTTCCTGCGCCGCTCGGTCAACGAGCTGGGCCAGACCATCGTGATGGTCACCCACGACCCGGTCGCCGCCTCCTACGCGGACCGCGTCATCTTCCTCGCCGACGGCCGGATCGTGGACGAGCTCCACGAGCCTACGGCTGACCAGGTCCTGGACCGCATGCTGTGCTTTTCTGGGGGACGCCCCCAGACCCCCGACTTCGACGCGCGCGGGCGGACGTCATGACCGTCATGAAGACCGCGCGGCGCAACTTCTTCGCGCACAAGGGGCGGATGGCGCTCTCCGCCGTCGCCGTCATGCTCTCCGTCGCCTTCGTCTGCGGCACCTTGGTGTTCACCGACACCATGAACACCACCTTCGACAAGCTGTTCGCGGTCACCGGTTCCGATGTCACGGTGACTCCGAAGAAGGCCGAGACCAGCGGTCAGACCGCCGACAGCGGCGTGCCCCGGACGCTGGCCGCCTCGGTCGTGGCGCAGGTGAAGAAGGCCGAAGGCGTGAAGTCCGTCGAGGGCGGCGTCTCGTCGATGGCCGTCACCGTCGTCAACTCCAAGAACGAGAATCTCGGTTCCACCACCGGTGCCCCGACCTTCGCGGGCAACTGGACCGAGAACGAACTGAAGTCGATGAAGATCATCGAAGGCCAGGCCCCGCGCGGTCCCACCGACGTGATGATCGACGCGGACACCGCGAAGAAGCACCACCTCAAGCTCGGTGACGACATCCGCACCATCGCCGTCACCGGCGACATCCGTTCCAAGATCACCGGCATAGCCGCCTTCACCGTGACCAACCCGGGTGCGACCGTCGTCTACTTCGACACCGCCACCGCGCAGCAGAAGCTGCTCGGTTCCACCGACGCCTTCTCCCTCGTCAACGTCACCGCCAAGGACGGGGTGAGCGACGAGCGGCTCAAGCAGAACATCGCTTCGGCCGTCGGGGCGGACACGTACACGCTCCAGACCGCCAAGGAAGCCGCGGACGCCGGCCGCAAGGACCTGTCCTTCCTCGACATCATGAAGTGGGTGATGCTCGGCTTCGCCGGGATCGCCTTCCTCGTCGGAATCTTCCTGATCTTCAACACCTTCTCGATGCTGGTCGCCCAGCGCACCCGGGAGATCGGCCTGATGCGCGCCATCGGAGCCGGCAGCGGCCAGGTGCTCAAGTCCGTGGTCGTCGAAGCCTTCCTGCTCGGTGCCGCCGGGTCGGTCCTCGGGGTCGGGGCGGGCATCGGCCTGGCCGTCGGCCTGATGAAGCTCATGGGCCAGTTGGGCATGAGCCTGTCCACCGACGATCTGACGATCGCCTGGACCACTCCGGTCGTCGGCATCGTCCTCGGCATGGTCGTCACGGTGGTCTCGGCCTACATACCGGCCCGCCGGGCCGGCAAGGTCTCCCCGATGGCCGCCCTGCGCGAGGTCGGCACCCCCGGGGACAAGAAGGCCGGCCGGATCCGGGCCGCGGTCGGCCTGGTCCTCACCGGCATCGGCGCCGCGGGCCTGTTCCTCGCCGCGACCGCCGACAAGGCGGGTACCGGAGCCCTGTGGCTGGCCCTGGGCGTCCTGTTCACCCTCATCGGCTTCATCGTGATCGGCCCGCTCCTCGCGGGTGTCGTGGTCAGGGCCCTGTCGGCCCCGGTGCTGCGGCCCTTCGGCTCCATAGGCCGGCTCGCCGAGCGCAACGCGCTGCGCAACCCGCGCCGTACCGGCGCCACCGCCGCCGCGCTGATGATCGGCCTCGCGCTGGTCGCCTGCCTGTCGGTGGTCGGGTCCTCGATGGTGGCCTCCGCCACCGAGGAGCTCGACAAGTCGGTCGGCGCGGACTACATCGTCCAGTCGCCGACCCGGCAGCCGGTCGTACCGCAGGCCGAGGAGGCCATCCGCAAGACCCAGGGGCTGGACCACGTCACGGCCTACCGGGAGGTGGACGTCAAGATCACGGCCCCCGACGGCACGACCGCGCAGGACGGACTCGGCGTCCAGGAGTCCACGTACGCCAAGGACATCCGGCGCAAGATGATCGCCGGCGAGCACGCGGCGGCGTACGGTCCGGGAGCGATGTCGGTCGGCTCGGAGTACGCCGACCAGCACCACGTCAAGCTGGGTGACGACCTGACGGTCGCCTTCACCGGCGGAAAGACCGCCAAGCTCAAGGTCGCGGCGATCACCAGCGACGAGGGCAACCTCGACAAGGGCATGAAGTACACCAGCCTCGCCGTCGCCGAGGCGAACCTCCCGGCCGACAAGCTGCCGATGCCGTTCATGCTGCTGGCCAGTGCGAAGGACGGTCAGCAGGACGCCGCGTACAAGGCGGTCAAGGCGGCGCTGGCGGAGTACCCCCAGTACACGGCGCAGAACCAGACCGACTACAAGCAGGCGCTGAAGGACCAGGTCGGCCAGTTGCTGAACGTGGTCTACGCACTCCTCGCCCTCGCGATCATCGTCGCGATCCTGGGCGTCGTGAACACCCTCGCCCTCTCGGTGGTCGAGCGGACCCGTGAGATCGGCCTGATGCGCGCCATCGGCCTCTCCCGCCGCCAGCTGCGCCGCATGATCCGCCTGGAGTCGGTGGTCATCGCCCTCTTCGGCGCCCTGCTGGGCCTCGGTCTGGGCATGGGCTGGGGCGCCACCGCCCACCAGCTCCTCGCGCTCCAGGGCATGAAGGTCCTGGAGATCCCGTGGCCGACGATCCTCGGAGTCTTCGCGGGCTCGGCCCTGGTCGGCCTGCTGGCCGCGCTCTTCCCGGCCTTCCGGGCGGGCCGGATGAACGTCCTGAACGCGATCGCCAGCGAGTAGCTCCAGCGGTCGTACGGGGGAACGCCCCGGCCCCGGTCCACCCTTTCGGGCGGACCGGGGCCGGTCGGCGTCCGCCGGTCAGACGGCCAGCACGGGGACGTCGTAGAGCGGGATGAACTTGTCGCGGGTGACGACCGTGAGCCCTTCGCTCTGGGCCTGGGCGACGAGCATCCGGTCGAAGGGGTCTTTGTGGTGGGGCGGCAGCTGGCCGGCCCGGATGCCGTGTTCGGCGACGATCGGCAGTGGCTGGAACTGGGTTTCCCGCGCGCGCACCGCCAGGTCCTCTGGACTGTTCAGCTTTCCAGTGGCCTGCTTCACGGAGATCTCCCATGGAGTCACGGCGCTCATGTAGACGTACCGTTCACGGGCCAGAAGCTCCCGTGTCTCCTCGGACAGGTCGCCGTTAAGCCACCACAGGACGACGTGCGTGTCGAGCAGAAGGCTCATGCGTCGGCTCCGAAGGCCTCGGCGAAGCCGTCGGGGAGCTCGTCGAAGTCCTCGGCGATCTCGACCTGGCCGCGCAAGGAGCCGTAATCGGTCCGCCGGACCTTGCCTGGAAGCGGGATCACCTTCGCGACCGGTTCGCCGGCCTTGCTGATGATCACCTCTTCGCCGGTGGCGACCGCCTCCAGGATCTTGGAGAAGTTCGTCTTCGCCTCGTGGACGTTGTACTGCCGGGCCGCTTCCATCGCGTACTCCAGGGCATGGGTGGACTAACTCCTGGGCTAAGCGTAATCAGGTTGGCTCAGTCCCCGCCAGCTCCGTCACTCGTCCGGGGGCCGGAATCCCTCGCGCGAGTGACACACCCGCGTCGTAGGGTGGGAACCCCCGGCCCGTGAGACGTGTCGGGTCCTTCGCGTTGCCGCTCCACGGCACCTCACCGGATGGAAAGCCGCTTCATGAGCCTGCACGGACTGCTCGACGCCGTCACCCGGGATCCCGCACTCGCCGAGGCGGTCACCGCGGCCGGGGACGGCAACCGCATGCACGTGGACCTCGTCGGCCCGGCCGCCGCGCGGCCCTTCGCGATCGCCGCGCTGGCCGCCCGTACCGAGCGCACCGTCCTCGCGGTCACCGCCACCGGCCGGGAGGCCGAGGACCTGGCGGCCGCGCTGCGCTCCCTGTTGCCGCCGGACGAGGTGGCGGAGTACCCGTCCTGGGAGACGCTGCCCCACGAGCGGCTCTCGCCGCGCAGCGACACCGTGGGCCGCCGGATCGCCGTACTGCGCCGGCTCGCGCACCCCAGCAAGGACGATCCGGCCGCGGGGCCCGTGTCCGTGGTCGTCGCGCCCATCCGGTCCGTGCTCCAGCCGCAGGTCAAGGGGTTGGGGGACCTGGTCCCGGTCAGCCTGCGGCAGGGCGAGAGCGTGGACCTGGGCGAGGTGACGCACGCGCTCGCCGCGGCCGCGTACGCCCGCGTCGAGCTCGTCGAGAAGCGCGGGGAGTTCGCCGTGCGCGGCGGGATCCTCGACGTGTTCCCGCCCACCGAGGAGCACCCGCTGCGCGTGGAGTTCTGGGGCGACGAGGTCGAGGAGATCCGGTACTTCAAGGTCGCCGACCAGCGGTCCCTGGAGATCGCCCAGCACGGCCTGTGGGCCCCGCCCTGCCGCGAGCTGCTCCTCACCGACCAGGTGCGGGAGCGCGCCGCGGCCCTTGCCGAGCTCCACCCCGAGCTCGGCGAACTGCTGAACAAGATCGCCGAGGGGATCGCGGTCGAGGGCATGGAGTCCCTCGCCCCGGTCCTGGTCGACGACATGGAACTGCTGATCGACGTCCTGCCCGCCGGGTCGATGGCCGTGGTCTGCGACCCCGAGCGGGTCCGTACGCGCGCCTCCGACCTGGTGGCCACGAGCCAGGAGTTCCTGATGGCCTCCTGGGCGGCCACCGCCGGCGGCGGCGAGGCCCCCATCGACGTCGGCGCGGCCTCGCTGCGCGGGATCGCCGACGTACGGGAGCACGCGCGCGAGCTCGGCATGATGTGGTGGTCGGTGTCCCCGTTCGCCGCCGACGAGGCGGATCTGAGCGGTGGCGACACGTTGAAGCTCGGCCTGCACGCCCCCGAGGCCTACCGCGGCGACACCGCCCGCGCCCTCGCCGACACCAAGGCCTGGATCGCCGACGGCTGGCACACCGTCTACCTCACCGAGGGCCACGGCCCCGCCGCCCGTACCGTCGAGGTCCTCGGCGGCGAGGGGATCGCGGCCCGGCTGGAGGCGAACCTCGACACCCTGGAGCCCTCCCTGGTCCACGTCTCGTGCGGCTCCCTCGACAACGGCTTCGTGGCCCCGGCCCTCAAGCTCGCCGTCCTCACCGAGACCGACCTGACCGGCCAGCGCACCGCCACCAAGGACCTCGGCCGGATGCCGACCCGGCGCCGCAAGACGATCGACCCCCTCACCCTGGAGGTCGGCGACTACATCGTCCACGAGCAGCACGGCGTCGGCCGGTACGTGGAGATGGTGCAGCGCACCGTGCAGGGCGCCACCCGCGAGTACCTCCTCGTGGAGTACGCCCCGGCCAAGCGCGGGCAGCCCGGCGACCGGCTCTACATCCCCACCGACCAGCTGGAGCAGGTCACCAAGTACGTCGGCGGCGAGGCCCCGACCCTGCACCGGCTCGGCGGAGCCGACTGGACCAAGACCAAGGCGCGCGCGAAGAAGGCCGTCAAGGAGATCGCCGGCGACCTGATCAAGCTCTACAGCGCCCGCATGGCCGCCCCCGGCCACACCTTCGGCCCCGACACCCCCTGGCAGCGGGAGCTGGAGGACGCCTTCCCGTACGCGGAGACGCCCGACCAGCTCACCACCATCGCCGAGGTCAAGGAGGACATGGAGAAGTCGGTCCCCATGGACCGCCTGATCTGTGGAGACGTCGGCTACGGGAAGACGGAGATCGCGGTCCGCGCCGCCTTCAAGGCCGTCCAGGACGGCAAGCAGGTCGCCGTCCTCGTACCGACCACACTGCTGGTGCAGCAGCACTTCGGGACCTTCTCGGAGCGGTACGCGCAGTTCCCCGTCAAGGTGAAGGCGCTGTCGCGCTTCCAGAGCGAGAGCGAGTCCAAGGCGACCCTGGAAGGCCTGCGCGAGGGCTCCGTGGACATCGTCATCGGCACGCACCGGCTGTTCTCGCAGGAGACCAAGTTCAAGGACCTGGGCCTGGTCATCGTCGACGAGGAGCAGCGGTTCGGCGTCGAGCACAAGGAGCAGCTGAAGAAGCTGCGTGCCAACGTCGACGTCCTGACCATGTCGGCGACCCCGATCCCGCGCACCCTGGAGATGGCGGTCACCGGCATCCGCGAGATGTCCACGATCACCACCCCGCCCGAGGAGCGCCACCCGGTCCTGACCTTCGTCGGCCCCTACGAGGAGAAGCAGATCGGCGCCGCGATCCGCCGCGAGCTGCTCCGCGAGGGCCAGTGCTTCTACATCCACAACCGGGTGGAGTCCATCGACCGGGCGGCCGCCAAACTGCGCGAGATCGTGCCCGAGGCGCGGATCGCGACCGCGCACGGGCAGATGTCCGAACAGGCCCTGGAACAGGTCGTGGTGGACTTCTGGGAGAAGAAGTTCGACGTCCTCGTCTCGACCACGATCGTCGAGTCCGGCATCGACATCTCCAACGCCAACACCCTCATCGTCGAGCGCGGCGACAACTTCGGCCTCTCGCAGCTCCACCAGCTGCGCGGGCGGGTCGGGCGCGGCCGCGAGCGCGGATACGCGTACTTCCTCTACCCGCCGGAGAAGCCGCTGACCGAGACCGCCCACGAGCGCCTCGCGACGATCGCCCAGCACACCGAGATGGGTGCCGGCATGTACGTGGCGATGAAGGACCTGGAGATCCGCGGCGCGGGCAATCTGCTCGGCGGCGAGCAGTCCGGTCATATCGCGGGCGTCGGCTTCGACCTGTACATCCGCATGGTCGGCGAGGCGGTGGCCGACTACCGGGCGGCGATCGAGGGCGGGCCGGAGGAGGAGCCGCCGCTGGAGGTCAAGATCGAGCTGCCGGTCGACGCGCACGTCCCGCACGACTACGCCCCGGGCGAGCGGCTGCGCCTGCAGGCCTACCGCTCCATCGCCGCCGCCAACTCCGAAGAGGACGTCAAGGCGGTGCGCGAGGAGCTCACCGACCGCTACGGCAAGCTGCCGGAGCCGGTGGAGAACCTGCTGCTGGTGGCCGGACTGCGGATGCTCGCCCGCGCCTGCGGGGTCGGCGACATCACCCTCCAGGGCCCCAACATCCGCTTCGGGCCGGTGGAGTTGCGCGAATCGCAGGAGCTGCGCCTGAAGCGGCTCTACCCGGGCTCGGTGCTCAAGCCGGCCGCCTCGCAGGTGCTGATCCCGCGGCCGAAGACGGCCCGGGTGGGCGGGAAGCCGTTGGTCGGGCGGGAACTGCTGGGCTGGACCGGGGAGTTCCTCGCCACCATCCTCGGCTCGTAGCCCCGGCTCGTAGCCCTGGCTCGTAGAGCTTCGGCCTGACGTGGCGGCGGCCGCGGCGGGGGACCTTTCCGGTCCCCGGCCGCGGCCGTTCGCGTTTCCGCCGGGCCTACTTGTTCGGATCGTCGTCGATGCCGAGCTTCTCTTCCATCTGCTGCTGGGCCTTGTCGATCTGGTCGGTGTACTTGTTGCCGGTCTTCTCGTTGACCTCTTGTTCGAGGTTGTCCGAGATGTCCTTGGCCTTCGCCTTGCCCTGATCCTTGAACCTGTCGAAAATCCCCATGCGGAGGGCTCCTTCCGTGATCCCTTTTGCGACGCTACGCGCCTTTCGCGGCGTTCGCTCGCCGAGGGGTCGGGGAAGGGTGGACCGGCTACTCCTTCTTCCAGTCCTGGCAGTCCACGGTCTTGAAGTAGCCGTCGCCGGCGGCGATCGTCACGATGGCCTGACCGGTGGGGTTCTCGTTCGCGATGATCGAGTCGGTGTTGCCCGAGGCGTCCTTGGTGCGCTCCCAGTAGCAGCCGGTGCCGCCCTCGGCGGTGCCGGCGGACTTGTAGGTGCCCGGGGCGATGTCCACGCCGACCTTGAGCATCCCGGCCTTGCCCGCGGCCTCCGCCTTCGGGGTTCCGGCGGCCTTGGGGTCCACGGCCGTCCAGTCCTTGCAGTCCTGGGACTTGAAGATCTTGTCGGAGGCCTCGATGGTGACGTACGTGGATCCGACCGCGTTCTCGTTGTCGAGGATCGAGTCGGTCTCGCCCGAGGCGTCCTTGGCCCGCTCCCAGTAGCAGTTGTCGCCGTTGCCGGTGGAGCGGTAGGTGCCGGGCTGGATGTCGGAGCCGACCTTGTAGGTGCCGCTGCCGCGGACGGCCGTCTTCTTGGCCTGGCCCGCGTCGGCGCTGTTCGACGCCGCGGGCTTCGATGCGGCGGTGTCGCCGGGCTTGGCGGCGTCACCGGCGGTGTCGGTGCCGCTGCACGCGGTCAGCGTCACGAGCGCGAGGACCGCGCCGCAGCCCGTCAGTGCCGCGTTCCT
The DNA here is from genome assembly GCF_042750105.1 of Streptomyces sp. NPDC059443. Lineage (NCBI taxonomy): Bacteria > Bacillati > Actinomycetota > Actinomycetes > Kitasatosporales > Streptomycetaceae > Streptomyces > Streptomyces sp. NPDC059443. Next base: position 43,677 of record NZ_JBHYVM010000033.1, on the reverse strand, counting down.
GGCGATCCAACTCGTGCGCGAGGTGTGGGACATGGGGTGGCTCCTGCCTTCGTCGGGTCGGGTCTGCTGTGCTCTGCTGAAGCTCTGCTGTGCGGTGTGATCATCACAGCAGAGCCTGTGAACCGAGTCAACGAGTTTCTGAGAGATTGTTAAATTCACACTGTGAAGAGAGCTCTCGCGTGTGCGGCGCCGGTAGGCTCGCGCCCATGCCGGAACAGACCCCCACCTCCCCGGAAGCCACCTCCCCGGAAATCACCGCAGCCGAGATCGCCCGCCTCGCCAGGGTCGGCCGCGCCGCCGTGAGCAACTGGCGCCGCCGCCATGCCGACTTCCCCAAACCCGTCGGCGGCACCGAGACCAGCCCCTCCTTCGCCCTCACCGAAGTGACGGACTGGCTCCGGGCCCAGGGCAAGCTCGCCGAGGTCCCGCTGCGCGAGCGCGTCTGGCAGTACGTCGCCGCCCACCCCGGCGGATCCGTCGCCGCGCTCGTCAGGGCGGGGGGCGCGCTGCTCCTCGTACGGGAGCGGCCCCGGGAGTGGCTGGAGCTGACGGCGGTCTCCGACGAGCGGATGGCCGCCCTGCTGCCGGCCGCCCTCGACCAGGTGCTCGGCCTGCGGCTCGGCTCCGCCCACCCGCTCGGTCCGGACGGTCCGGCCGGCCCCGCGCACCCGCTCGGCGCCACCGGTCCGCTGGGGCCCGAAGCGATGCCCTTCCTGCGGGCCGCCGGGGAGCTGGCCGCCGAACTCGGAGCGCGCGGTGCCTTCGAGTTCCTGCTCGGCCGTCACCTCGAAGCCAACCCGCGCCAGTACACGCTCACCCCGGACGGGCTCGCCGGCCTGATGGCCGCCCTCGCCGGGCCCTCCTCCGGTGCAAGCACCGGCTCCACCGGAGCGGCTGGCGCCGCGCCCTTTACGGTCCTCGACCCGGCCTGCGGCACCGGCACCCTGCTGCGGGCCGTCCCCGGGGCCACCGCCCGCTACGCGCAGGACAGTTCGCCCGAACTCGCCGCCCTGGCCGCGCTGCGCCTCGCCCTGCACGGCGACGCCCTGGTCCGGGCGGCCGCCGCCGACAGCCTGCGCGCCGACGCCTTCGCGCGCCCCGCCGCTGAGCCGGTCGACGCCGTGCTCTGCCACCCCCCGTTCAACGAACGCAACTGGGGACACGAGGAACTCGCCTACGACCCGCGCTGGGAGTACGGCTTCCCGGCCCGCGCCGAATCCGAACTCGCCTGGATCCAGCACGCCCTGGCCCACCTGCGCGAGGACGGCACCGCCGTCCTGCTCATGCCGCCCGCCGTCGCCGCCCGCCGCTCCGGCCGCCGCGTCCGCGCCGACCTGCTGCGCCGGGGCGCGCTGCGGGCCGTCGTCGCGCTCCCGGCGGGCGCCGCGCCGCCGTACGGGATCCCGCTCCACCTGTGGGTGCTGCGGCGGCCCTCCCCGCACGGGGCGCCGCCCCCGGGGCTGCTGCTCGTGGACACCGCCGGGCTCGCCGCCGAGGGGCAGGGCCGGGTCGACTGGCCCGCCGTTCACGGGGTCGTGGAGAAGACCTGGACGGCGTACGACCGGGCCGGCGCGGCCCCGGACGTCCCCGGCGTCAGCCGCGTCGTCCCCGTGATCGACCTCCTCGACGACGACGTAGACCTGACCCCGGCCCGCCACCTGCCGCCGGCCGCGGCCGGCGGAGGCGTGGCCGAGCTGGCCGCCGTACGGGAGCGGCTCGACGCGACGCTCGGCCGCGCGGCCCGGCTCACCCCGCCGCCCCCGCCCCCCGCCGTGCCCGCCCGGCCGGGCGAGCCCACGGCCCGGCTGCCGCTCACCACCATCGGCGAACTCGCCCGCGCCGGAGCCCTGCTGCTGCATGCGGGCACCGGCAGCGGGTCCGGAGCGGCCCCCGTGCTCACCGAGCACGACGTGGCCACGGGGGCCGGACCCTCCGGGATCCTGGCGGCGGCCGCGGGCGAGCCGCTGCTCACCGCCCCCGGCGACGTGGTCGTCCCGCTCACCGGCGGGGCGGGCGCCGCCCGGGTGGTCGACGCGGCCACCGCGGGCGCGGCGCTCGGCCGGGGCCTGCACCTGCTGCGGCCCGACCCGGCCGCGCTCGACCCCTGGTTCCTGGCCGGATTCCTGCGCGGCACCGCCAACAACCGCCGCGCCAGCAGCCACGCCTCCACCACGACACGACTCGACGTGCGCAGGCTCCAGCTGCCCCGGCTGCCCCTGGCCGAACAGGAGGTCTACGGGGCGCGGTTCCGGGCGCTCGCCGAGTTCGAGGACGCGTTGCGGCTGGCGGCGAGGCTGGGGGAGCAGCTCGTACAGGGGCTGTACGACGGGCTGTCGGACGGCACGGTGAGGCCGGAGTGAGGTCCGAGTGAGGCCTGGGTGAGGCCCTGGAGAGGCCCGGGTAAGGGTCCGGCAGCGACCGTGCAACGGTTGGGTGCATCAGCTCACTTCCGGCTGGAAACGCTGTATACGCTCAGACCCGGAACATTCGTCGGAACATTCGTCCGTACGGCCCGTCAGGAGTATCGATGTACGGCCCCGGCATCCCGCCGCAGCACGGTCAGCAGCCCGGCACCGGAGGCGCGGTGGGGCTGCGCGTGCTGTTCGCGCTGCTGCCCGTCCTGAGCTGCGGGTTCCTCGCGTGGGCCACGATGCTGCGGCTCGCGCTGGTCACCCGCAAGCTCCGGGACTGGTGGCTGCTGGGCGCCTCCGTGGCGGCCGAGTTCCTCTGGGTGCTGCTGAGCGGGCTCGACCAGACTCCCGACAACAACGGCTGGCAGGCCAACGTCGGCGCCGGCGGCACCATCGCCACCGGGGTCGCCGTCGCGGTGTACTTCCTGGTGGCCGACATCCGTCACCACACGGCGGTCCGGACGGCGCCGCCCGCGCCCTGGTACCCGGCGCCGCCCGCTCCGTACGTGCCGCGGCAACAGCCTCCGGCGTACGGGTATCCGCCCGCGCCCCGGCAGGCCCCGGCGCCCGTCGCGCAGCCGGCCCCCGAGCCCGCCCCGGCTCCGGCGCCCGCCCCGCCGCGCATCGGGCAGGTCCGCGCCGAACTCGACGAGCTCAGCGAACTGCTCCGCAGGCAGCCTCCGCAGCCGGGCGGCCCGCAGCCGGGCGGCCCGCAGCCGGGTGCCCCGCGCCACGAGGATCCCCGCGGCGACGACCGGGGCCCGCGCCCGTGACGGACCGCCTCATCGGAGACCGCTACCAGCTCGCCACCGTCCTGGGCCAGGGCGGCATGGGCCAGGTCTGGACGGCGTACGACCGCCGCCTAGACCGCCGCGTCGCGGTCAAACTGCTGCGTCCCGACAAGGTGGCCGGCCCCGGTTCCGTCGCCGACGAGCTGCGCCGCCGCTTCGTGCGCGAATGCCGGGTCACGGCGCAGGTGGACCACCCCGGGCTGGTCACCGTGCACGACGCGGGCAGCGACGGCGACGAGCTGTACCTGGTCATGGGTTACGTGGAGGGCTCCGACCTCGCGGACCACCTGGCCGAGCACGATCCGTACCCGTGGCCGTGGGCGGTCTCGGTGATCGCACAGCTGTGCTCGGTGCTGTCGGCCGTGCACGCGGTGCCGATCGTGCACCGGGACCTGAAGCCGCGCAACGTCATGATCCGCCCCGACGGGACCGTACTCGTCCTGGACCTGGGCGTCGCCTCGGTGATGGACACCGACACCACCCGCCTCACCAGCACCGGTTCCCCGATCGGCAGCCCCGCGTACATGGCCCCCGAGCAGGCCATGGGCGGAGCCGTCGGCCCGCACACCGACCTCTACGCGCTCGGCGTGGTGCTCTACGAGCTCCTGTCCGGCAACGTGCCCTTCGCCGGATCCACCGCCCTCGGGGTGCTCCACCGCCACCTGTACGAACCCCCGCTCCCGGTGCGCCGACTGCGCCCCGAGGTCCCGGAGCAGCTCGAAGCGGTCCTGCTGCGCCTCCTCGCGAAGGACCCGCAGGACCGGCCCGCCTCCGCGCAGGAGGTGTACGCGGCCCTCGCGCCGCTGCTGCCCCACCACGGCTCGGGCGCCCCCGGCGGCCCGCTCGACCCGACCCGCCCCTTCCTGCGCCCGCAGGCCCCCTGGCCCGACCGCGCCACGGTCATACCGCCGCGGCCCTCCGCCCCGCCCGCCCCCGTCCGGCCCGATGTCCCGGCGGCCGTGGAGGAGGCGAAGAACCTCCTCGACCAGGGGCAGCTCACCCAGGCCGTGGACATCCTCGGCGGCATCCTCCCGGCGGCGGCCGAGCAGCACGGCGAACACTCGACGGTGGTCCGCTCCTTGCGCAAGCAGTACGCGGCCACGCTGATGGACGACGGCCAGTACCGCCGCGCCCTGCCCGAACTGCGCCGCCTGGCGGAGGAGTTCCCGGCCGGCGACCCGAGCTCCCTGCGCTTCCGCTACGACGCGGCCCAGTGCCTGGAACAGCTCGGCGAACCGGCGGCCGCCCTCGCGGAATACCGCTCGCTGCTCCCGCTCTTCGAGAACCACTACGCGAACCCGGACCCGGGCCTGCCCCTGGAGGTCCGCCGCCGGATAGCCCACCTGCTGCTCTCCCTCGGCGACCGCCCGGCCGCCCACGACACCCTGGTCCGCCTCCTCTTCGACGCGGACCGCCTCCACGGCCCGTCCCACCCCTTCCCCACGGAGATCCGCCGCACCCTCCAGTGGCTGGGTCAGGTCCGCTGAAGCCTCGCCCGGCGCCGGGAGAGCAGGAACAGGGCCGTCAGGGTCAGCAGGGACGCCGACGCCGCCAGGGTGCCCGGGATCAGGCCCGGGGGGCGGAACGAGCAGGTCAGGGTGGTGGTTCCGGGGGCCAGGGGGGCCGCGACCAGGCCCAGGTACGAGGTGGCCGGGCGGCCGTCGCAGGTCCAGCCGGGGATGGCCGGGGCGGCGAGGACCGCCGTGCCCGTGGTGCCCGGCGGGAGGGTGGCGCCGATGCCCGAGGAGCCGACCCGGACGGACGAGGCCCCCGAGGCGCGCAGGGCGGCGACCGCCGCGGTCAGGCGGGTGCGGTCCAGGCAGGACAGCTGCCAGTGGGCCGGGGGCGCCTGGTCGAAGACCAGCTCCGAAGCCAGGCCGTGCGAGACGCCCATCGGCTGGAGGGCGGCCCGGTTGCGCGGCGGCCTCGCGTTCAGCCGGAAGGACGGGCCGTCCGCGAGGCGGGCCTTGGCGTTGTACTCCGGGGCCCACAGGAAGGCCTCCGTGCCCGCGCGGCAGACGCCGGGGGAGAGCGGGTCCTCGTAGACCCGGGCGCCGAGCAGGAGTTCCTGGTTGGCGAAGGGCGAGGCCCCGTAGGAGGGGGGTGGGCCCGGCGGGCGGACCGTGACCAGCGGCGGGACCTCCTCGCGGACGATCGTGCCGTCGGGCCGCAGCCGGGCGCCGACGGCGAAGACGGCGTCCGTCACCGGATTGTCGATGCTCTGCACGTTGCGGCCGCGCGAGGTCCAGCCGGCCCCGAGGGCCACCATGGTCCGGGTGAACAGGTCCGGGGTGTGGCTGCTGTAGTACGCCCCGCCCTCGCCGCCCAGCAGCATCGGGTCGTTGCCCGTCAGCGCGGGCCGTCCCGCGTCGGTGCGGTACGCGGGCCAGCCCTCGGCCCCCGCCAGGGCGTCGGCGCGGGCGGTGTGGGCCTGGCCCCAGACCGGGTAGTCGTCCAGGCCCGCCAGCTTGCCCTTCTCGCCGTACGCCGTGGTCGCGGCCGCCTGGGCGAGGAGGATCAGCACCAGCACGCCCGCGGCCGCCGCCGCGAGGCGGGGCCTGCGCAGCGCCCACCAGGCGGCCGCCGCCAGGGCCAGCCCGCCGCCGAAGAGGGCGAGTCCCCAGGCCGTGGCCAGCGCGCTGCCGCTCGCCGCGAGGGCCACGGCGGCCAGTACGGCCGCGCCGCCCGCCAGGGCCCGCGGGCCCGGCACCCCCGCCGAGAGCCCGGCCCAGGCGGCGATCACCACGATCCCGGCCAGCACGAAGGTCTGCCGGTACGCGCTGCCGTTCGGCGTCGCGAAGAGGTGCCAGGCCAGGTGGGTCGGCTTCCACTGGAAGGACAGCAGCACCACGAGCACCAGACCCGCCCACCACAGCCGGGTCCGCCCCGCCACCGCCCGGTGGAACGGCAGGGCCGCCACCAGCAGCAGGGTCCCCGTGCCGATGAACAGGGCGGGGGAGGAGAAGGAGTAGGTGGCGGGCAGCAGCCGGGCCAGCAGGTCCTCGGTCGACACGGGCTGGAACGGCCTGAACCATCCCGGGTAGGCCTGCTTCGAGCTGAGGAAGAGGGGGAGGAGGACCGGCAGGGACAGGGCGACGCCCAGCACGGTGGCCAGCGCCGCCCGCGCGAGGACCCGTAGACGGGCCGCGGCACCCTCCCGTACGAGCACCACCCGTACCAGCAGCACCAGGACGGCGCCCAGCGTCGCCATGTACGCGGTGTAGAAGTTCGCCGTCCAGCAGACCGCGACCACGAACGCCGCCGCCGTCGGGCGGCGCGAGCGCAGCGCCCATTCACCCGTCAGACACAGGAGCGGGAAGGCGATCAGCCCGTCCAGCCACATCGGGTTGTACGAGGCCTCGATCACCGACCAGCCGCACAGCGCGTACGAGGCCCCGAGCAGCCCCGCCGCCCACCACGGGCCGCGCCGATGGGTGCGCAGCAGCCAGGCCATGGCCGCCGCCGCGGCCATCGTCTTGAGCACGACGACCACGTACACGGCGAGGTCGATGTCCCGGCGCGGGAAGAGCGCCACCAGCGGGGCGAAGGGACTGGTCAGGTAGGTGCCGAAATCGGGCAGGAAGCTGGTTCCGTACCCGGACTGCCAGTTCAGCAGCAGTCCGCCCTCGGCGCGCCCGTGCAGCAGGTCCCACAGATGGGCGTGGAAGGGCACGAACTGATTGCCGAGGTCGTTGATGCTGCGGTGGCGCGGCCCGTACGGGAAGACGCGCGCGACGGCGTCTCCGGCGCATACGGCCACGGCCGAGATCAGGGCGGCGAGCGCCGAGCCGAGCAGACTCGCGCGGCGCGGGGAGCGGTGCGATGAGCGGTGCGGTGTCGACATGGTGGACCGACCCTGACAGCGCCGGAGGGCCGAAGGATGACCGCCGGGTGAACGCGAACCCCAACACCCCCGGAATCGTTGGTCGAACCGGTGGCTCAGACCACCTGGACTGCATAACATCGATCACCGCACGGCCCTTGTGCACCGACGCACAATCTCCCGGCCCTGGAGGCTCCTTTGCACCGTCGCACAGCGCTCTCCGTCTCCGCCGCCCTGCTCCTGGCGGCCCCACTGCTGTCCGCGTGCTCGGGCCAGGCCCGCCCCGGCACCGCGGCCGTGATCGGCGGCGAACGGATCACCACCTCCGCGGTCCAGGCCCAGGTCAACGACGTCCGCGCCGCGCAGAACCGTTCCGAACACTCCTCCGAGCTCATCGCGGCCGTCCCGCAGCTGGACCGGGTCAAGCTCAGCGCGATGCTCCAGAGCCGGATCCTCGACCAGATGGCCGAGGACGCCGGGATCGGCGTCACCCCCAAGGAGCTGGAGGAGGAGCGCAAGGCGTTCGAGAACGACAAGGGCGCCGCGGCCTTCGAGGCGACGGTCCTCCAGAAGTTCGCCATCGCCCCGGACCAGATCGACCGCTGGGCCACGGACCAGGTGCTCTTCACCAAGCTGAACGCGAAGTACGGGCAGGGCAACCTCGCCGAGCCCGCCGCGAAGGCCGCGGGCAAGCTGGGCATCCAGGTCAACCCGCGCTACGGGGTCTGGGACGCGCAGAAGGTCTCGATCGGCGACGCCGTGACCCCGTGGATCACCCAGGTCACCCGGCCCGAGCAGCCCCCGGCCGGGGCCTAGGCCGCACGCGCGGGGAGGTAGGTTCGGAGGGTGACTGACGACGTACCCTCCGAGCCCACCGGCCGTATCGTGCTGCTGACCACCAGCCACCGGGTCGCCCCCGGCGTGCTGTCCTGGCCGGCCTGGCAGACCCTGCGCGCCGCGGACCGGGTGCTGTGCGCCGATCCCGATCACGTACAGCTGCCGTACCTGCGCGAGGCGGGCGTCGAGGTCGAGCACGAGGCCCCGGACGCGCAGGCGCTGATCGAGGACTGCGCCGGCGGGCGCACGGTCGTCGTGGTCCTGAGCGGCGAGGGCGACCGGCGGCTCACCGACGGGCTGGCCCGCTTCGCCGGGTCGGGCCGGGTGGCCGTGCCGGACCTGGAGCTGCTGCCGGGCTCGTACGATCTGCCGGGCGCGCGGCTGCTCGACCTCGTCCAGGTCATGGACCGGGTCCGCCGCGAATGCCCCTGGACCTCGCAGCAGACGCACGAGGGGCTGGTGAAGTACGCCATCGAGGAGGCGTACGAGCTGGTCGAGGCCATCGAGGACGGGGACCGCGAAGAGCTGCGCGAGGAGCTCGGCGACGTCCTGCTCCAGGTCGTCTTCCACGCGCGCATCGCCGAAGAGGGCGGTCCGGGCGAGGAGGACGAGCCGTTCTCCATCGACGACGTGGCCGGGGCCCTCGTGGAGAAGCTGATCCACCGCCACCCGCACGTCTTCGCGGACGCCGAGGCGAAAACGGCGGAGGACGTCCACGCGCACTGGCAGCGCACCAAGCAGGTGGAGAAGCAGCGGGAGTCGGTGACCGACGGGATCCCGCTCGGGCAGCCCGGTCTCGCGCTCGCGGCCAAGCTCGCCGGCCGGGTCCGGGCGGGGGGTGTGGACGTGGAACTCCCGCGCGGCGAGGGCATCGGGTACGAGCTGCTGGAACTGGCGGCGCGCGCCGAGGCGGCGGGCACCGACCCCGAGACCGCGCTGCGCGCGGCGGCCCGGGTCTACCGGGACGCGATCCGGGCCGCCGAGGGAGTCGGCGGGTAGCCCCCGGGCTTCCCGGCTCGGGCTGGTGAACTCAGTGAGCCCGGGGTGCGCGCCCCGAGGGGTTGTGCCAGTGCGGGTCGGGCCGGTTCAGGAACCACTCCCCGAAGCCCATCGGCCGGCTTCCGCGGCCGTCCTGGCCCTGGCCGCCGATGGGTACGGAATCGTAGAAGATCCGGCCGGTGGGGGCGCCGAGCTCCTCCAGGAGGTACGCCGTCTCGTCGATGAACTGCGGCGGACCGCTGAGGTAGACGTCCTGGTCGGGCCAGAGCCCGCGGTTGCTCAGCGCGGTCGCCAGCCGGTCGGTGGCCTGGTTGCGGTGCTGCCCGGGGGCGGGGGTGATGTAGGTGACGCTCAGCCAGTCGCGGGCGGCCGCGTGCTCGTCGATGAGCGGGCGGTCGTAGAGGTGCGCGGCGTCCCGGGCGACGACGAAGAGCCGCGCGTCCTGATCGGGAGGATGCTCCGCCAGCTCCTCCAGCATGGCGCGGACCGGAGCCCAGCCGGTGCCGGCGGCTATGAAGCTGACCGGGCGGTCCTCGCGGCGGAAGGTCAGCTGCCCGCCGGCCGCACCCAGCCTCAGCATGTCGCCGGGGTGCGCCTCGCGGACCAGGGCGGTGCTGAGCCGGCCGCCCTCGATCCGGCTGACGTGCAGGTCGATCGTCCCGTCGGGGCGGGGCGCGTTGCCGATGGAGTACGTGCGCCAGGTGGTCGGGACCCGGTCGCTGCTCACGCTCACGTACTGGCCCGGCAGATAGGGGAGCGGGGCGTGCGGGCGCAGCGTCAGGACGGCTATGTCCTGTCCGTACTGCAGGTGGCGCACGATCTCGGCGTCCCACCAGGGCGGGTCCTGGCTGGCGGCGGCGCCGGCCATCATCGCGTCGGCGATGACCTGGTAGGCCTCGCCCCAGGCCTTTTCCACTGGCGGGGTCCAGGCCTCGCCGGAGGCCTCGGCGAGCGCGGCGAGCAGGCTGGCGCCCACGGCGGCGTAGTGCTCGGGGCCCGCCAGGAACTTGCGGTGGTCGCGGCCGAGGTCGCGTAGATAGGGGAGGAGCGTCTCGTTCTCCAGGTGCGCGATCACATGGGTGAGCGCGGCGAACAGCCGGTCCCGCTGACGCTCCATGTCCTCGAAGGAGGCCGGGAAGAGTTCACGGACTCCGGGGTTGTGCCAGAACAGGTGGGTGTAGAAGAACTTGACCGCGTGCTCGGCCCGTCTCTCCACCACCGCAAAGCTGCTTTTCAAGATCCTCACATCCACAAAACCGAAAGTAGGAATGCCGGAGAACGTGAGGTCAAGCCAGGGCTTATCTACGGACAGCCGCGGCGAATCCCCCATATGGGGTGATGGGTGGCGGGCGGGATACGGTCTCGGGGTGCATGAGCAGACTCCCGAAGCCCCAGAAGAGCCCACCGCCGCCCACTCCGTGGACGGGTCCGGCCCGACCCTGTTCGACTGGGAGTTCGCGACCGACCCGTACCCGGCCTACGCCTGGCTGCGCGAGCACGCGCCCGTGCACCGCACCAAGCTCCCCAGCGGGGTCGAGGCCTGGCTGGTCACCCGGTACGCCGACGCCCGCCAGGCCCTCGCCGACCAGCGGCTCAGCAAGAACCCGGCCCACCACGCGGGATCGGCTCACGCCAAGGGCAAGACGGGGATCCCGGGGGAGCGCAAGGCGGAGCTGATGACGCACCTGCTCAACATCGACCCGCCGGACCACACCCGGCTGCGGCGACTGGTGTCGAAGGCGTTCACCCCGCGCAGGGTCGCCGAGTTCACTGGGCGCGTCGAGGAGCTGACGGATCAGCTCCTCGACGGCTTCGCAGACCGGGGGGAGGCCGACCTCATCCACGAGTTCGCCTTCCCGCTCCCCATCTACGCCATCTGCGAGATGCTCGGCGTACCGCGAGAGGACCAGGACGACTTCCGCGACTGGGCCGGGATGATGATCCGGCATGCAGGCGGCCCGCGCGGCGGGGTGGCCCGCTCCGTCAAGCAGATCCGCGGCTACCTCGTCGAGCTGATCCACCGCAAGCGCGACGACCTGGGCGACGACCTGATCTCCGATCTGATCCGGGCCAGTGACCACGGCGAACACCTCACCGAGAACGAGGCCGCCGCGATGTGTTTTGTGCTACTTTTTGCCGGTTTTGAAACGACGATCAACCTCATCGGCAACGGGGCCTACGCCCTGCTGCGGAACCCGGACCAGCGCGAGCGTCTCCAGACCTCTCTCGCAGCCGGAGAGACAGACTTGCTGGAGACGGGCATCGAAGAGCTGCTCCGCTACGACGGCCCTGTGGAGATGGCCACTTGGCGGTACGCGACTCAACCGCTGACTCTGGGCGGCCAGGACATCCCAGTCGGCGACCCCGTCCTCGTCGTCCTCGCCGCCGCCGACCGCGACCCCGAGCGGTTCGCGGACCCGGACACCCTTGACCTCTCTCGGACCGACAACCAGCACCTCGGATACGGGCACGGCATCCACTACTGCCTGGGCGCCCCGCTCGCCCGGCTGGAGGGCCAAACCGCCCTTGCCGCACTGCTGACCCGCTTGCCCGACCTGGAACTCGCCGTAGAACCCTCAGAGCTGCGCTGGCGGGGTGGTCTCATCATGCGGGGCTTGCGCACTCTGCCAGTCCGCTTCACCCCGAGCCCCGGCCCCCGGGTATGACGAAGGCCCCTGCGGGAGGGAGCCTGAGTTTGACGCGGTAGGTCCGCATCCGCCTCACCGGCTGGGCGACTCCGCCGTGCCGTCTGACCGTAGGTGTGATGGACCGAAGTGCCTCACAGGCGCCTTCCGAGGCGCCTACGCTGGAAACGCCAAGACCCCGGAGCGTCCCGCTAAGAAGGCTCCAGGGTCTGACTTGCCAGTCGGGAAGGACTGACCGTGCGTGATTCAACCCTGCCTAGGAACAGCAAGGCAAGTGGAAGCCGGGGCAACAAGACCGAGAACGGCGTCCTTCAGGTCGTCATCTACCTCCGGGTGTCGACGAAGGCGCAGAGCGCGAAGTCCGGCCTCAAGCAGCAGGAGCAGGACTGCCGGGCGTGGCTCGACTGCCACTTGCGAGACACCCCCTACGAGATCGTCGGCGTCTTCGTCGACGACGGTGTCTCCGGGAAGCGCGACCAGCGCGATGACAAGGCACTCATCGAACAGCTCGTCCGGGATGGCAAGGTCGACCTGGCCATCGCGCAGAAGCTTGACCGGTACGGCCGCACCGTCCGGATCATCAACGACTGGATCTGGGAGATGGTCGACAAGGGGACGCGCGTAGTCACCTCGGACGACCGGATCGACTCGGCTGATGCCTCCAAGTTCAAGGTCGACATGCCGGTCCTGGCGTACCTCGCCGAGTTGGAACACGAGATGATCTTCTCCCGGACCTGGAACGGTCGCGAGCGGAAGCTCCAGGCGGGCGGCTGGGCAGGTGGACCCCCGCCGTACGGATTCGAGCTGCTGAACAAGGGGCAGAGCAGATCGATCATCGCTCTGTGCGAGGGCGAAGTTCACATCCTGGTGACGGCGGCGCATTGCCTCATCGATCTTGAGCTGAACTACTCCGAGACCTGCGATTACCTCAACAAGAACAAGATGTTCACCAGGAGCGGGCGCCCCTGGACGGTCGGGAACCTCGCCAAGCGTCTCGGCGGCGAACCCATCCTCGAGCTCTATGTCACCTACCGGAAGGAAGGCGGCAAGACAGCGGTCGATGAGGACGGAAACCGCAAGTACGGAGTAGCCGTCAAGATTCCCATGCCGGAGATCTTCGACGTGGAACGTCGAGCGCAACTCCGTGCCGCCATCGAAAAGCTCGGCTTCGAGTCTCGTCGCGAGAACTCCCTGTACCCCCTCTCCACCCGGATCAAGGGGAACTGCGGGGAGGTCTACATCGGCGGAGGCGTCCGCCGCGACGAGACGCGCGTTTACCGCTGTAAGGGCACCGCCCACAGGTGCGACGACGTCTACCTGGACGCAGGCGAGGTCGAGGACGCGGTCTGGGGACAGCTCGCGAGGCTCCTCGACGACCGCACCCTGGTCAAGGGGCTCGCCAAGGAAGGGACGGCGCCGCTCCCTGCAAGCAAGGAGCGCTACGAGGAACGTGTGGTCGAGCTGCGCGCGCAGGTGACCGAGAAGAAGCTGGAAGTCTCGGAGCTGATGCGCCGCAGCGTGAAGTTCAGGTGGGACGACGAGGCTACGGAAGAGGCTCTGTCGGGTCCGAACATGGAACTGGAATCTCTTCGTAAGACGCTCCGCGAGGCCGAGGGCTGGCTCGAGGGCTACGAGCAGACCCAGGCGATGGAGAGGGGGCAGCCCCCTCTCGGGGCGCAGCCGCGTCTGGACACTCCCGACTTGGAAGAGAAGGCGGAGCTGTTCCGGCTGTTCGATGTCCAGGTGAAGGTGGAGAACCACCGCTTCAAGAAGAAGGCCGGTGCGCGCTGCCCGGTGACGGAGTGGCACGTGGCCACGAAGCAGGATGTGCCGGCCGATGTGGTGGAGGAGGAGTGGGCCGGGGTGCGGAGCATCCTGGAGACGATCTACTCACCGGCTTCGTTCACCAAGACCAAGATCGACCTGCGGTTGGCCCTGAACGGCATGCTGCATCGCCTGCGTACGGGGATCACCTGGAATGAGATGCCCATGGAGTTCGGGACGGCACAGCGCATCCGTGAGCGGCAGCTCTCCTGGTGGCACCAGGAGGCATGGCCGCTGCTGGTGGAGTGGCTGAACGAGCAGCGTGCCGGGACGCCGGTGTACGTCCACCCGCCGATCCCGCCCCTGAGGGTGATGGCGCGCGCGGCGAAGTCCCGTTCCACCCCCCAAAACACCTGAAACCCGCCTGACCGGAAGTCAGTGGACGTCTGAACTTGTGACAGGCGTTCGAAGGCCGCTAGGTTCTGCCGTTACCCCGCCGTTATGCGAAAGGTGCAGCCTCATGCGTTCCGGGAACGGCCGCCACAGACGCCCCCGACAGGTGCCCGCACTTGTCGTCACCGCCGGAGTCACCGGCTCCGCCCTCGCCCTGCCGCTGCTCGCGGCCACCGGCGCGAGCGCGGCCGAGACCTCCACCTGGGACAAGGTCGCCGAGTGCGAGAGCGGCGGTACTTGGAGCGCGAACTTCGGCAGCGGCGCTTACGGCGGGCTGCAGTTCACCCAGGAGCAGTGGAAGAACGCCGGCGGGCTCGACTTCGCCGAGCGCCCCGACCTCGCCAGCCGGTCCCAGCAGATCGCGGTGGGCGAGCGGGTGCTGGCCTCCCAGGGGCCCCAGGCGTGGCCCCTGTGCGGGGCGCCGGCCGGACTCTCGCAGCAGGGGCCCGCCGCCGAGGTGGATCCGGGCCTGCCCGGGGGCGGCAGCGCGGCCTCGCACTCCGTCTCCCGTCCGGACGGCTCCGTTCCGTACCTCGGGACGCCCGCGCCCTCCACGGACTTCGGGGCGCCGACCGCGCCGGCCCCCAAGGCCCCGGCTCCCTCCCCTTCGGGCACGCCGGCCTTCCTGCTGCCCGACTACCCGCTGCCCGTCATGCCGATGCCGGACCTCCCGGCGACGCCTCCGGGGCTCCCGGGCGACCCGACGGCTCCCGCGCACCCGGCGGACCCCGCCGTCCCGACGGCGCCGTCCACGGACCCGGCCGCGCCCGTGACGCCCACGGATCCGACGCACCCCGCGCACCCGGCGCATCCGGCCGACCCCGCGCACCCGGCGGACCCCACGGCGCCGGCCGTTCCCGCAAACCCGGCGGCGCCCGTCACGCCCGTCACGCCCGCCGACCCGGCCGTCCCGGCGACCCCGGGGGCCACCACCGACCCGGCCGCCCCGGCGGGGGGTGCCGGTAAGCACCGCGGCCCGGCCGCGGTTGAGGCGCCCGTCACATCTGATGCCGCGTCGGAGCCCTCGTACACCGTGAAGGCGGGCGACAGCCTGGCCGCCATCGCGGACGCCAAGGGTGTGAAGGGCGGCTGGAACGCGCTCTACAAGGCCAACGAGCAGGTCATCGGCAAGGACGCCGATCTGATCACGCCTGGTCAGAACCTGGATCTAACCCACCAATAGGGACACTTGGGGCGCCCGGGAACCACCTGATTGTCCGTTTTCCGTAAGTGAGACATGTGTCTCTTCCGGTCAACTGGCGTGTCAGGTCCCGAGGGTTCCGCAAACCCCGCCCTCACCTGCGCAAACACCCCCGCGGAGAGCGCAAGTAGGCACCGTTTCCCCCCGATGTCGCTCGTTGAACATCGGGGGGAGACCTGTCTACCTTCTGAATCGCTCGCCACCGCGGGCTCCTTCGACCGCATCGCCGAATCCTGCCGGCGGACGGAGGGAACACTCGTCGCGCAAGCGCCGAAGGCAGGAGCGGGGGAACCAAGGTAGGCGCCGGAACCGGCCGTTGAGAGACGGTCACGGAACCGGCTAGGGGTTAAGACAGGCGCTAGGTCGCCTGGCCGGGCACTCACTCGCCCGAACCCGACAGCTCACCTCGAAGGCGTCGGTGAGGAGAACTCCATGCTGCTTTCTGCCAAGGGCAAGCACCGCCGCGGCTCCAAGGCCGTCCGGCTCGTCACGCTGGCCGGCGTCGCCGGTGTCGCCGTCGCGGCTCCGCTGATGGCCGCGGGCACCGCTTCCGCCGCGACCGGTGCCGAGTGGGACCGCGTCGCCTCCTGCGAGTCCGGTGGCAACTGGGCCATCAACACGGGCAACGGCTACTACGGCGGCCTGCAGTTCTCGTCCTCCACGTGGGCCGCGTACGGCGGCAAGGCGTACGCCGCGCAGGCCAACCAGGCCTCCAAGTCCCAGCAGATAGCCATCGCCGAGAAGGTCCTCAAGGGCCAGGGCAAGGGCGCCTGGCCGTCCTGTGGCGTGGGCCTGTCGAACGCCGGCTACACCGGTGGTGGCGAGACCGAGGCCGCCCCGAAGAAGACCGAGACGAAGAAGCAGGAGAAGAAGGCCGAGCCGAAGAAGGAGACCAAGCGCTCCGAGGCTCCGGCCAACCGCTCCGAGCGTCCGGCCGCCCCGTCCAAGCCGAAGACCGAGGCCCCGAAGACCGGCAACGGCTCCTACGAGGTCAAGTCCGGCGACACGCTGGGCACCATCGCCGAGGCGAACAACGTCTCCGGCGGCTGGGAGAAGCTCTTCGAGCTCAACAAGGACATCGTCTCGGACGCCGACCTGATCTTCCCGGGTCAGAAGCTGAAGCTCAGCTGAACCCTGCGGCAACAGTCGCAATAGCGTTCGCAACACGCAGGATTTCCACCGCCCGGCGCGTAACCCCCCACGCGCCGGGCGGTGGTGCGTGCCCGACGTTTTTCCTGATGGCGGGTCCGGCAGCCCCCTCCGGGCAAGAGCCCTATGTCCCGTAAGAGGGGCATTCAGGCCCTTTTTCGTCCCAGGACCCGGGCGGTCGGGTCGCCGAGTGCTCGGAGCCGGTTAGGCTCTAAGCGGCAAGGCCATCCCACGGCCTGACATGCCACCGCACACTCAGCGTCACATCCCAGAAGGAGATGCTCGTGCCGTCCATCGACGTCGTCGTAGCCCGGGAAATCCTGGACTCCCGAGGCAACCCCACGGTCGAGGTCGAGGTTGGCCTCGACGATGGCAGCACCGGCCGTGCTGCAGTTCCGTCCGGCGCCTCCACCGGAGCGTTCGAAGCCGTAGAGCTCCGTGACGGTGACCCCAACCGCTACATGGGCAAGGGTGTCGAGAAGGCCGTCCTCGCCGTCATCGAGCAGCTCGGCCCGGAGCTCGTCGGCTACGACGCCACCGAGCAGCGCCTGATCGACCAGGCGATGATCGACCTGGACGCCACCGAGAACAAGGGCTCCCTCGGCGCCAACGCCATCCTCGGCGTCTCCCTCGCCGTCGCGCACGCCGCGTCCGAGGCCTCCGACCTCCCGCTGTTCCGCTACCTCGGCGGTCCGAACGCGCACCTGCTGCCCGTTCCGATGATGAACATCCTCAACGGTGGGTCGCACGCCGACTCCAACGTCGACATCCAGGAGTTCATGATCGCCCCGATCGGCGCGGAGTCCTTCTCCGAGGCCCTTCGCTGGGGTGCCGAGGTCTACCACACCCTCAAGAAGGTCCTGCACACCAAGGGCCTCTCCACCGGTCTGGGCGACGAGGGCGGCTTCGCGCCGAACCTGGAGTCCAACCGCGCCGCGCTCGACCTCATCGTCGAGGCCATCAAGCAGGCCGGCTACGTCCCGGGCACCCAGATCGCGCTCGCGCTCGACGTCGCCGCGTCCGAGTTCTACAAGGACGGCAAGTACGAGTTCGAGGGCCAGTCCCGCTCGGCCGCCGAGATGACCGACTACTACGCCGAGCTCGTCGAGGCGTACCCGCTGGTCTCCATCGAGGACCCGCTGTTCGAGGACGACTGGTCGGGCTGGAAGACCCTCACCGACCGCCTGGGCTCCAAGGTCCAGATCGTCGGCGACGACCTCTTCGTCACCAACCCGGAGCGTCTCGCCCGCGGTATCGAAGAGGGCTCGGCCAACGCCCTGCTCGTCAAGGTGAACCAGATCGGTTCGCTGACCGAGACCCTGGACGCCGTCGAGATGGCCCAGCGCAACGGCTTCAAGTGCATGATGTCGCACCGCTCCGGCGAGACCGAGGACGTCACCATCGCCGACCTCGCGGTCGCCGTGAACTGCGGCCAGATCAAGACCGGCGCCCCGGCCCGCTCGGACCGCGTCGCCAAGTACAACCAGCTGCTGCGCATCGAGGAGATCCTCGACGACGCCGCGGTGTACGCGGGCCGCAGCGCCTTCCCGCGCTTCAAGGGCTAATCACGCCCTAGCCTCCCTACGTCCCCGCACTCGGTCCCGTACCGTGTGCGGGGACGTATTGCGTAGTGCGCATATAGGGGAGGCGGATCAATGGCCGGGAACCGGGACCGGTTCGCCACGTTCTCGACCGCGACCAGGCTCAAGCAGCTGGGCGAGCGGACCGCGGCGCACGTCTACCGCTCGCAGTCCCGCCGCCAGGTCCGCCGCAGCCGGCTCACCGGCCGGGCCGCCCTGCTCGTCCTGGTCCTCTGTACCCTGGTCGTCGCCCTCGCGTATCCGATGCGCCAGTACGTGTCCCAGCGCTCGGAGATCGCGGAGCAGCAGAAGGCCGCCGTCTCCGCGCGGGACCGGCTGGAACGGCTGCGCGACGAGAAGGCCCGCTGGCAGGACAACGCGTACGCGGAGCAGCAGGCGCGCAAGCACCTGCACTTCGTCCGGCCGGGGGAGACCAGCTACATCATGAACGCCCCCGGAGCCGAGGCGGCCGAACACCGCCGCGGCGGACAGGCCGCCACCGACCGGCCCTGGTACTCCAACGTCTGGGACGGCGTCGACAAGGCCGACCGCCCGGGCGACTGAGTCCCACCCATCCACGATTACGAAAAGACTTCCTCCAGGCATGCAGACGCCCCCGCCCCAGACCGACCGGACCGAGCCGACCGCCGCCGACATCGAGGCGTTCCAGCAGCAGCTCGGCCGCCCGCCGCGCGGGCTGCGCGCCATCGCGCACCGCTGCCCGTGCGGGCAGCCGGACGTGGTGGAGACCGCCCCGCGGCTCCCCGACGGCACGCCCTTCCCGACGCTGTACTACCTGACCTGCCCGCGCGCCGCCGGTGCGATCGGCACGCTGGAGGCCAACGGCGTGATGAAGGCGATGCAGGCCAGGCTCGCCGAGGACCCGGAGCTGGCCGCCGCCTACCGGGCCGCGCACGAGGACTACATCACCCGCCGCGACGCCATCGAGGTGCTCGAAGGCTTCCCGAGCGCCGGCGGCATGCCGGACCGGGTGAAGTGCCTGCACGTGCTGGTCGGCCACTCGCTGGCCGCGGGCCCGGGCGTGAACCCGTTCGGCGACGAGGCCCTGGCGATGCTGCCCGAGTGGTGGGCCAAGGGCGCCTGCGTCACCCCGTGCGCGGAGAAGGCCCCGTGCGAGGAGCAGAAGGAGTCGCGGGCGTGACCCGGGTCGCGGCCGTCGACTGCGGTACGAACTCCATCCGTCTCCTCGTCGCGGACCTGGACCCCTCGACCGGCGAGTTCGCCGAGCTGGACCGCCGGATGACGGTGGTCCGCCTCGGCCAGGGCGTCGACAAGACGGGCCGGCTGGCCCCGGAGGCGCTGGAGCGCACCTTCGCGGCCTGCCGCGAGTACGCGGCGGTCATCAAGGAGCTCGGCGCCGAGCGCCTGCGCTTCGTGGCCACCTCGGCCTCCCGGGACGCCGAGAACCGGGACGAGTTCGTCCGGGGCGTGCTGGACATCCTGGGCGTCGAGCCCGAGGTGATCACCGGGGACCAGGAGGCGGAGTTCTCCTTCACCGGGGCCACGAAGGAGCTGAAGGGCACCGACCACCTGGAGAAGCCCTTCCTGGTGGTGGACATCGGCGGCGGCTCGACCGAGTTCGTGGTCGGCGAGGAGCACGTCCGGGCCGCCCGGTCCGTGGACGTCGGCTGCGTCCGGATGACCGAGCGCCACCTGGTCGTCGACGGGGTCGTCACCGACCCGCCGTCCGAGGCGCAGGTCGCCGCCATACGGGCCGACATCGAGGCGGCGCTGGACCTGGCCGCCGAGAGCGTCCCGCTGGCCGAGGCGCGCACCCTGGTGGGCCTGGCCGGTTCGGTGACCACGGTCGCCGCGATCGCGCTCGGCCTGGCGGAGTACGACTCCTCGGCGATCCACCACGCCCGGATCCCCTACGAGACGGTCCGCGAGGTCAGCGAGCGGATGCTGACCCTGACGCACGCCGAGCGCGCGGCGATCCCGGTGATGCACCCGGGCCGCGTCGACGTGATCGGCGCGGGCGCCCTGGTCCTCCTGGCGATCATGGAGCGGATCGGCGCCACGGAGGTCGTGGTCTCGGAGCACGACATCCTGGACGGCATCGCCTGGTCGGTGGGCTGACGGGAGTCCCGGGGGTCTCCGGGGGTCCCCGAGGGCGCGTCCGGGCCCTTTCGAGGGTCTTACGGGGGCCTTAGGTCCCGTCGTCCACATGAACTTCGTGAAGTTCTTCACAAGGAAAAGATGCCCGTGAGGGCTCTTGAGGCGCCTTTTGGGTGACTCGGGGGCCCCTCGGGCCTTCTTTTTACGAGCGTTCGTGCGAATGGCGGCCGCCGCGAGGGTCCGGCGGTAGGTATCCACGAACCCGGTGGTCTACTCCGCCCAAAGGGCTGGAGGCCAGTTCAGGCCTGGTCTTCAACGACTCCCGTTACACCCTGGTTCCCGCTTCGCGCCATGACCTCGGTCACGTGGGCGGCGGAGTGTAGCAGAGGGTCTCCAGCCCCTTGTGAAGGGGCTCACGAGCGTCACCCCTTGGGGTGCTGGATACTCGTTCCATGAGCACCACGGAGCGTCCCAGGATCCTCGTTGTAGGAGGTGGGTACGTAGGCCTGTACGCAGCCAAGCGCATCATGAAGAAGATGCGCTACGGCGAGGCGACCGTCACGGTCGTCGACCCGCGCTCGTACATGACCTACCAGCCCTTCCTCCCCGAAGTGGCCGCAGGCAGCATCTCGCCTCGGCACGTAGTCGTCCCGCTGCGACGCGTGCTTCCCAAGGCTGAGGTCCTCACCGGCCGGGTCACCAGCATCGACCAGGACCGCAAGGTCGCCGTCGTCACGCCGCTCGTCGGCGAGGCGTACGAGCTGCCTTTCGACTACCTGGTGATCGCGCTCGGCGCCATCTCCCGCACCTTCCCGATCCCCGGCCTCGCCGAACAGGGCATCGGCATGAAGGGCGTCGAAGAGGGCATCGGCCTGCGCAACCACGTCCTTGAGCAGCTGGACAAGGCCGAGTCCACGACGGACGAGGACGTCCGCCGCAAGGCACTCACCTTCGTCTTCGTCGGCGGCGGCTTCGCCGGCGCCGAGACGATAGGCGAGGTCGAGGACATGGCCCGCGACGCCGTGAAGTACTACACCAGCATCAAGCGCGAGGACATGCGCTTCATCCTGGTCGACGCGGCCGACAAGATCCTTCCCGAGGTCGGGCCCAAGCTCGGCACCTGGGGCAAGGAACACCTTGAGTCCCGCGGCATCGAGATCTACCTCAACACCTCCATGGACTCCTGCGTGGACGGCCACGTGGTGCTGAAGAACGGCCTTGAGGTCGACTCCAACACCCTGGTGTGGACCGCGGGCGTCAAGCCCAACCCGGTGCTGGCCCGCTACGGCCTGCCGCTGGGCCCGCGCGGCCACGTGGACGCCGAGCCGACCCTCCAGGTCAAGGGCACGGACTACATCTGGACCGCCGGCGACAACGCCCAGGTGCCCGACCTCGCCGCCCGCAAGGCCGGCGTGGAGAACGCCTGGTGCCCGCCGAACGCCCAGCACGCGCTGCGCCAGGCCAAGGTCCTCGGCGACAACGTCATCTCCGGGATGCGCGGCTTCCCGCAGAAGCCGTACTCGCACTCCAACAAGGGTGCGGTGGCGGGCCTCGGCCTCCACAAGGGCGTGGCGATGATCGTCATGGGCAAGATGAAGATCAAGCTCAAGGGCCGGCTCGCCTGGTACATGCACCGTGGCTACCACGGCATGGCCATGCCGACCTGGAACCGCAAGATCCGCGTCTTCGCCGACTGGACCCTCGCCATGTTCCTCAAGCGCGAGGTCGTCTCCCTCGGTGCCCTGGAGACCCCCCGCGAGGAGTTCTACGAGGCCGCCAAGCCGGCGCCGGCTCCGGCCGCCGCCGCTGCCCCGGCCGAGAAGGCCAAGGCCTCCTGACCGGCTCCGGCCGAACTCCCCCAGCGTGACCCCGAAGGGGCCGCCCGCCATCCGTGGTGCGGGCGGCCCCTTCGGCGTGTCCGGCGGATTGTCCGCCGCCGAGGTGGGGTAGACGCTTGGGTCGGACCGTTATGGAGGTGTGCCATGACCGACGCCGCGCCGCGGCTGGCCGCTGTGGCCGAGACCCTGCTCGGCGCCCCCCTGCCCGTGCGGGTCCGGGCCTGGGACGGCAGCGAAGCGGGCCCGCCCACCGGCCCCGTACTCGTCTTCCACAGCCGCCGTGCCCTGCGCCGCCTGCTGTGGAAGCCGGGCGAACTGGGGCTGGCACGGGCCTGGGTCTCGGGGGACATGACCGTGGAGGGCGATCTGTTCGCCCTCCTGGACCGGGTGGCGCCCCTGCTGTGGGAGCGCGGCCGTCCCCCCGGCGAGGAACCGTCGCCCGAGGCTTCCGCCGGAACGCTCGCGCTGCTGCGCGATCCCGCGGCGCGCGCCGCCGTACGGGACCTCGTGGGCCTCGCGCGGCCCTGGCCGGCGCCCGCTCCGCCGCCCGAGGAGGCCCTGCGCCGCGGCGGGCCGCGCCACACCAAGGGCCGCGACCGCGCGGCCATCAGCCACCACTACGACGTGGGCAACGAGTTCTACGCCCATGTCCTCGGCCCCTCGATGGTGTACTCCTGCGCCTACTGGAGCCCCGGCGGCACCCTGGAGGAGGCCCAGCGCGACAAGCTCGACCTGGTCTGCCGCAAGCTCGCCCTCAAGCCCGGCGACCGGCTCCTGGACGTCGGCTGCGGCTGGGGCTCCATGGCCCTGCACGCGGCCCGCGAGTACGGGGCCAGGGTCACCGGGATCACGCTCTCGCGCGAGCAGGCCGCGTACGCCCGCAAGCGGGTCGCCGAGGAGGGGCTGGCGGACCTGGTGGACATCCGGATCCAGGACTACCGGGACGTCAAGGACGGCCCGTACGAGGCCATTTCCTCCATCGGCATGGCCGAGCACGTGGGCGCCGACCGCTACCGCGCGTACGCCCACACCCTGTACGGGCTGCTGCGGCCCGGCGGCCGGCTGCTGAACCACCAGATCGCCCGGCGCCCCGAGCCGGACGAAGAGGCGTACCGCATCGACGAGTTCATAGACGCCTACGTCTTCCCCGACGGCGAGCTCTCCCCGCTCGGCACCACCGTGGGCGAACTGGAGCGGGCCGGCTTCGAGGTCCGCGACGTGGAGGCGCTGCGCGAGCACTACGCGCTCACCCTGCGGGCCTGGGTGGCACGGCTGGAGGAGCACTGGGAGGAGG
This sequence comes from Streptomyces sp. NPDC059443, assembly GCF_042750105.1. Lineage (NCBI taxonomy): Bacteria > Bacillati > Actinomycetota > Actinomycetes > Kitasatosporales > Streptomycetaceae > Streptomyces > Streptomyces sp. NPDC059443. The sequence goes on along the minus strand of NZ_JBHYVM010000033.1, from coordinate 20,813 downwards.
CGGTCCGGCTGACCTCGCCCGGCCGGGCCCGGGTCTGGAAGCTGTACATGGCCGCCTCGGCGCTCGGCTTCGAGCACAACCGGCTCGGGGTCAACCAGGTGCTCGCGGTGCGCAGCGAGGGGCCGGGCCGGGCGGACTCCGGGATGCCGCTGCGGGCCCGGGAGTGGCCGGCGCAGCGGTAGGGGAACGGGAACGGCGAAGGCGAAGGGCCCCGCGGCCGTGGAGGTCGCGGGGCCCTTCGCCGTTCGTCCGGCCGGTGCTACTCGGTCTTGATCGCGGTCAGCATGTTCAGCCGGGCCGCGCTGCGGGCGGGCCACATGGCCGCCAGCACGCCGACCACGCCGGCCAGCAGGAGGAAGATGCCGATCCGGTCCCAGGGCAGGACCAGGGAGTAGTCCGGAATGCTCTTGGCGATGGTGGTGCCCACCGCCCAGGCGAGGAAGATGCCGATGGCGACGCCGAGGACCGCGCCGAAGAGCGAGATGACCACCGCCTCTAGGCGGATCATGTTCTTGACCCGGCTGCGGTCGAGGCCGATCGCGCGCAGCATGCCGATCTCCTGGGTCCGTTCGAAGACGGACATGGCCAGGGTGTTGACCACTCCGAGGACGGAGATGATCAGCGCCATGCCGAGCAGGCCGTACATGATGTTCAGCATGGTGTTGATCAGGCCGCCCATCTCGTTGCGCACGTCCTGCTGGGTGGCGACCTTCATCGCCGGGTTCTTGCCGAGGGCGTCGACCACGGCCTGCTGCGCGGTCTTCGAGGCGCCGTCGGTGGTGTTGACGTAGACCTCGGGGATGTACAGGTTCTCGCTGTGCTCGCTGAGGATCTTGTTGTCGAGCACGTACGGGGAGAGCAGGCCGTCGAGGTCCTTGTAGACGGAGCCGACCTTGAGCGTGGCCTTCTTGCCGTCCTCGTACCGGACCTGGAGCGCGGAGCCGACCGAGAGGTTCTGCTTCTTCGCGGTCTTCTCGGCGACGGCCACCTCACCCCGGGCGAGGCTGTCCAGCGAGCCGCTGACGGTCTCCATGTTCAGCATGGAGCGGATGGCCGCCGGGTTGACGCCGGAGGCGGAGTCGGTGTCGTCGCCGATCTTCAGGTAACCCTCGGCACGGGGGGAGGCCTCCTTGATGCCGGGGGCCTTGGCCAGGGCTTCGACGACGGACTTGTCCAGGCTCATGCCCTCGGCGGCCATGGAGACCCGGTAGTCGGCCTTCAGCTTGTCCGTGCTCATCCGGTCGATGGCCTGGCCCAGGGTGATGCCGAGCACCGACAGGGTGGTGACCAGGGTCAGGCCGATCGCCAGGGAGGCGGCGGTGACGGCCGTGCGGCGCGGGTTGCGCACGGCGTTCTGCGCGGCCAGCTTGCCCGGGATGCCGAACACCTTCTGGAGCGCGGGGCGGACCGCCGCGATGAAGGGCTTGGAGAGCAGCGGCAGGACCACGATCAGGCCGATGAGCATGAAGAACGCGCCGGCGCCGACGAACAGGCGGCCGTTCGAGCCGCCCGCGGACACGCCGAGCAGGACCAGGCCGATGCCGAGGAGGCTGATGACCGAGCCGATGACGTTGCGCACGACCAGGGACTTCGCGGTGGCCGGGAGGTGGGCGCTGCCCATGGCGGCGACCGGGGCGATGCGACCGGTGCGCCAGGCGGGCAGCAGGGCGGCGAGGGTGGTGACGAGCACGCCGATGACCAGGGCCGCGACGATGGTGCCCGGGGCGATCACGAGGTCGCCGGCCGGGAGCTTGGCGCCGAAGGCCTCGATGGCGGAGCGCATCCCGATGGCCAGGCCGATGCCGGCGATCAGGCCGACGACGGCGGAGACCACGCCGACGACGACGGCTTCGGCGAGCACCGAGCGCATCACCTGGCCGCGGTTGGCGCCGACGGCGCGCAGCAGGGCCAGCTCCTTGGTGCGCTGGGTGACCAGCATGGTGAAGGTGTTGTAGATCAGGAAGACGCCGACGAAGAGCGCGATGCCGGCGAAGGCGAGGAGCATCGTGTTCATGCTGGTCATGCCCTTCTCGACCTCCTTCGCCTGCTCGGCCGCGAGGGCGGCGCCGGTCTGGGCCTTGGTGTGCTCGCCGACGAGCGGCTTGATCTCGGCGAGCAGCTGGTCGGCGGAGGTGCCGGCCTTGGCCGCGACCGACAGCTCCTCGTAGAAGCCGGGCTTGAGGTAGAGCTCCTGGGCGACGGCGTCGTCGAAGAGGACCAGGCTGCCGCCCGCGCTGACCGCGCCGTCCTCGGTGGTGAAGACGCCGGAGAGGGTGTACTCCTTCACCGGGCCGTTGGTGGCGACGCGGACCTTGTCGCCGACCTTGTACTTGCCCGCGTCGGCGGTCGCCCGGTCGAGGGCGATCTGGCCGGCACTGGCCGGGCCGGCGCCCTCGGTGAAGGTGTAGCGCGGATCCTTGCCGTCCTTGACCGGGGCGTAGTTGGAGCCCTTGTTGGACCAGCCGGAGCCGATCAGGTTGCCCTTCTCGTCACCGACGCCGGCGAAGCCGGAGACCCGGCCGGAGACCGAGTCGACGCCGCTCAGGGCCTGGACCTTGGCCAGGGTCTGCTGGGAGATCCCGGCCTCGCCCTCCTTCTGGCCGTCCTCGTTGCGGCGCTGGCCGTAGGAGGTCACGGAGACCGCGACGCCGTCGTAGCTCTTGGCGGACTGGCTGGAGAGGGACTTGCTGAGGGTGTCGGTGAAGACGAGCGTGCCGGAGACGAAGGCGACGCCGAGGACGACGGCGAGCACCGTCATCAGCAGCCTGGCCTTGTGCGCGAGTACGTTGCGCAGGGCGGTACGGAACATGGTGGAGGAGTCCAGAGTTAAGGGGTCAGCGGGGACGGGGAGGGAACGTCCCTCAGCTGGTGCGGCCCTTGGCGTCGAAGGCCTTCATGCGGTCGAGCACGCCGTCCGCGGTGGGGTTCAGCATCTCGTCGACGATGCGGCCGTCGGCGAGGAAGATCACGCGGTCCGCGTAGGAGGCGGCGGCCGGGTCGTGGGTGACCATGACGACGGTCTGGCCGAGCTCGCGGACGGAGTTGCGCAGGAAGCCGAGGACCTCGGCGCCGGAGCGCGAGTCCAGGTTTCCGGTGGGCTCGTCACCGAAGATGATCTCGGGGCGGGAGGCCAGGGCGCGGGCGACGGCCACGCGCTGCTGCTGGCCGCCGGAGAGCTGGGTGGGGCGGTGGCCCAGACGCTCGGAGAGGCCGATCATGCTGATCACCGAGTCCAGCCACTGCTTGTCGGGCTTGCGGCCCGCTATGTCCATGGGGAGCGTGATGTTCTCCAGGGCGGTCAGCGTCGGCAGCAGGTTGAAGGCCTGGAAGATGAAGCCGATCTTGTCCCGACGCAGCTGCGTGAGCTGCTTGTCCTTGAGCGTGGAGAGCTCGGTCTCGCCGATGCGGACGGATCCGGCGGAGAAGGTGTCCAGACCGGCCACGCAGTGCATCAGCGTGGACTTGCCGGAGCCCGAGGGGCCCATGATCGCGGTGAACTGGCCCTGGGCGAAGTCCACGGTGACGTTGTCCAGGGCGACCACCTGGGTCTCGCCCTGGCCGTACACCTTGGAGAGGCCGGTGGCGCGCGCGGCGACGGCCTGGGAGGTGTGCGGGGCGTAGTTCATGGTGGTCACGGGGGCGACTCCTGACAGGGACGGGGCCTGCGGACCGGGCTCACGGTCCGCGGTTGGGCGGGACCCTTCCATCCTCGTGGCGGGTACCCCCGCTCCGGATCAGCCGTGATGCCCGTTCCACGGGCCACTGGAGTCTGACCGAGGAGGGGCCGGTCTCCTCCTCTGGTATGACGGCCGGCCGCGCGGAGTAAGGGGAGGGACCCGGCGGCGGCCGCGGCTGAGGGGGTGGCGCGCGGGGTGGCGCGGGCCGTCGAAATCCCGTCAATCCCACGTGGCCATGATCGATGCGGTGAGGGGGCCGACCGTGCGTTCTCTGCCCTGACGCCCCATCAATCACCAATGAAATCAGACAACATCGGCGAGACTCCCAGGTCGGGGCGTAGTTCCGACGGATAGACTCGCCCGCAGGGTTCAGGGCTTTTCCCAGGGGGCCGCTATGCCTTGCCCGGATGGTGGAATGCAGACACGGCGAGCTTAAACCTCGCTGACCTTCGGGTCGTGCCGGTTCAAGTCCGGCTTCGGGCACGACGACGTTCCGCGCGAAGCGGAAGCGCGAGCGGCGGGGGCGCCCGAGGGGCCCCCGCCGCTTTTTTTGCCGGGGCCGCGACGAGGGCGGCCCGGAAAATCCTCCTAGAGCAGTAGGGCGATTCCTTTGCTACCGCATTACTCTTGACACCAAGGCCGCGCACGGTGGCCACGGAGGAGTGAGATGAGGAGCAGCAACCCGGTCTTCTCGCGACGGGGGTTCAGCCGCGACAACGGCGCTTACGCGGGCTTCGGCACGCAGCAGCCCCAGGCCGGGACCACGACCAACCCGTACGCGACCAACCCCTACGCGACCGACCCGGCCACGGGTATGCCGCAGGCGCCGGTCCGCGGAAACGCGATGACCATCGACGACGTCGTGAGCCGTACGGCCATGACGCTCGGCACGGTCATCCTCACGGCGGTCATCTCGTGGATCGCGCTTCCGGTCGACGCGGCCAACCTGAAGACCTCGTACGGCATCGCCATCGGCGCCGCGCTCGTCGCGTTCGTCTTCGCGATGGTCCAGTCGTTCAAGGCCAAGCCCGTCCCGGCGCTGATCCTGGCCTACGCGGCGTTCGAGGGCGTCTTCCTCGGTGTCATCAGCTCGGCCACCAGCACCTACCTCGGCCCCGGCACGGTCATCCAGGCCGTCATGGGCACGATGTGCGTCTTCGCCGGCGTGCTGATCGCCTACAAGATGCGCTGGATCAACGTGAACCGGCGCTTCGTCGGCTTCGTGATGGCGGCCGCCATGGGCTTCATGCTCCTGATGGTCGTCAACCTGCTGTTCTCGATCTTCGCGGGCGGCGACGGCCTCGGCTTCCGCAGCGGCGGCCTCGGCATCCTCTTCGGTGTCATCGGCATCATCCTCGGCGCCTGCTTCCTCGCCATGGACTTCAAGCAGGTCGAGGACGGCGTGACCTACGGCGCCCCGCGCGAGGAGTCCTGGCTGGCGGCCTTCGGCCTCACCATGACCCTGGTGTGGATCTACATGGAGATGCTGCGCCTGATCTCCATCCTCAAGGGCGACTGACCCCGTACCCGTTGAGCAGAGGAAGGCCCCGCGAGCACACGCTCGCGGGGCCTTCCCGCGTGTCGGGGGTCAGGAAGTCAGGGGGTCAGGAGGTCGGAGACAAGGACAGGGGCAGGGGCTCGCCGCTCAGCCGAATCTGCGGGCGGCCCTGCGCAGGTCGTACTCGTGGATGATCGCCTTGGCCTGGCCGTACGAGAGCTCGTGCGCGCCGCGCAGCCAGCTGACCTTCTCTTCGAACCGGATGAGGGAGGGGCCCTCGTCCACGGTGCGGAGCCAGTCGGAGAGTTCACGACCGGTGGTCTCGGGGATTCTGTCGATCATGTTGCGGTGTGTCTGCTCGGAGAACTCTACGGACATGGGCGCCTCCGGAGGTATCGCCGTTCTGCTCTCTTCACGCCACCGTGCCGGAGAGTTCGCCCGTTGGCAATGGTGCCGCGGCGGCGCGTAAGGTCGGCCGGGTGCTCGATACCTCACCCCTGACCGCCGCCGTGGAACGCTTCGCCGACCGGCTCCGGGCCGCGCCGCAGAGCCGGCTGGGGCAGGGCGCCGCCGAGACGGCGCTGGAACTGGCCCGGGAGCTCTCCGTACGGGCGCAGCGGCTGGAGGCCGCATCCGCCGGCGCCGGGGACGGCACGGGGGCGGCTCCGGCGCGGGAGATGCCGGACGCGGGGATGTTCGTCGTCGGCGATCAGGTGGCCGTGGCCGGGCTGGACCTCGCGGAGGCACTGCGCACGCTGGGTCCCGCAGGGGAGCCCGTACCGGGCCCGGACGGCGCGAAGGCCCCGTCCGAGATGCTGGACGAGGCCGTACGGCTGGTGGAGCGGGCGGAAGTCAGAGCGATGCGATGACGCGGTCCGCGAGGATGTAGACGTTGCTGTCCGGGTCCTCGGCGTCGCCGCAGGAGAAGGTCAGGGCGTAGGCGCCGGAGATGCCCGAGCCGCCCAGCAGGACCGGAGCGCTGCCCGAGCGCAGGGCATCGGCCAGGCGCTCCGCGGTCTCCCGGTGTCCCGGGGTCATGCAGAGCGTGGTGCCGTCGGTGAAGACGTACACGTCCAGGGTGCCCAGCGGGCCGGGGCGGACGTCCGCGAGGGCCGTACGGGCCTCCGCGAGCTCCTCCAGGCGGCTGACGGTGCGCTCGTGGTCGGCGCCGGGGTGCGAGGCCTGGACCGGCACGAAGTCGGGGTGCGAGGGGTGGCGCCGGCGGGCGGCGGCCAGCTCGGCCGAATCCTCCGGGTACTCCTCGACCAGGTCCTCGCCGATGAGCGGCTCCAGGCCGACCATGTCCGCCTGCCGGGGCAGGAACACCGGGCCGTCCTCGCCGAGCCCGCTCAGCCCGCCCAGCAGGGAGGGGGCGTCGGCCGCGTCGCGGGCCTCCTGGGCGGCCCAGAAGGCGCGGGCCTCGGCGAGCTCGCGCTCGCGCTCCTCGGCGAGGGCCTCGGCCACGGCGGCTCGTATCTCGGCTGCGGGGGACTCCACGGCGCTGCGGGCGTGCGGGACGGTGGCACCACGGGGGTGAGCCGAGACCACCAGCTCACCGCGCAGGGCCGTGACCTGCTTGCGCAGGCCGTGGACGGCGTGCAGCGCGGCAGCGCCGACGGTCGTGGCAGCGGCCGTGGTCAGCAGTAGGGCAAGAGACATGGCGCTCACTGACTAACTCCTGATTGATTCGATCCCCCGACTTCCTACATCAGCTTGTCCTGACCTGGGAATGGCTTGCAGTGCATTACGTCATGAATTGGACAGGCCTTTCGTCCCGACGCCCCCGTGGGAACCTGCCCTGACCTGGGAAAACAATGATCCCCCAGGACTAAGGTCACATCCTGGGGGACATTTGGTTACAGAATGGCCGCGACAGGATTAGATTCGATGTCAGTACGGCGTATGGGATCAAGCGGATCCCTTACGGCGCCTGGCATCGGACCTTGATCCGGTCGGCCGCCGACTAGCTCAAACGCTCGATGACCATGGCCATGCCCTGGCCGCCGCCGACGCACATCGTCTCCAGGCCGAACTGCTTGTCGTGGAACTGGAGGCTGTTGATCAGCGTGCCGGTGATGCGCGCACCGGTCATCCCGAAGGGGTGACCGACGGCGATGGCCCCGCCGTTGACGTTCACCTTCTCCAGGGGGATCTCCAGATCCCGGTAGGACGGGATGACCTGGGCCGCGAAGGCCTCGTTGATCTCGAACAGGTCGATGTCGCCGACGGTCAGGCCCGCCCGCTTCAGCGCCTGCCTGGAGGCCTCGACCGGGCCCAGGCCCATGATCTCGGGGGAGAGGCCGGTGACACCGGTGGAGACGATCCGGGCCAGCGGGGTCAGGCCCAGCTCGCGGGCCTTGGTGTCGCTCATGACGACCAGCGCGGCGGCGCCGTCGTTCAGCGGGCAGCAGTTGCCGGCCGTGACCAGGCCGTCGGGGCGGAAGACGGGCTTGAGGCCCTCGACGCCCTCCAGCGTGACCCCGGCGCGCGGGCCGTCGTCGGTGGAGACGACCGTGCCGTCCGGGGTGGTGACCGGGGTGATCTCGCGGGCCCAGAAGCCGTTCTTGATGGCTTCCTCGGCCAGGTTCTGCGAGCGGACGCCGAACTCGTCCATGTCGCGGCGGGTCACGCCCTTGAGGCGGGCCAGGTTCTCGGCGGTCTGCCCCATCGCGATGTACGCGTCGGGGACCAGGCCGTCCGTGCGCGGGTCGTGCCAGGAGGAGCCGGTGCTCTGGGCGACCGAGGCGGTACGGGCCTCGGAGTCGGCGAAGAACGGGTTGTGGGTGTCCGGCAGGCCGTCGGAGGAGCCCTTCACGGACCGGGACACCATCTCCACGCCCGCGGAGATGAAGACGTCGCCCTCGCCCGCCTTGATGGCGTGCAGGGCCATCCGCGAGGTCTGGAGCGAGGAGGCGCAGTAACGGGTGATCGTGGTGCCGGGCAGGTAGTCCATGCCCATCTGCACGGCGACGATGCGGCCCAGGTTGTGTCCCTGCTCGCCGCCCGGGAGGCCGCAGCCCAGCATCAGGTCGTCGATCTGGCGCGGGTCCAGCTCGGGGATCTTGGCGAGGGCGGCCTGGATGACCGTGGCCGTCAGATCGTCCGGGCGGACGTCCTTGAGGGATCCCTTGAAGGCACGGCCGATCGGCGACCGGGCGGTGGAAACGATGACGGCTTCGGGCATCGGGGCTCCAAGGGAGGTGGTGTCGTACCGGGACCGCATGCGAAGTTACCGCCCCGTACCGTCGAGGTCACTGCCCTTACGGTGTGACTCCGGTCGCTCTGGGCGCGCCCCCGGCCGCCTCGCCGGTCCCTCCCCCTCCAGTCTGCTCCTCGTGCTCCGTGCGCTGCCCGCCCTGCGGCTCGCCCCGCCGCTCGCCCGGCTGTCCGCCCTGCTGCTCGCTCTGCTGGCCGTTCTGCGGTCCGTTCCGCTCGGTGAGGTCCTCGCCAGGTACCCGCCGCCTGCGCCGGTGCTTGAGCAGGGCCCAGGGCCCGCGGGCCCCCGTGACCTCCGTACCCGCCAGCCCCGCCGCCGCGGAGGCGGCCTTGGCCACCGGGAGCATGTCCTCGTTGCGCGACACGTCGAGGCGGTCCGACTCGGGCCAGACGCCCAGCGCCGCGCACAGGGTCGGCAGCACGGCCATCGCGGCGGTCGCGTACCCCTCCGCCGACGGGTGGTAGGAGTCCGGGCCGAACATCTCGCGCGGGTTCGCCGCGAACTCCGCCCCCATCAGGTCGCCCATCGAGACGGTACGGGCGCCCAGCGCGAGCACCCCGATCGTCTGGGCGGCCGCCAGCTGGCGCGAGACCCGGCGGGCCAGCCACCGCAGCGGCTGGTACACCGGCTCGATGGTCCCCAGGTCCGGGCAGGTGCCGACCACGACCTCGGAGCCCGCGAGCCGCAGTCTGCGTACCGCCGAGGTCAGCAGCCGCACCGACTGGGTCGGCGGCATCCGCCGGGTCACGTCATTGGCGCCGATGATGATCACGCACACGTCGGGGGCCGGCCCGTCGTTCCCGGCCGCGCCGTCGAGCAGTAGACCCACCTGCCGGTCCAGGTCGTCCGACATGGCCCCGGACAGCGCCACGTTGCGCAGCTCCACCGGCCGCTCGGCCACCGCCGCCAGCCCAGAGGCCAGCAGTGCGCCCGGGGTCTGTCTCGCCCGCCGCACGCCCAGCCCGGCGGCCGTGGAATCGCCCAGCATGCCGAGCCGCAGTGGGCCCGGACTCATCTCGGGACCGCCGAACTCGCCCCCGTACAGCCCGTCCGCGCGCGGCGGATCGGGCAGTCCGGTGCCGACCGTCCGCTTCGCGAACTGCATTTCCGCCACGACCAGACCCACCGCGGCGACCCCGACGAGCCCGAGCCCGCCGCCGCCGTACGCCGCGCCCGCCGCGATCCGGCGGGCCGTCCTCGCCCTCGACACCCTTCAGGCCACCTCCTCGGCACCCGGTCCTGTTTGACCTTCCTGCCCCGTACGCACGGTCGGCCAATCCCTTTCCGCATACTCTGGCCGAGCCTCCCGGAGAACCCGTGGAGTCCCCTCCTTGGAGAACATGGTGCAATTCCACGACTCGATGATCAGCCTCGTCGGCAACACCCCGCTGGTGAAGCTCAACCGTGTGACCGAAGGCCTCCAGGCCACCGTGCTGGCCAAGGTCGAGTACTTCAATCCCGGCGGATCCGTGAAGGACCGGATCGCCGTCAGGATGATCGAAGCCGCCGAGCAGAGCGGAGCACTCAAGCCCGGCGGCACCATCGTGGAGCCGACGAGCGGCAACACGGGTGTAGGACTCGCCATCGTGGCCCAGCAGAAGGGCTACAAGTGCATCTTCGTCTGCCCTGACAAGGTCTCGACCGACAAGATCAACGTGATGCGTGCGTACGGCGCCGAGGTCGTGGTCTGCCCGACCGCCGTCGACCCCGGGCACCCGGACTCGTACTACAACGTGTCCGACCGTCTCGCGCGCGAGCCCGGTGCCTGGAAGCCCGACCAGTACAGCAACCCGAACAACCCGCGTTCGCACTACGAGACCACCGGTCCCGAGCTGTGGGAGCAGACGGACGGGAAGATCACCCACTTCGTGGCCGGCGTCGGCACGGGCGGCACGATCTCCGGCACCGGCGGCTACCTCAAGGAGGTGAGCGGTGGCCTTGTCAAGGTCATCGGCGCCGACCCCGAGGGCTCGGTCTACTCCGGCGGCTCCGGCCGCCCGTACCTCGTCGAGGGCGTCGGCGAGGACTTCTGGCCGACCGCCTACGACCGCAACGTCACGGACGAGATCATCGCGGTGTCCGACAAGGACTCCTTCCAGATGACCCGTCGCCTGGCGAAGGAGGAGGGCCTCCTCGTCGGCGGTTCCTGCGGCATGGCGGTCGTCGCCGCGCTGCGCGCCGCCGAAGGGCTCGGCCCGGACGACGTGGTCGTCGTCCTGCTCCCGGACAGCGGGCGCGGCTACCTCAGCAAGATCTTCAGCGACGAGTGGATGGCCGGACACGGCTTCCTGGAGGAGGCCGGCCCGTCGGCCCGCATCGGCGACGTCCTGGCCGACAAGGAGGGCGGTATCCCCTCCCTCGTCCACATGCACCCCGAGGAGACCGTCGGGGAGGCCATCGAGGTGCTGCGCGAGTACGGCGTCTCGCAGATGCCGATCGTCAAGCCGGGCGCCGGCCACCCCGACGTGATGGCGGCCGAGGTCATCGGCTCGGTGGTCGAGAAGGAGCTGCTGGCGGCACTGTTCGCGCAGCGCGCCTCCCTCGGCGACCCGCTGGAGAAGCACATGTCCGCGCCGCTCCCGCAGGTCGGCTCCGGCGAGCCGGTGGCCGAACTGATGGCGGTGCTCGGCGAGGCCGACGCGGCGATCGTGCTGGTCGAAGGCAAGCCGACCGGTGTGGTGAGCCGTCAGGACCTGCTGGCCTTCCTCGCGAAGTCCGCGAAGTAGCCCGAAGCGGTACGGGGGCCCGTGCCTTGGCCGACGCGCAAACGGTACGGGCCCGACACGTAGTGGCAGCACCCGCTTAACACGGCTCCGGCACAGTGGTGGTTGTCGGCAGGGAAGCCCGGGGAACCGGGACCCGGCCGGCGCCACGAACGGCGTTGGCGCACTTCCGGAGCGGCTCCCGGACCGCGTTCGACGCCACGGACGCGCGGACGGCCCTGACCCGGCCCGTGTCCTTCGCGGGGACCGCCGTCGTCCCGCCCCCGGGCAACCGGGGTGCGGCGGTCCCCGCGACAAACTTCCGCGGGCCGGCCCGCGATTCGGCTCCGCGATTCCGTCGTGCGGTTCAGCTCCGCGATTCAGTCCTGTGCTTCAGTCCTGCGGGTCCGGCTCGGGCCGCCGCAGGGACTTCGACGCGTGGACGAAGTTGACGCCCAGGATGCCGAGCCAGACCACGATCAGGCCGGGCAGGTGGGCCTGGGCCGCGCCGATCGCCGAGAGCGGGATCGCCAGCACCAGGGTGACGATCGCGAACCCGAAGCGTTCCCCGAAGTTGCCCGCCGGCGATTCCTCCGGGCGTCCCGGACCGCGGGCGGCGGACAGCCGCTCTTCCGCCAGCCGCCGCCGGACCTGGGTGTCGATCTTCTCCACGAACGAATCCACCAGCGCGGCCTCGTACTCGGGCCCCAGCTCGCGCCGGGCGTCCAACGTGGCGGCGAATTCCTTCTTCAGCTCCTGGGACTCCATGCCCCCAGGGTAGGAACCGCCACCCGTACGGGCACGGGGGCTAGCCCCCGTATTGCCGGTCCCGGGAGTCTCGGATCGCGGGCGCGGGTTGCCGTCCTGCATAACCGCATGCAGAGTGCTTCGTGACTGAATATCTCACCGGGGACGTACGGGACGGAGGGGGCGGGATGAGCGAGAGCCCGGCAGCGCGGCTGCAGAAGCTGTTCGAGGGGCACCGGCTGACGCCGACCCAGCGGCGCATCGCGCACTGCATGGTGCGCGGGGCCGCCGAGGTGCCGTTCCTGTCGAGCGTGGAGCTCGCCGAACTGGCCGGCGTGAGCCAGCCGTCGGTGACCCGGTTCGCGGTGGCCCTGGGTTTCGACGGCTACCCGGCGCTGCGCAAGCACCTGCGGGAGGTGGCCCCCGCGGGGCGGGCCGGGGGCGGGCACGAGGACGCGTACAACGAGTACCAGCAGGCCGTTCAGGGCGAGATCGAGAACCTGCGGCAGCTGTCGGCGATGCTCGCCGACCCGGCGCCGGTCCAGGAGGCGGGGCGGCTGCTGGCCGCGTCGAGGCCGCTGCCCGTACTGGGGCTGCGGGCGGCCTCCTCGCAGGCGCGCGGGTTCGCGTACTTCGCCTCGAAGGTCCATCCGGACGTGCGGCTGCTCGACGAGGGCGGCTCGATGCTCGCCGACCGGATCGACGCGGCCGTCGCCGCCGGGGCCTCGACCCTCCTGTGCTTCGCGCTGCCCCGCCACCCCAAGGAGGTCGCGGAGGCGCTGGACCACGGGCGGGCGGCCGGGCTGACGGTGGTGACGGTCGCCGATTCGGCCTTCGCCCCGGTGGCCGGGCATTCGGACCTGCTGATCCCGGCGCCGGTCGGGACCGGACTGGCCTTCGACACCGCGTGCGCGCCGATGCTGCTGGGGCGGGTGCTGCTGGAGGCGATGGCGGACGCGCTGCCGGACGCGCAGGCGCGGCTGGAGGCCTTCGACGCGAGGGCCGCGGCGCGGGGCCTGTTCGTGGAGTGATCCCGCGTCGGTGATTCCCGTCGGCTCACCGGTAGTTGAGCTCGGCCAGCTCGGTGGCGAGGCGCTTGCGGAGCGCCGGGACGCGGGCGAGGAGCGGGAGCAGGGTGTTGCGTACGGCGCGCAGGGCCGGGTCGTGGAGGTTCGCGACGCGGGTCATCCGGTCGGTCAGCGCCACCACGCGCAGGGCGACGGGCCGGCGGGTGGCCTCGTACGGGTCGAGGTCGCCCGGCTTCCCGGAGGCGAGGGCGCGGGAGAGGGCGAGGCCGAGGGCGTGGCCGTCCTGGATGCCGGTGTTCATGCCCTGGCCGCCGGCCGGGCTGTGCACGTGCGCGGCGTCACCGGCGAGCAGCAGGCGGCCCGAGCGGTAGCGGTCGGCGACCCGGTGGTGGATCCGGAACCTCGACGACCAGGTGAGGCCGGTGACGGTGGCCTGGCCGGGGATGCGGGCGTCCAGCAGGGCCTGGACGAAGGAGAGGTCCGGCTCGGCGGGAGCCTCGGTGACGGTGGCGACGACGCGGTAGCGCCGCCCCGCTCCCGGGAGCCCGGCGGGGGAGGCGGGGGATCCGCCTTCGGGCAGCGGGGCGACCACGGTGAGGCCGGCCCTGCCGAAGGTGAGGGAGACCTCGCCGGGGCCGGGGGCCCAGTCCATCACCACGTCGGCGAGGACGAAGGATTCCCCGTAGGCGCTGCCGGTGAACCCGATCCCGGCGGCCTCGCGGACCGTGCTGTGCATGCCGTCCGCGCCGACGGCGTAAGCGGCGCGCAGGGTCTCGCCGGTGGCGGTGGTGAGGGTGACCCCGCCGCCGTCCTCGTCCTGGCGGACGCCGGTGACCTCGTAGGGGCGGTGGACATCGCCACCGAGGGCGCGGAGGCGGTCGAGGAGCACGGCCTCGGTCTGGTCCTGGGGGAGCATCAGGGCGTACGAGTGGGCCGTGGGCAGGCCGTCGAAGGTGACGGCGGCGAGGGGGCGGGCGCCGTCGCGGATCTGGAACCGGTTGACGGGGATGCCGCGGCGGATCAGCTCGGCGGTCAGGGCCCCGGTCGGGTCGAGCTCGTCGAAGACCTCCAGGGTGCGGGCGTGGACCACGGCGGCGCGGGAGGTGTTGGCGCCCTCGGCCTGCCGGTCGAGGAGCACGAAGTCGATGCCGGCCCCGGCGAGGGTGAGGGCAAGGGCGAGGCCGGTGGGACCGGCGCCGACGATCGCGACGTGGGTGGTGGCGGGGAGTGCGGCGGGGAGCGATCCGGACATTCTGAGCCTCCTACGGGATGCCAACGAGTGTTGGCCAACAACCGTTGATGCAAGGATGCGGCGGCCGCACTGGAGTGTCAACGGTTGTTGGCCTACATTTGTTGGCATGAGGCAAGACGCAGAGCACGAGGGCCGGGGCGCGCAGACCAAAGCGGCGATCCTGCGGGCCGCGCGGGAACGGTTCGCCGCGCAGGGGTACGAACGGACGACCATCCGCGCGGTCGCGGCGGACGCGGAGATCGACCCGTCGATGGTGATGCGGTACTTCGGGAACAAGGAGCAGCTCTTCGGCGCCGCGCTGGCGGTGGACCTGCGGCTGCCGGACCTCTCGGCGGTCCCGCCGGAGGACATGGCGGGAGTGGTCCTACGGCACTTCGTGGACCGGTGGGAAGGCGATCCGGCGGACGACGCGCTACTGGTGCTGTTGCGCTCCGCGGTGACCAACGAGGCGGCGGCGGAGCGGATGCGGGAGGTCTTCGCGACCCAGGTCGCCCCCGCGCTGGGCCGGGCACTGGGCCCGGAGCGGGCCCGGCGGGTGGCGGGCCTGATCTCGGCGCAGCTCCTGGGCCTGGCGCTGGTCCGCTACCTGCTCCGACTGCCGGGAGTGGCTTCACTGACCCCGGACGAGGTGGTGGCGGGCCTCACCCCGGCGATCGCGGCGACGCTGGCGTCCCCCTCCAGCCCGTCCCGGGGGCACCTCCCAGCGGTAGCTGGGGGAGTTTGAGGACCGGGTCCGGGCGGAGCCCGGGGAACGGTGGAAGGGCGGGAGGGGACACGCCCCGCGCAGCGGAACACCCGCAGCCCGGCACTGGCATCGCGCAGCGGCCCGGCGGGGTCAGAGCAGCGCGTCTGGCGTGGCTGCGCCGGCTTCCGCGGCGATTGCCGACAGCGACTGCGCCGCCCGCACGGGGGCGAACCGGACCGACTCCGGCTCCGGGTGACGCCCCGGCCCCGGCTCCGGCACCGTGAATCCGAAGATCGCCGGACGCGGCAGGCTGTTGTAGCCGTAGTGCGCCGTGAAGGCGTACGCACCCGTGTCGGGGACGGCGATCAGGTCCCCGGGGGACAGCAGCGGGAGCTCC
Organism: Streptomyces sp. NPDC059443; assembly: GCF_042750105.1. Lineage (NCBI taxonomy): Bacteria > Bacillati > Actinomycetota > Actinomycetes > Kitasatosporales > Streptomycetaceae > Streptomyces > Streptomyces sp. NPDC059443. The sequence goes on along the minus strand of NZ_JBHYVM010000033.1, from coordinate 5,610 downwards.
CGGGCCGTGGCCAGGAGGTCGCCCGCGAAGCAGGCGGGGCCGGCGATGTCCTGGGGGACGGGCGGGCCCGTCAGCGGGGTGCCCTTGGCGTCGTAGGGCAGGATCCGCAGCGGCCAGGCCGCCGGGTTGTAGACCGTACGGGTGGCCAGCTGGACCCCCGCGTGGGTCAGGGCGATCGCGCGGCCGCCGGTGGTCTTCGTGTACTCCACGCGCGACAGCACCAGCCCGTGCTTCGCCAGCAGCGACCGCCCGAACTCCGTGACCAGGCCGTACGCGCCCGAGAACAGCCCGGGGGCGGCGGAGCGCAGGGCCGCCACGTAGTCGGCGTAGGTGGGCGTGACCTCGTCCGAGTCGAAGTTCACCGGCAGGCCGCCGCCGATGTCCAGGGTGTCCACCTGCCGGCGGCCGGCCGCCGCGTTGATCTCCTCGGCCAGGGCGTACAGCTCCCGTACGCCTTCGCCGATCAGGGAGAGGGAAACGCCCTGGGAGCCCGAGTGGAGGTGCAGCCGGGTGAGCCACGGCCGGTCCACGAAGGCCCGTACGAGCCATTCGCGCGCGCCCGGATCGCGCAGGGCGACGCCGAACTTCGAGGTGGCCTTGGCGGTGGAGAGGGCGTCGATGGCCCCCGCGCCGGTCTGCGGGTTGATCCGGATCCCGATGGGGGAGCCGGTCGGAGCGGCGGCCACCAGCGCGTCCAGGCGCTGGAGCTCCTGGCGGTTGTCCAGGTTGACGGCGATGCCGAGGGAGAGGGCCTCGCGCAGCTCGGCGGGGGTCTTGGCGGGGGAGTCGAGGACGGTCCGCTCCGGTGTGACCCCGGCCGCCCGCGCCAGGGCCAGCTCGCCGGGGCTGGCGACCTCGCAGCCGATCCCCGCGTCGTCGAGCAGCCGCAGGACGGGGACGAGCGGGGCGGCTTTGACGGCGAAGGCGTGCAGGACCGGGGTGCCGGCGGGGAGGGCGGCCGCGAAGGCGTCCGTCAGGGCGGCGGCGGAGGCGCGGATGCCGGCGGTGTCCAGCAGGCAGACGAGGGAGGGGTCGGGGCCGAGGTCCGGGGCCGGCCCGATCAGGCCCTGCGCCACGGCGGCTTTTACGGCCAGGTCCCGTCGCGCGGCCGGTGTCCCCGGTGTGGAGGGGCTGGTGTGCGTAAGCGGTGTGTTGGCCATGTCGTTCATCCCATCATCCGGCGCGGCGGGCCGCAGCTGTTGACTGAATCTATTCAGGGAGTGAGTATGTGAATGGATTAACCAACACCGGAGGAGGCACCGCCATGTCAGGACCCCGCCCCGTACGTGCCGCACGAGGTACCGACCTGAGCACCCTGGGATGGCAGCAGGAGGCCGCGCTGCGGATGCTCCAGAACAACCTCGACCCCGAGGTCGCCGAGCACCCCGACAAGCTCGTCGTCTACGGCGGCACCGGCAAGGCCGCCCGCGACTGGCGCTCGTACGACGCCATGGTCCGCACCCTCCAGACGCTGAAGCAGGACGAGACGATGCTCGTCCAGTCCGGCCGTCCGGTCGGCGTGATGCAGACGCACGAGTGGGCGCCGCGCGTGCTGCTCGCCAACTCCAACCTGGTGGGCGACTGGGCCAACTGGGAGGAGTTCCGCCGCCTGGAGAACCTGGGCCTGACCATGTACGGCCAGATGACGGCCGGTTCGTGGATCTACATCGGCACCCAGGGCATCCTCCAGGGCACCTACGAGACCTTCGCGGCCGTCGCCGCCAAGAAGTTCGGCGGGACCCTGGCCGGCACCATCACCCTCACCGCCGGCCTCGGCGGCATGGGCGGCGCCCAGCCGCTGGCCGTGACGATGAACGACGGCGTCGCGATCTGCATCGACGTCGACCCGCGCGCCATCGACCGCCGCATCGAGCACCGCTACCTCGACGTCAAGGCCAACGACCTGCGCCACGCGCTGCAGCTCGCCGTCGAGGCGCGCGACGCCCGCAAGCCGCTCTCCATCGGCCTCCTCGGCAACGCCGCCGACCTGCTCCCGCAGATGCTGGCCGAGGGCGCGCCGATCGACATCGTGACGGACCAGACTTCCGCGCACGACCCCCTCGCGTACCTCCCCACCGGCGTCGACTTCGACGACATGGCGGACTACGCGGCCAAGGACCCGGCCGGATTCACCACCCGCGCCCGCGAGTCGATGGCCAAGCACGTCGAGGCCATGGTTGGCTTCATGGACGCGGGCGCCGAGGTCTTCGACTACGGCAACTCCATCCGCGGCGAGGCCCAGCTCGCGGGCTACGAGCGCGCGTTCGCCTTCCCCGGCTTCGTCCCCGCCTACATCCGGCCGCTGTTCTGCGAGGGCAAGGGCCCCTTCCGCTGGGCGGCGCTGTCCGGCGAGGCCTCGGACATCCACAAGACCGACAAGGCGATGCTGGAGCTCTTCCCGGAGAACGAGTCCCTGCACCGCTGGATCAAGATGGCCGGCGAGCGCGTCCACTTCCAGGGCCTGCCCGCGCGCATCTGCTGGCTGGGCTACGGCGAGCGCGACAAGGCCGGCGAGCGCTTCAACGAGATGGTGGCCGACGGCACGCTCGCCGCGCCGCTGGTCATCGGCCGCGACCACCTCGACTGCGGCTCGGTGGCCTCCCCGTACCGCGAGACCGAGGCCATGCTGGACGGCTCCGACGCGATCGCCGACTGGCCGCTGCTCAACGCCATGGTCAACGTGGCCTCCGGCGCCTCCTGGGTCTCCATCCACCACGGCGGCGGCGTCGGCATGGGCCGCTCGATCCACGCCGGCCAGGTCACCGTCGCCGACGGCACCAAGCTCGCGGGCGAGAAGATCCGCCGCGTGCTGACCAACGACCCGGGCATGGGCGTCATCCGCCACGTCGACGCCGGCTACGACATCGCCGAATCGGTGGCCGACGAGCGCGGCGTCCGCATCCCGATGCGCGAAGGCGACTCGGCGTGACCCAGGAAGCCGCGGCCGGAGCCTCGTTCCACGAGATGTGGGCCGAGCTCCGGCCCATCGGCCGGGACCAGGGCAGCGGCGGGTACCGCCGCTACGCCTGGACCGGGGCCGACACCGACTGCCGCACCTGGTTCCGCGCGCAAGCGGAGGCGCGCGGGCTCGCGTACGAGACCGACCGCAACGGCAACCAGTGGGCCTGGCTCGGCGACCCCCAAGCCGGTGACGCCGTGGTCACCGGCTCCCACCTGGACTCCGTCCCCGACGGCGGGGCCTTCGACGGCCCCCTCGGGGTGGTGTCCTCCTTCGCGGCCCTGGACGAACTCCGCAGGAGGGGCGCGGAGTTCGCCAGGCCACTGGCCATCACCAACTTCGGTGACGAGGAAGGGGCCCGCTTCGGCCTCGCCTGCGTCGGCTCCCGGCTGGCCGCCGGGCAGCTGACCAAGGAGAAGGCGTACGAGCTGCGCGACGCGGACGGCATCCGGCTGCCCGAGGCCATGGAGGCCGCCGGGTACGACCCCGCCGCCATCGGGGCCGACCCCGAACGCCTCGCCCGCATCGGCGCCTTCGTCGAACTGCACGTGGAACAGGGCCGCGCCCTGGACCTGTCCGGCGACCGGGTCGGCATCGCCTCCGCGATCTGGCCGCACGGCCGCTGGCGCTTCGACTTCCACGGCGAGGCCAACCACGCGGGCACCACCCGCCTGGTGGACCGCCGCGACCCGATGATCACCTACGCGCAGACCGTGCTCGCGGCCCGCACCGAGGCGGCCCTCGCCGGAGCCGTGGCCACCTTCGGGAAGATCTCCGTGGAGCCCAACGGGGTCAACGCCATCCCCTCGCTCGTACGCGGCTGGCTCGACTCCCGCGCCGCCGACCAGGCCACCCTCGACACGGTCGTGACCGCCATCGAGAAGGCCGCCCGCGAGAGCGCCGACCGGGACGGGATCGACCTGGACATCGTCCGGGAGTCCTTCACCCCGGTCGTCGAGTTCGAACACGCCCTGCGCGACGAGATGAACCGGATCCTGGGCGGGGCCGTCCCCGTCCTCGGCACCGGCGCGGGACACGACGCGGGAATCCTCTCCGCGGCCGTCCCGACGGCGATGCTGTTCGTACGGAACCCCACCGGCGTCTCCCACTCCCCGCGGGAGTTCGCCGCCGAGGACGACTGCGTGGCAGGCGTCCTCGCCCTCGCCGACGTACTGGAAGGTCTCGCGTGCCGTTGACCGCGCACAAGACGTACTGGCTGGAGCACGCCTGGCTCGGCACCCATGTCGAGCCGGGCGTAGCCCTGGACGTTTCGGCGGACGGGCGGATCGCCGCCCTGCGGACCGGACCCGGGTCCGAGACCCCGCCCCCGGGCGCGGAGATCCTGCGCGGGCTCACCGTCCCCGGCCTGGCCAACGCGCACAGCCACGCCTTCCACCGGGCGCTGCGCTCCCTGGTCCAGGTAGGTTCGGGAACCTTCTGGACCTGGCGCGAGTTCATGTACCAGGTCGCCCAGAACCTCACCCCCGACAGCTACTTCGCGCTCGCCCGGGCGGTCTACGCGGAGATGGCGCTGGCCGGGATCACGGCCGTCGGCGAGTTCCACTACGTCCACCACGCGCCGGGCGGTACCCCCTACGCCGACCCCAACGCCATGGGCGAGGCGCTGATCGAGGCCGCCGCCGAGGCCGGTATCCGGATCACCCTCCTGGACACCGCGTACCTGTCGTCGGGCTTCGGCCAGGCCCCCGAGCCCCACCAGCTCCGCTTCTCCGACGGCACGGCGGACGCCTGGGCCGAGCGGGTCGGTGCCCTCAAGCCCCGTCCGCACGCCCTGATCGGCGCCGCGATCCACTCGGTCCGCGCCGTGCCGGCCGGGCAGCTCGCCACCGTGGCCCGCTGGGCCGAGGAGCGCCGGGCCCCCCTGCACGTCCACCTCTCGGAGCAGACCGCCGAGAACGAGGCCTGCCTGGCGGCCCACGGCCGCACCCCGACGCAGCTCCTCGCCGACCACGGGGTGCTGGGCCCGCGCACCACCGGGGTGCACAACACGCACCTCACGGACGCGGACATCTCCCTCCTGGGCGGCACCACCACCGGCACGTGCATGTGCCCCACCACCGAACGCGACCTCGCCGACGGAATCGGCCCGGCCGTACGCCTCCAGCGCGCGGGCAGCCCGCTCTCGCTCGGCAGCGACAGCCACGCCGTGATCGACCTGCTCGAAGAGGCCCGCGCGATGGAGCTCAACGAGCGGCTCAGCAGCCGCACGCGGGGGCACTGGACGGCGAACGCGCTGCTGACGGCCGCCACGGCCGACGGCCACGCGGCGCTCGGGTGGGCCGATGCGGGGCGCCTGGAGGCGGGTGCGCTCGCGGACTTCACCACGGTCGCGCTGGACTCCGTCCGGACGGCGGGCGCCGTGCCTCGGCTGGGTGCGGAGACCGCCGTCTTCGCCGCCACGGCCTCGGACATCCGCCACACGGTGGTCGGCGGCCGCCACATCGTCCGCGACGGCGCCCACACCCTCGTCCCCGACGTCCCGTCGGCCCTGGCATCAACCATCGCCGCCCTCCGCGGCTGACCGCTCCGCCTGCGGCGGGCCTTTCCCCCACCCCGCCCCCGCCCCCACCCCGGGGGGCCCCCCCCGCCCCCGAGCCCCGGGGGGGCCGGGCCGGGGGGGGGCAAACCCC